>DATBID010000268.1:0-38022 GCA_036557125.1 Bryobacteraceae bacterium | reverse complement strand
GTTTCCAGGACGATCGCCTTCGGGTTTCTTCGACGGGGTAAGCAGGCCTGCGCGCGGTTCCTCTGGCATACCGATCCGTCCCGAGGGACGTTGCATTTGGCATTCCAGCGGGGGGTGGAGCACAAACCATGCTGGTTGTCGGCAACGGCGCCCACCTCCTCAGCTTTGCATCTCAACTTGACATCGGAAGCCGTACTTGATATTCGTAATCGGTGATCGGCGGGTCTGGGAAACACCGAGCCGCAGGTGCGTAGGTGGTTTGTAACCATCCACCCGGAGATTTCGCCACATATCAGGCGACGCGAGTTGATCCGATGGCCCTGATGGGCGCGGAATAGGGGAGGTTGTTCAATTGATGAGATCGAAACTGAGCGTTCTGGTGGCGGGTGTGGGTTTGCTTGTTTCCGTTCCTGTGTTTGCGCACCACTCTTTTGAGGCCGAGTACGACGCGAGCAAAAAGATCACGGTTCAAGGAACGGTAACCAAGGTCGAGTGGATGAACCCGCATGCCCGTTTCTACGTGGACGTCAAGGACGAGAGCGGCACGGTAAAGAACTGGAATTTTGAACTGGGCAGCCCGAACGTTTTGAAGCGGCAGGGATGGCAACGCGACTCGCTCAAGGCGGGCGATCAGGTAACCGTGGAAGGATATCTTGCCAAAGACGGCTCCGCGCTTGCCAACGCCCGGCGGGTCACGCTGGCCGATGGGCGGAAGGTTTTTGCAGGCTCTGCTGCGTCAGAGGGCGGACCCCAACAGTAGCAGGTAGCAATTCGAGAGGAGGCGGCTCATGAAAGTTAATTTCGGTTTGATGGTTGCGGGGTTGGGCTTGCTGCTGACTGCAGCGCCCGCCATCGCTCACCACTCATTTGCGGCGGAATACGATGGCAACAAGCCAATTACCTTAAAGGGCACAGTGACTAAGATCGATTGGATGAATCCGCACATCTGGGTTTACCTGGATGTGAAGGACGACAGTGGCAGTGTTACCCACTGGCAGTGTGAAGGAGGTCCTCCGAATTCCCTGACCCGCAACGGCTGGACCAAAGATGCCTTGAAGATCGGCGACCAGGTCACTGTAGAGGGCTTCAAGGCGAAGGACGGAACGAACACCATCAATTCGCGCTCGGTGAAACTGCCCGATGGGCGGAGCGTATTCGCCGGATCGGCCGAAGATGGCGGACCGAACGCCCGGCGGGGCGGCGGCGCGCAGTAGCGTCCGGTTGCTCTGATTCCAAGAACCCTTGTTGGGAGATCGAAAGAAATGAAAATTGGTTTTGCCGCGGCAGCGCTCCTGGTTGGGGCGCTGCCCGCTTTTACGCAGCCGGCTCCGAAGCCGCCGGAAGGCCCCGCTCCCAAGCTGAACGGGAAGCCCGATTTCAGCGGCTTATGGCAGCGGCCTTATGTCCCTGATATGACCGTCACCTCGGCGGACGGAAAAACGCAGGTTGCCGACCCATCGCTGCCCAATGATCCAAAAACCGAGGGCCAGAAAGGGCGCAACGGGAATCCAATGCCGCCGCACAAACTGCTCCCGTTCACCGAATTGGGCAAACAGTTGTGGGAAGCTTACGATCCCGCCAAGGGGGATTATACAGGCAGTTGTCTCCCGTTCGGACTGATGCGTTCCATGAATTCCCCAGACCCGATCCAGATCATGCAGAGCGGCCAGTTTCTGGCATTGCTTTACGAGCAGAATACCTGGTTCAAGGTTTTTCCGCTCGATGGCCGCAAGCATCGCGACATCGTCGCCACCTGGTTCGGCGACTCGGTCGGTCACTGGGAGGGCGATACGCTTGTGGTCGACACCGTGAACTTCAACGGTAAAACACGGCTCGATACCATTGGCCATCCGCTTAGTGATCAGGTGCACTTCATCGAGCGATTCCAACGTCCCGACCTTGGCCACATCAACTACGAAGTCACCGTCGACGATCCGAAAATATTTACGCATCCCTGGAAAAACAGCCGGGTGTTCACCTTGCGGCCGGATTGGCAAATCATGGAATATTCCTGCGAGGAGAACAACAAGGACTTCCTCGAAGGCCACATTAAGGGCGGACTGAACCCGCTGAAGTAGTACTGTACCCGCGCTGAGTCTCAGAGTTCGGTTCGCGCATCCCTTACGAGGAGGGAGTCATGGAACCGAGAATCGATTACAAAAGGGCGCCTCATGGCGTAGTACAGGCCATGTCCGCGGTTGATCGCTATGTCAAACAGAGCGGCCTGGAACCGCGACTGGTGGAACTTGTCAAGATGCGCGCGTCCATGATCAACGGTTGCGCGTACTGCATCGACATGCACAGCAAAGATGCCCGCGCGGAGGGCGAAACCGAGCAGCGCCTCTACGCCCTGAGCGCCTGGCGCGAAACGCCGTTCTTTTCCGAGCGGGAGCGTGCTGCCCTCGAATGGACGGAATCGGTAACCCTGGTTTCCCAGACTCACATCCCCGACGATGTCTACGAGCGTGTGCGGCAGCACTTCGACGAAGTGGAACTGATCAATCTCACGCTGGCCGTGATCGGGATCAACGGCTGGAACCGTCTGGTGATCGCCTCCCGCGCTGTGCCCGGGACGTATGAGCGGCAGCCAGCGACCGTGAGCCACGGAAGCTGACCGTCCGGCCTACCGCATATAGAACAAACTCAATCGCGGCAGGCCGGCCTTTTCCAACAGGTTCCGCTCCAGATATTGCTTCTCCAGCATCGCAAGCTGATCGGCGGTCATCTTGCCGCGATACGGCCGAAGCTGCCGGTCCAGTTCGCGCCGCGCTTCGAGCAACTGCTCTTCGGTCTGGCCCGCGCGCAGTTCCGCGATTAGCTTTTCTTCTAATACCGTGAGCCGCTGCTCCAGCCCTTCCAGGTCTTGATGATGCTGTTCCATCTCGCCGGCCAGCCGTTCGAGTGCCTGAGCGATCTCTCGATGCTCGGCTCCCATTTCGGTCGCGTTGCCTAGAAGGTAGTCCCGCAACTCATTAATCGAAAATGGCGACACCGCCTTGCCGCGCGCCGGCTGCGCTGTTCCCGCCATCAATTGCGCTTCGGTCAGCACTGCCTGTGCGCAGAAGGCTAGCGAATTGACCATCTGCGTCTTCACTTTGCGGCTGCGCCACTTCGCAAACGCCGTATCGATGCCGCGAAGCGCCGCTTCGAGCGGAACACCCCCGTTTTTCCAGGCTTCGATCAGCGCCCAATCAAGCGGCGAAAGCAGGAACAGGCTGGTGCCCCGCGCCTTTTGAAAATGTTCTTCGATTTCCGTGAAGTAATTGAAGTAGTTGTAGACCCAGTCTTCGCTCAAAACAGATTCACATTGAGCCCGGCGACAAAATCAATTCCGGGAACCGTCAGCTTCGCTATGGCCGCGTCGTTGGTCAGGAATAAGTTCGCTCTGGCCACCGAGGCAGTCGCCAGATGGATCGCATCGGCGGGAGTGAGGCGCTGGTCGGCTCGGATCTGCGCGTAGCGCTCCATCACCTCCAAAGAAAATGGCAGGATACGAATATCCGGCAATTGAAACATCTCGCGAGCCTCGGAAGCCCTCTCGCGATCACGGCGTTTATAAAAACCGGTCAGAACTTCTCCAATAGTAAAGATGCTGGTACAAAGGTTGTCCCCGCGTTCCAGCATCTTGTCCCAGATCTCTTTCGTTCGCAAGCCAAAGGTGGGATGAGCTTCCAACCAGTACACGAATAGCATCGTGTCCCAGTAGACTAAGGTCACGGATGTTCCTTCTTCGAACCGTAGAAGTTCTCCCGTTCGCTGCGGATGAAAGCTTCGCCGCCACCGAGGGCCTCGAATACTTCCTTCCCAATACCCCAGAAACGGGCCAGGGGATCGGGCTTCTGTTGCCGTTCCTTTCCGTCATCCAGGAGCCGATACGTGAACGTCATCGTAGTGCTCATCCCGCTGGGGGGGCCTTCCGGTGGCTTAGCCAAAGCTAAGTGATTTTCTTCCAAAAACTTACGAGAACGCAAGGCGCTGCAAACCTGGGGAGAACGGTTGTGCAGTCCCAAGGCCTTTTGGATATCTCCCGCCACAATTCGAACCGTGATATCGCCACGTTTGCGAGCCGGTTCGATGTACTCCCGCTGGGTATATTCGCGGATGCGGTCTGTGTTACCGGTTTTCATAGCTAGATAATAGCATAACCAGCAGAAAAAGCAAGCATAGCATAGCAAGCATGCTTACTAGCAAGCATGCTTACTGCGGATGGTTCCGTTCCCAGATCATCTGCAAACCCTCGAGCGTAAGATGTTCATCCACCGCTTTCAGATAACGCGAGCCGGTTACGATCAGCCGCGCCTGGCCCCCGGTAGCAACGGTCTTCGTTTCGGGGCCGAGCTTGTTTACGATCCGCTCGAGTATTCCATCGATCATTCCGATAGCGCCGAAATACAGGCCCGATTGCATGCTGGCCACGGTGTTTGTCCCAACCACATCTTTCGGCGGCCGGAAATCGACCAGCGGAAGCCGCGCGGTTTTGGAAAAAAGCGCGTCGACAGCGATACCGATCCCCACCGCGATGGCGCCGCCGAGGTATTCGCCCTCCGCCGAAATCACATCGAAGTTGATCGTGGTTCCCAGATCGACGATCACGCATGGCCCGCCGTATTTATAGAATCCGGCAGCTCCGTTCACCAGCCGGTCCGCCCCAACTTCACTCGGGTTATCGTAGCGGACCTTCAATCCGATATTGCTCTGCGGTGTAACGAACGCGGCTTCCGTGCGGAAATAGCGCTGGGTCATGGCGGCCAGAGTGCTATCGATCGGCGGCACCACACTCGCGATGATGATGCCGTGCACACTCGAAATATCCAGGCCTGCGGGCACAAACAGGTTGCTCAGCAGGATGCCCCACTCGTCTGCGGTCTGATCCTGCACCGTGCGCAAGCGCCAATGCGCCACCAGGTTGCGGCCTTCAAAGGCGCCAATGGTTATGTTGCTGTTCCCCGCGTCAAGCGCCAGCAGCACGCACTCCTCCCGCGACAATTACTGTATCGGTTCCATTTTCTTGACGCACACGAAGATAGCCCGCGTCGGTGAGGCCGCAAGTCACACCGCGAACAACGCCTTCCGGCTGCTCGACCACTACGCGCCGCCCGCAAGCGTAGCTCGATGCCTGCGCGAACAGCCGGAGGATGGCTTCGTCGGGCAAGCCGGCAAAGCTGTCGATCGCCGGAATCAGCGCCAGCAGAATCTCCTCCCGCGAGTATTGCCGCCAAGCCTCGATCCGTAAAGACGTGGCGATCCCCGCCAGTTCCACCGGGAATGCGGTTTGGTTCACGTTGATGCCGATGCCCCCGATCGCCACGCCATCGCTCAACTGCACCAGAATCCCCGCAGCCTTTTTGCCGCCCACCAGCACGTCATTCGGCCAGCGAAGATCGCAGGCGATGCCGGTAACTGCCGCAATCGCTTCGGCTGTTGCCAAGCCCAAAGCCATGGTCAGTAGAGGCGCGGGGCGCAGCACGATGGATAAATAAATGCCCGTCCCCGGCTCCGAATGCCAGGAATGGCCATGGCGGCCCTGGCCCGCGGTCTGCTCTTCGGCCAGAATCACACTTCCCAAGGGGCGCCCGGCCGCTACTCGCATCGTGGAGTCCACGATCGGGTAATATTCGATCGCGCGCCCCGGCAACCCGCGCCGTAAACGCTCCACGTCGATTGGAATCACACCAGCTCCAGCCGGAAGCTGATGTCCATAGCTCGGGCGGAATGAGTAATTGCGCCGGAGGAAACGAAATCGGCGCCCGCGCGCGCGTAGGCAGCAACATTCTGCAAAGTAATGCCGCCCGATAATTCCACCTTGGCCCGGCCGCCGATTTCGCGCACCCATTCAGCCGCTTGCTGGGGCGAAAGATTATCCAGCAGCAGATGGGACGCGCCGCACTCCAGCGCTTCGGACAATTCGGCCTTGGTCCGCACTTCAATTTCGATGGGCAGCCCGGATGGGCGTGCTCTCCCGATGGCCTCGCGCACGCCGCCTGCTGCTGCGATGTGGTTGTTCTTAATCAGAATGGCATCATATAAGCCCATTCGATGATTGACAATCCCGCCCGCTGCCGCGGCTTGCTTCTCGAGCGAGCGCATTCCGGGGGTGGTCTTGCGCGTATCGAGCACTTTGCAGCCGGTGCCGGCCACGGCATCGGCAAAACAGCGCGCCATCGTAGCCACTCCGCTCAGCCGCTGCAAAAAATTCAGCGCCACGCGTTCGCATTCGAGCAGTGTGCGCGCGCGGCCTCTCACCGTGGCAAGGATATCGCTATTGTCGACGCGATCGCCATCCGACCGGAGCAGGACCAGTTCCTCCACCCCGCCCCGAAGCGTGTAGATTTCATCCAGCAGGCCAAGACCGGCAACCACAAGCGGTTCCCGCGCCAGAAATCGCCCAAACGCCTCGCGCGATTCCGGCACGCATGCCTTCGTGGTGACATCGCCCGCGCCGATGTCCTCTTCGAGGGCAAGCCGGACGATCTCCGTCATAGCGCGCCGCCGATTTTCAGCAACTGCGTTTCGTAGTCAGCCAGCTTCTTGCGCATAGTCTCGACGACTTCGGGTGGCGCTTTCTCCAGGAACACCTGATCGGCGAGGCGGCTACGCGAATTTTCGATATTACGGGCGAGCTGCTCGCGTTCTTTCTCCAGTCGCTTGCGCTGCGCCTCTTCTTGCGCCTTCGGGAGCCGCAGCACGAGATCTAATTCGGCAGTAGACCGGGAAGCCACTGATGCTCCTTCCGAGCCGCGACCGTACGAAGCGGTTCCGGACGCGAATTCCAACTTCACGTTTGCAAGCCTGTGAATCGCTTCCACATGGCGGCGGGCGAGTTCCAGGGCATCGTTCCGCGAATACAAAGTCCCCTCAAGTTGTTGCTTCGGGTCCAGCTTGCTTTCGGATCGCAAGATGCGCGCCATCGTAACCACTTCCTGCAGTATCCCGATTTCACGTTCGGCGGCGTGGTCCGTCGCCTCGGCGCGATACTGCGGGTAAAAGGCCAGAGCGATCGATTCCGGCCGGTCCGCGCGTCCGGCCGCCAGCCGTTGCCAAAGCTCTTCCGTTAGAAAAGGCATTGCGGGATGGAGCAGCCGCAGAGCGGTTTCAAATGCTGCAAGAGCGTTGCGCCAGTCACTGTTCAGGCCGGTATTGTCGCGGAAGCGCAGTTTCTTCAGCTCGATGTACCAGTCGCAGAACTCGTGCCAGAAGAATTGCCACACGATCTGTGCGAACTCGTGATAGCGGTACTGCTCGATGGCGCGGTTGGCCTGCTCGGCAGCATTATTGAGGCGGCTGAAAATCCATCGGTCTTCAACCGGAACTTCGAGCGTATCGGCGCAGGGCTGCGGCAGAAACGTTTCCAGAGATTCCGGCAGCCACGGCTCCACTTTCGCCGCTTCCATCCGGCCGAGCAGGAAGCGCGCCGCGTTCCAGATCTTGTTGGCGAAATTGCGGGAGCCGGCCATGCGCTCCTCGCTGAGCACAATATCGGTTCCCGGGGCCGCGCCTTGCAGCAGGGCCATACGCACCGCGTCGGTCCCATACTTTTCCGTGACCACAAGCGGATCGATCGTGTTGCCGCGCGTTTTCGACATCTTCTGCCGCTCGGCGTCGCGCACCAGGCCATGAATGTAAACCTGGCGGAAGGGCACGTCGCCTATGAATTCCACGCCCATCATGATCATGCGCGCCACCCAGAAAAAGAGGATGTCGAAGCCTGTGATCAGCAGCGAGGTGGGGTAATACGTTGCAAGGTCCTGGGTCTGCTCCGGCCATCCAAGCGTCGAAAACGGCCACAGCCCTGAGCTGAACCAGGTATCGAGCACGTCCGGGTCTTGCTCGAGGTGTGTTGCCCCGCAGCGGGCGCAGCTCTCGGGCGCCTCGCGCGCCACCAAAATCTCGCGGCACTCGCGGCAATGCCAGGCGGGAATGCGGTGGCCCCACCAAAGCTGACGTGAGATGCACCAGTCGCGGATGTTGTACATCCACTCGTAATACGTCTTCACCCAGTTAGGCGGCACGAACTGGATGCGGCCGGATTCCACCACCTCAATGGCTTTTTCCGCCAGCGGTTTGGTGCGCACGAACCATTGCGTCGAAACCAGCGGCTCGACCACCGTCTGGCAGCGGGCGCACTTGCCGATGCTCAGCGGGTAATCTTCGATTTTGGCCATCAGTCCGCGGGCTTCCAGGTCCGCCACCACGCGCCGCCGCGCGTCCATGCGGTCTTCGCCCTGGTACGCGCCAGCCTCCGCGGTCATGAAGCCGCGCTCGTCGATCACTTGAATCTTCGGCAGATTGTGCCGGCGGCCCGCTTCAAAATCGTTCGGGTCGTGCGCGGGAGTCACTTTAACTGCACCGCTGCCGAAAGCGGGGTCGGCCAGATCGTCGAGGATGATTGGAATCTCTCGGTCCATCAACGGCAGTTGCACAGTCTTGCCATGCAGATCGAAATAGCGTTCGTCCTTCGCATTCACAGCTACGGCAGTGTCGCCGAGCATGGTCTCGGGGCGCGTGGTAGCTACCACCAGATACCGATCGCGCATGCCGTTCACCGGGTAGCGGATGTGCCAGAGATGGCCCTGCACATCGGCGTGCGCGACTTCCAGATCGGAAATGGCAGTCTGGCAGCGCGGGCACCAGTTCACCATGTATTCGCCGCGATAGATCAGGCCCTTTTCGTAGAGCCGGACGAAAACTTCGCGAACGGCGGCGGATAGGCCTGGATCGAGCGTGAATCGCTCGCGGCTCCAATCGCAGCTCGCCCCCAACCGGATCATCTGCCGCTTGATGGTGTCGCCGTACTGCGCCTTCCATTCCCAGACGCGCTGTTCGAATTTTTCGCGGCCCAAGTCCTGGCGGCGAATACCCTGATCGGCGAGGCTGCGCTCCACGACCATTTGCGTTGCGATGCCGGCGTGATCGGTGCCGGGGAGCCAAAGCGTATTCTCGCCAAGCATGCGATGCCGGCGGATGGTGACATCGATCTCGGTATGCTCGAGCATGTGGCCGATGTGCAGCGATCCGGTCACATTCGGCGGCGGAATCACCAGCGAGAAAGGCCGTGCGCTCCCGGAGGCGCCGTCCCGGACCCCCGCCCGAAACACGCCCCGATCGATCCACCACTGCGCCCAATGCGGCTCGAACCGACCAGGTTCATAAATCGCGTCAATTTGCATGGGGAATAGTCCCAGGATAGCAATGGTAGAGCGGGCCCTTCCTGGAAGCGCCGGCGATCTTGTCGCCGCCGCCTATCCGCCTGCGATGGCGCCAATGACAAGAAACGGCTCCTTGCCCGAAGCAACCGCTTCGGGCAAGGGGGCGTCTGGCGATTCGTTCGAGAGGTCCTCCTGGCAGGCGAAGAATCTCACGAACGCGCGCCGCTCGCGGGTGACGTGATCGCGCAGCGTGCCCGCGAGCACCGGGAAGCGGGCTTCGAGCGCATCCAGCACGCTGCACTGCGTCACGGCGCCCGCTACCTCGAGCTTCACTTCAGGTTCGGTGATCCGCGCCAGTGTCCTCAGGTGCCCCGGCAGGATGACCCGGATCATTGGATTGTCTGCACCTCGACCGACAGCACCGCCGGCAGATCGTGCACGACCGCTTTCCACGTCTCGCCGGCATCGGCGGAGGCATACACCTGGCCGCCAGTGGTGCCGAAGTAAATCCCGCATTTATCGAGCGAATCGACTGCCATCGCATCCCGGAGAACATTCACATAGCAGTCTTTCTGCGGCAGGCCTTTGCTGAGCGGCTCCCACTCGTTGCCGCCGGAGCGGCTGCGATACACGCGCAACTTGCCTTCGGGCGGGAAGTGGTGTCCATCACTCTTTATGGGGACAACATAGATGGTTTCCGGCTCGTGCGCATGCACGTCGATTACGAAGCCGAAAGCCTTGAGATCCACCTCCTTAGAAGTGCCGTCCTTTTGCGGATAGACCACATGATCGCCCGGCAGGTTCCCGCTGACATCCTCCCAGGAATCGCCTGCATTATCGCTGCGCAGCACACTCCAGTGCTTCTGCATGAAGAGCACGTCCGGCCGCGAGGGGTGCATCGCAATCCTGTGAACGCAGTGACCCACTTCAGCCTCGGGATCCGGGAGGAACAGCGACCGCAGACCGCGATTGATCGGTTTCCAGGTCTCCCCACCGTTATCGCTCCGAAACGCGCCGGCAGCGGAAATGGCGATGTACATCCGGCCGGTGTTCGCCCGATCGAGCAGAATCGTATGCAGGCACATGCCGCCCGCGCCGGGTTGCCACCGCGGTCCCGATTCGTGCTGCCGCAATCCGGGAAGTTCCTCCCAGTCCTTGCCGCCATCGGTGGTGCGGAACAAGGCGGCGTCTTCCACTCCGGCATAGACGAAATCCGGATCGTTCAGAGACGGCTCCAAGTGCCATACCCGCTTGAACTCCCACGGATGCGGCTTGCCGTCGTAGAACATGTGCGTGCCAGGGGTTCCCTCGTAGACAAACTTGTTTCCTACAGGCTCCCAGGTTTCCCCGCCATCATTCGAGCGCTGCACCTGCTGGCCGAACCAGCCGCTCGATTGCGAAGCGTAGAGCCGGTCAGGATCGGCCGGCGAGCCTTTCAGATGATAGATCTCCCAGCCGGCGAAATGCGGCCCGCTCACCTGCCAGTTTTCGCGCTTCCCGTCCGACGTAAGAATAAACGCGCCTTTGCGCGTCCCCGCCAATACTCTCACTTTGCTCACTGTTTTACTTTCCTCCTCGTTTTGGTCTCAAATGGCGGCAATAGCGGCGTCACATCCCCCTGCTCCCATCGCCGCCGCACTTCCGCCAGAATTTCCGCCCGGTGTTTCTCCAGGCGCATCGTTAAATCGCACGGCGCTGACGTCCGTTCATGCCGCGCGCCCCACAAAAGCAACTCCAGCAGCACCGGCGCCAGGTCGATGCCTTTTTCGGTCAACCGGTAGTTCACCCTCCGCCCGTCGGCGGCTTCCCGCTCCGCCGTTACGATTCCCGCCGCTTCCAACCGCCGCAACCGCTCAGTCAGCACGTTAGTTGCGATACCCTCGCCCGATTCGAGAAAATCCTTGAACGTGCGTAGCCCGCGAACCATCATGTCGCGCACAATCAGCAGCGACCAGCGGTCCCCAAAAACATCCAGCGAGATGCCCACCGGGCAGCCCGACCGCGGCCGTAGTTTCCCTTTACCGGACAAGTCCGAACGTAACAGGATTACTTGTAAATTGCAAGTGGTTGTCGGCGAAAAAAATTTCGCCCCGCTTGTCGATTTCGCCTTGCGCCGTTCGACGTCCCAATAGAGCCGGGAAATTCAAGCCGGTTCCCACTAAACAAAGAGGAGAACAACGATGCGATTTTTGTCCATTTACAAACCCGGGAGGCCTGAGCAGCCGCCCACTCAGGAGGCGATGGCCAAGATGGGGAAATTGGTTGAGGAAGCGTTTCAAGCGGGGTGGCTGCTATCGACCGAGGGGTGCCTCCCCACGTCGCTTGGGGCGCGCGTCCGCCTGTCTGAAGATGGGAAATTTACCGTAACAGACGGACCGTTCGCGGAAACAAAAGAAGTGGTAGGTGGCTTCGCGATCATCAAGGCCGCCTCGAAGCAGGAGGCGATCCAGTTGACCAAGAATTTCCTGGAAGTCGCCGGCGGAGGCGAGTGCGAAATTCGCCAGTTGTACGAAGAGCCGGCAGCCGAGTCAGGCAAGGCCTAGAAAGGAAAATCCCATGCGATTCATGATGCTGATGATCCCCAAAGGCTACGAAAAGGCTGCGCCGGGAACTGTGCCCGATCCCGGAGCGGTCGCCGCCATGATGAAGTACAACGAATCTCTCCAGAAAGCAGGCGTTCTGCTGGCCCTCGATGGACTCCATCCGCCTTCCATGGGGGTCCGCGTATCCTTCGAAGGCGGAAAGCCGACCGTCACAGATGGTCCCTTTGCCGAAGCCAAGGAAGTCATCGGCGGCTACTGGATGATTCAGGTGAAATCGAAGGAAGAAGCGATTCAATGGGCCTGCCGGTGTCCCGCCTCACCCAACGAGGTAATCGAGGTGCGCCAGGTGCAGGAATTTGCCGATTTTCCGGCGGACGTCCAGGAGGCCGCGGCGAAATATCCTGAAATGCAGGCCCAGGTCGGCAATCCGGTAAAGAAGTAAAACACCCAGATCGGAGCCGCGACCGCTAGGGAGCGGTCCCATGCCGCTCGTTTCTCCAAGACAGCGGCCAAACGTCCGGCGCGCTCGCTCTTGCGGCATCGCTCCCAAAGATGCTGTGATTGTTAGCAGTGTCAGGGAGCGACGTTCATCGCACGGATGTTCATGGCGCAATTGTTGCGGTCTGGAAAATCGAATCGGCCCGGGTGATCGCTGGAATCGCACGAATCGTGCGCGATATCGGCCTGGCCGAAGAATTGGCGCAGGACGCCCTGGTTGCCGCGCTGGAGCAGTGGCCGTCGTCCGGTATCCCGCAAAACCCGGGCGCTTGGCTCACCGCCGCCGCGAAACACCGAGCGATCGACGTTCTGCGCCGTAATCAGCTTTTCGAACGGAGGCAAGAGGAACTCGGCCGCGAAGCCGAAGCGAAGCAGGCTGCTGCCGTGGCGCAGTTGGATGAAGCAGTGGACGACGAATTTGGCGACGACCTCCTCCGCCTGATCTTCATGGCCTGTCATCCCGTTCTCTCCACCGAGGCGCGCATTGCCCTAACCCTCCGTTTGCTCGGCGGGTTGACCACAGAGGAGATCGCTCGCGCGTTTCTCGTGCAGGAAGCGACCGTTGCCCAGCGAATCGTGCGCGCCAAACGCACTCTCGCCGAAAAGCGGGTACCGTTCGAAGCCCCGCGCGGCGCCGAACTCACCGCCCGCTTATCATCAGTGCTGGAAGTGATCTATCTCATCTTCAACGAAGGCTACTCTGCCACGGCGGGCGACGACTGGGTGCGTCCGGCGCTGTGCGAAGACGCCTTGCGCCTCGGACGGGTTCTGGCGGAACTGATCCCGCGAGAGCCGGAAGTGCATGGGCTGGTTGCCTTAATGGAGTTCCAAGCCTCTCGGCTGCGCGCCCGAGTGAATGCCGCGGGCGAACCGATTCTGCTTCTGAACCAGAACCGTGCGCATTGGGATCAACTGTTGATTCGCCGCGGCCTCGCTGCTCTGGAGCGGGCGGAAAGACTAGGAGGCACACGCGGCCGCTACACGCTCGAAGCCGCTTTGGCCGCCTGCCACGCCCGCGCGCGGACGCCCGAAGAGACCGACTGGGCGCGCATCGCTAATCTCTACGCCGAACTTTCGAGGCTCAAGCCGTCACCCGTGGTGGAGTTGAATCGCGCAGTCGCCGTCGGCATGGCTTACGGCCCGCAAGCCGGTTTGGAGATCGTCGACAAACTGCTGCCCGATCTGTCCCTCCGGCAGTATCACCTCCTGCCGAGCGTGCGCGGCGATCTTTTGTTCAAGCTCGGCCGCCACGCCGAAGCGCGCGCCGAATTCGAACGCGCCGCCGCGCTCACCCGCAATGAGCGCGAGCGCCAAATGCTGCTCGATCGCGCGAATGATTGTGCCGAACGCCGCTAATTAATCTGTGATGGTTTGGATTTGATCTCGCATGTCGTGACGTCGCGTTCAGTCGTAATCGCCTGATGACCTCAAACTTCCGGTCTAATGATTCGGGCGGAGTTTCCGGCGGAAGATGCAAAACTTACCGAATATGAAACATCAGGGCTGCGGTTCGGAGCCGCCCGGTTTATCACGCTTCGGTTCCCGGGGAAGCGCTTCTTGCAAGGCGCTCAGGTACTCCCCCAAGGTCGCGTCCAATCGCTGGTGCATGAAAGTCTGGAACGGTTTAAGGTCTTCCCGCATGGACGCATGCTCAAGCATGTCGAGATAGGTTTTGCGGTCTTCCGGGCGCACGGCAACGGGCGGATAACCGCCGCGCAGCAACATCAGGTTCATCAGGAGCCGCGCCGTTCTTCCGTTGCCGTCCGAAAACGGGTGAATGGCGACAAGCCGGTAATGCGCGTCAAAGCTGGCTGCCGGTTCCGGCGCAGCCTTGGAAAGCCATTCGCCGTACTCTTTCATCAGTCCGGGAATCTTGACGGCATTCGGAAACACGACCGGAGAACCGGCAATCCGGCGGGGCAGGGTGCTGTAAATGCCGCCGATTTCCGGCTGGCTGCGAAACACGATGCGCCGGTGAAGCTCGCAGACAGTGCTTTCGTCTATCGGCGTGGTCTTCGCCGCCAGTTCGCGCATCCATAAGACGGCCTCATAGTGGTCAACCGCCTCAAGGTGATCACGGAGCGGTTTGCCTCCAACCGTGATGCCGTGTTCGATGAGTTCCGCCGTTTCCCGCAACGTGAGGGTGTTGCCTTCAATCGCGTTGGAGGTATAGGTCAGGTCAACGTCATAGGATTTTTGAAGGGCAAGCAACGCTTCCCGCGATGCCGGGCGCATCGCGTCGAGCCGTTCTTTCTTCCTGGCGATAGAGGCCAAAAGCTCTTCCATGGCATTTCTGTCTTTAGCATAGGCCCGGGTGGACGGCAATGCTGAAAGCCCGCATGGCTAACGGGGTTTTATCTCCCTCTGGTGACGTTGCAAATTGGATCCCGGCGGATCGGGAATCGACAGCTTACGACAAATCCTTGATGTCGAAGGAGGCTCTCGCGCCTCATCCGACGATAACAAGTTCCTGCCCGGCATCCGGCGGTATCGAGCGCAACGACTCCTCTCGCCTGTGCTCCAGAATGAGGGCGATCGCCTCCCGAAGATTCGCCAAGCACTCTTCACGCGACTTGCCTTGACCGTTGGCGCCAGGCACTTCAGCGCAGTACGAGATGTACCACGGGCCATCCCTCTCTATAATCGCCGTGAACTCGTTGTGCATTGCCCAATTTTAGCGCGCGCGGTCGAAGCGTCCGTTGGGTGAAGTCAAGCCATCACTACGAATTCGTCAAAATCACGTTCCCCACGGCCGTGTTCGATGCCGGCACGTGATAGAACCGGTACGCCTCGTTCACCTTCTCGTTCAGCGCGCCGCGCATGATCAGCCACATGACCAGTTCAATGCTCTCCGCCCCGCCCTCGCGCACATAGTCGATGTGCGGCACCTTCGCCAGCCCTTCCGGATCGTTCGTTAGCCGGTCGAGGAACTTTTTGTCCCATTCTTTATTAATCAACCCGCAACGCTCTCCGTGGATCTGGTGGGACATGCCGCCGGTCCCGAAGATCACCACGCGCATGTCCTTCTTGTATTCGTCGACCGCCTTGCGAATGGCGCGGCCGAGCGCGAAGCACCGCTTGCCGCTAGGCGGCGGATAGGTCACCACGTTCACTGGCAGGGGAATGATCGGGCACGGCCACTCCGCCACCTGTCCGAACATCAGCGACAACGGAACCGTCAGGCCATGATCGACCTCCATCTCGTTGATGATGGTCATGTCGAAATCGTTCAGGATCAGAGATTCCACCAGATACCACGCGAAATCCGGGTCCCCTTTGACTACCGGAACCTTACGAGGGCCCCATCCTTCATCGGCCGGCTGGAACTCAGCGGCTACGCCGAGACTAAAAGTCGGGATGTACTGCAAGGAGAAGGCTGAGCCATGGTCGTTGTAAACCTCGATGACAAGATCGGGTTTCAGTTGAGCAATGACCTCCTTGGAGCGCTGGAAGCCGTCAAATAAAGGTTTCCAGTAGGGTTCCTGCGTCTTGCCTAAGTCGATAGCTGCGCCAATCGCGGGAACGTGGGAGCAGCCTACACCGGCAACAATTTGAGCCATTATTTCTTTTCCTCTTGTGAACTCACTGCGCCTGACGCAGCCTGCGCGGCCTTGCTGCGGTTTCCTTCGATGGATCGGCCGCCGCCCAGCATCATGCCGCGGTATTTCTCCTTCGTCATGCCGCTCATCGCCGCCGCCATATCCTCAAACGAGAAGCCGCACGCGGCCCCCAGCTTGGAGAGGTAA
Organism: Bryobacteraceae bacterium; assembly: GCA_036557125.1. GTDB lineage: Bacteria > Acidobacteriota > Terriglobia > Bryobacterales > Bryobacteraceae > PSRJ01. The sequence continues at coordinate 22,089 of DATBID010000268.1, read as the reverse complement.
TAGATGTTGCCGCCCTCCTGTATAATTTTCAGCCAGTTGCGGTCCATAATGGCCTGGCGCTGCGTCTCGGTCAACGGGAAACGATTCATATACGTCCATCCGTCGGCCAGAAACGCCTTGCGGTTTTCCTCTTTCATCATCGACATGCAAAACATGTTGACGTAGTAGCCTTTGGCGCAGGCTCGTTTGTCGAACAAATAAGTTCCTGGAATATCGGCGTAGTCTTCAGATCTGTCCATTGGATTTGGTACAACCGAATACGGTTTGCTGGTACCTTTGTCTATGATACTAGAGACGTCGCGCCTCATCCTGCGCCGTTGGCGGGAAGCCGATTTCGAGCCCTTCTACCGCATCAACTCCGATCCCCGCGTGATGGAATTCTTTCCGGCCTGCCTCACGCGCGCGGAAAGCGACGCGCTGATCGCCAGGGCCGAGGCGCATTTCGAGAAACACGGTTTCGGCCCGTTCGCCGTCGAAACGCGGGCCGGCGGAAACCTGGCCGGCTTTGTGGGGCTCTTTATTCCGCGGTTTGAGGCGCATTTTACGCCTTGCGTCGAAATCGGCTGGCGGCTGGCCCCGGAGTTTTGGAACCAAGGTCTCGCCACGGAAGCCGCCCTTCGCGTGCTACGGCTGGGCTTCGACGAGCTCGGCCTCAACGAGCTGGTCTCATTCACCGTGCCCGCGAATCTCCGTTCGCGCCGCGTAATGGAAAAGCTCGGCATGAGCTACTTCGGTGAATTCGATCATCCCGAGTTGACCGAAGGGCACCCGCTGCGCCGGCACGTGCTGTATCGGAAATCGAAAGATCGGCCAAAAGATAGGCGGAGCGCCCCTGGGCAGAGAGCAGGCTCTTAATTAGAAGACTCTGGCGGGTCAGGGACAGCTAGTCGCTGTCTACCATACCTGAATTTATCCCGGCGGCGGCTTCTTCCGTCTGAACGTGCCGCATTCGACGATCTGAAAGAAACCGGGCGCGGCGTTGTCGATGGCGGCGATTATCTTCGGCAAGTTCTCCCGGATGATCGGTAGCTGAATGGCGGAAAGCGCGACAACCGCGAGCGGTCGCCCGGAAAGGCTCTGCTCCTGAGCAAGCGTTTGATCGCCGGTAAGGAACACGTCAAAGCCGTTAGCTTCCGCGCCTGCAAAAGCTCGCCGTTTTTGAGGCCCGCCCAACCCATATGCGTGACGGGTCACAACGTCGTGTTGGCCTAAAAGCTTCCGCAATGCGTGGTCAAGGTTCTCGTCAAGCAACACCCTCACGGGACCGGCTGCCCTCGCTGGGTGTGGGCAAACTCGATCAGCCGCTTGATTTGCGCGGCGGATAAGGCGGGAAAGCCTTCCCGTAGTTCCTCGATGGTCTCGCCTAGGTCGTAACTGTCAACGATGGCGTCGGGCAAAATACGCGTACCGCGTACGATGGGACGGCCCGAAACCTTGCCGGGAATTTGCTCGATGAGTTCGCATGCCGTCCAGTCGATTTCCGTTCGCACCTGAGCCATAGGTTTGCCCGTCTCCTTTCATCGTAGCTTTTTAAGCATGGTTGGGCTGCGAGCCTCGGCGTCCCATGTGGCGATTGCATCGGCGATGCTGCTGCCGTCGCCGCTGTTATGCCCGCAGGTTTCTGTTCGGCCCGAAAAATTGCCCGAGCTGGGTAAGGGATTGGCCGAAGGCATCCGCGGATTCAAGGATTCGCTGAAGGGATCGCCCCAGGAACCTGCAACCCCGCCGAGCGAAGTCCGGCAGCCCTGAACCCCGTTACGAACCCCGCATAACCTCCCCGGCAACCGTTCCAAACTGGACGCCGCCCGCCTCCAAGCCCGATCATGCTTGCGAATGACCTGTACCCAATCGGAGCCGCGACCGTTCCAATCAGAGCCGCGACCGTTAGGAAGCGGTCGATCGGTTGGCCAAAGAACGATTTGCCGGTCACAAGGAAAGCGAATCTGCTTGAAAATTGCGAAGCCTTTTCTTCCCAGTACTTGCGCGCCACCCGGAACGCTCCCGGTCGCGGATTCGCTCCGCCCCTCCAGGATAATGAAATCGGAAATTGCCGGTATGGCTACACCTCCCAAAACCCCGCCGCGCCTCCACTGGGGCAGGCGCTTCCGCCTGCCAACCTGCACTCTGCCCTCTCTTCCTAACACCAGAACTGGATCGAGCTACCCGCAAATGGGGGTAGTCGGCGCGCAAAACAAAAAAGAAAAGTTGAAAATCACCGTCGCACCGTCGCGCCGGCAGAAGCTGGACGAAAACTTGGAAATCGCCGTCACACCGTCGTCACGCCCCATCGTCTGGCGAAACGAACCCAATTTTTCCCCTAGCGACGCCCGGTCCACAAGTGGGGCAGGCGCTTCCGCCTGCCAATCCGAGCCCTAGCATGCAACTTACCTGGCTCGATTGGTCCGTCATCGCCGCTTATTTCCTGATCAACTTCGCCATCGGTCTCTATTACCGGAAGCGTGCCGGTAAAAGCGTTTCTGAATTTTTCCTCTCCGGACGCAACGTGCCGTGGTGGCTTGCAGGCACCTCCATGGTCGCCACCACGTTCGCGGCCGATACCCCACTGGCCGTCACCGGAATGGTGGCCCGGGGAGGAATCGCCGGCAATTGGCTCTGGTGGAGCTTCGTCGCCAGCGGCATGCTCACCGTCTTCTTTTATGCCCGCCTCTGGCGCCGCTCGGGCGTCATGACCGATATCGAATTCGCCGAAGTGCGCTACTCCGGCAAACCCGCCGCCTTTCTCCGCGGCTTCCGCGCCCTCTACCTCGGCATCCCCATCAACTGCATCATCCTCGGCTGGGTCAATCTGGCGATGGTCGAAATCCTCATGCTCACGCTGGGCGTTTCGCGCCTCCAGGCTCTCGCCATCGTGATCGGCATCATCGCCATCACTTCCGGCATCTCCACCATGTCCGGCCTCTGGGGCGTCCTGGTCACCGATCTCCTGCAGTTCGTCGTGAAGATGACCATGGTCACGGTGCTAGCCTTCGTGGCCATTCACGCCGTCGGCGGCATGGAGCGCCTCAAAGCCAAGCTCCCCGCCGCGGCTTTCAGCTTTATCCCCGACCTCCATTCCTCCTGGATGCCCATGATCACCTTCCTGGTCTACATCTCCATGAACTGGTGGGCCACCTGGTATCCCGGCGCCGAACCCGGGGGCGGCGGCTACATCGCGCAGCGAATGTTCTCGGCTAAGGATGAAAAGCACTCGCTGCTGGCGACGCTCTGGTTCAACATTGCCCACTATGCCATTCGTCCGTGGCCTTGGGTATTGGTCGCGCTCGCGTCCCTAGTCCTCTTCCCCGGCCTCCAAAACCCCGAAACCGGCTACATTCGCGTGATGGTCGCCTATCTCCCGGCCTCTCTGCGCGGACTGATGCTTGCGGCCTTCGCCGCGGCTTACATGTCAACTATCGCCACGCAACTGAACTGGGGCGCAAGCTACGTCGTCAATGACTTCTACCGCCGCTTCCTCCGCCCGAAGGCCTCCGAGCACCACTATGTGCTGATCTCGAAATGGACCACGGTGCTGCTCACCATCGTCTCCGCCGTGGTCACGTTCTATCTCGATTCCGTTGCGGGAGCCTGGAAGCTGCTGATTGTCACCGGCGCCGGCACCGGCCTCGTTCTGCTCCTTCGCTGGTTCTGGTGGCGCATCAATGCCTGGAGCGAAGTCTCCGCCATGATCTCGGCTTTCGTAGTCTCCATCACCTTGCAAACCGCAGGACACCTCGATAGCGATAAGCCCGTTGATTTCGCCTGGATCATGATCATCACCGTAGCGATCACTACAGCCGTCTGGCTCGCGGTCACGTTCCTGACGAAACCCGAATCCGAGGAAACCTTGCACAAGTTCTACGCCCGCGTTCGGCCTGCTGTTTCCTGGTACAACCTGCTCGACTGGTTCAGCGGCTGCGCCCTCATCTACGGCATCCTGTTCGGCACAGGCAAGCTGCTGCTCAGCGAATGGACCACCGGTTTTCTGCTGCTCGGCCTCGGTCTGGCCGCCGGTTCTGTCATTTGGTGGGACCTGGGGCGCCGCGGCTGGAGTTCGGTGGTGGAATGAGGATACGCCTCCTCAAATATGTGGGGCCAGGGCTTCCACCCTGCCGCCGGGCTTCCGCCCGGCGCAATCCTGCAAACACGAAGATACTCCGAACCCTCCTTCTCCCTCTCCTACTCACCGCGATCACCGCAGCCGCTGACCTGCCCCTGATGCCCATGCCTCGCGAAGTCACTCACGAACCGGGCGCGCTGAAAATCGACTCCGGTTTCCGCATTGCAGTAACCGGCTACTCCGATGCTCGCCTGGAATCCGCCGTGAAGCGCTTCGCCGAGCGCATTGCCCACCAAATGGGGATACCGTTTACGCCCGGACTGAGCCGCGACCGTAAGGGAGCGCTCCTGCTGATCGAATGCCGTTCACGTGCCACCGAATACCCTGTTCTTGGCGAGGACGAATCCTATCAACTTGATGTCGCCCCATCCGGCGCGCGCCTCAGCGCACCGACCGTTACTGGAATTCTCCGTGGCTTCGAGACCTTCGCCCAACTGATCGGCCCCGGGCCGGATGGCTTCGAGGTCCCCGCAGTCCACATTGAAGACCGTCCCCGCTTTCCCTGGCGCGGCCTCATGTTGGACGTATCCCGCCACTGGATGCCCGTCGCCGTAATCGAACGCAACCTCGACGCCATGGCGGCTGTGAAATTGAACGTCTTTCACTGGCACCTCTCCGACGACCAGGGCTTCCGCGTCGAATCGAAGCGCTACCCCAAGCTGCAGCAAAACGGTAGCGACGGTAATTTCTATACCCAAGCCGAGGTGCGCCAAATCATCTCCTACGCCCGCGACCGCGGTATCCGCGTGGTGCCCGAGTTCGACATGCCCGGCCACACCACGGCATGGTTCGTGGGCTATCCCGAACTCGCCAGCGCCCCCGGTCCTTACGCGATTGAGCGGCGATGGGGCGTCTTCCAGCCAACCATGGACCCCACCCGCGAAGAGACCTACACCTTTCTCGACGCTTTCTTTGGCGAAATGTCCGCACTCTTCCCCGATCCTTACTTTCACATCGGCGGCGACGAAGTCAACCAAACCCAATGGAAGCAATCGCCTTCCATCCAAAGCTTCGCGCGCGCCCATGGCCTCTCCACCGCTCATGACCTTCAAACCTACTTCAATCGCCGTGTGGAAAAGCTGTTGAGAAAGCATGGAAAAACCATGGTCGGCTGGGACGAAGTGCTGAATCCCGGCCTGGGCCCCGAGACCGTAATCCAATCCTGGCGCGGTCCTTCCACCCTGGCGGATGCCGCGGCCAAAGGTTACCGTTCGCTGCTTTCGTTCGGCTACTACCTCGATCATTTCGATCCCGCCACTACTCTCTACGCCAACAATCCGCCCGCAGTCGAGCGCCTCCTCGGCGGCGAAGCCTGCATGTGGACCGAATATACCAGCGCCGAAACGGTCGATTCCCGCATCTGGCCCCGCCTGGCCGCCATAGCCGAGCGCTTCTGGTCGCCGCGAGAGGCCACCAATGTCGATTCCATGTATAGCCGACTGGAAGCGGTCAGCCGATGGCTGGAATGGTCGGGCATCGAGCATCGCGACAATGACCTATTGCTACAACGTCTGGCAGGTGGTCTACCCGATGCACCCTTGCGCATCCTCGCCGCTGCTTCCGAATCCCTCGGCATCGACGGCCGCCGTGAAGCCCGCCGATATACCAGCTTGGTCCCGCTAAACCGCTTCGTAGACGCCGTCCCGCCCGAAAGCGAACTCGTCCGCCGCTGTGGGGCAGGCGCTTCCGCCTGCCAACTCAAGCCCATCCTGACCGAGTGGGCCTCGGTCGAGTCCCGCCTTCGCCCGTTAATCGAAAACAACGCCCTCCTCGCCGAGATCGCCCCCCTCGCCGCTAATCTCACCACCGCCGCCAATATTGGGTTGCGCGCTCTCGAATTCCTCGAAACCAGCCAGTCGCCGCCCCCCGGTTGGGTCGAACAGCAGAACCGGGAGCTCGACCAACTCGAAAAACCAATCGCCGAAGTGCGCCTTGCGGCTGTCCGCACCATCCGCCAGTTACTCGCACGCCTCAAACCGCAAGCTCTTGCAAATAATGACGTTCGGTCCGGTAACGAACCGTTCCGAACTGGACATCGCGCGCTCAAACGGCGCAAGATTTCGTAGCTAAGGGAGTCCATATGAAAATGAGGGATAGTCAACTGATCGCGGCCTTGGCAATTGCCGCCGTATTCGCACCAGTCATCTCTGCCCAGGAAATCACTGCCGCCATCACCGGAAAAGTAAGCGACCCTTCGGGCGCCGGCATCGCGGCGGCAACCGTCACCGCCACCGATACCGATCGCGGTACCGCCTTCAAAACCGATACCAATATGGAAGGCATTTACAATTTGCCGCGCCTGCCCATCGGCAACTACGAAGTCCGCGTCGAAGCCACCGGCTTCCAGACTGCGGTCCATCCACCTTTCCAATTGGTCTTGAACCAAACGGCGCGGCTCGATTTTTCCATGGCGATCGGACAGGTCACTCAGAACCTGGAAGTCACTGCCGCCACGCCGCTGCTCCAGACCGACACCACCCAAGTAGGAACGGTGATGGAATCCAACTCCATCGGCAATATCCCCCTGGAAACTCGAAACTACAATCAGTTGACTCTACTCGTGCCCGGCTCGGTCTCCATCAGCCCCGCATCCTTTAATACCGGCCAGAGCAGCTTCAACGCCGCCCGCCCTAACTTCAACGGCAACCGCGAGCAGGCCAACTATTATCTGCTCGATGGCGTAGATAACAACGAATTCGTCGACAACGCCGTCGCCTACGTTCCTAACGTCGATGCGATTGATCAGATGAGCATTATCACCAACAATCCTCCCGCCGAGTTCGGCCTGTTCTTAGGCGGCGTAATCAATGCCACCATCAAATCCGGCACCAACTCGTATCACGGTGATGCCTTCTGGTTCCTCCGCAACGACTATTTCAATGCCAATGAGTGGTCGAACAACTTCAACGGCCTCCCTACGCCGAAGCAGCACTGGAACCAATATGGCGGCACGGTAGGCGGCCCGATCAAAAAAGATAAGCTGTTCTTCTTTGCCGATTACCAAGGATCGCGCTTCGATCTCCCCGCCACTCCCCTGGCGCTGACCACCTTCACCTCCGCTGACGCCACCGGCAATCTCACCGACTTAGGCGCTCAACTCCACTATCCCGGAACGAACGTTCCAATGCCGTCCAACCTCAGCCAGGCCGCCATCTGCGGCGCAGGACAAATAATGGGCGTCAACCCCTGTATCAACGGCATCAGCCCCGTCGCGCTCAAAATCGCTTCCATCCTGCCGAAACCCAATCTCGCCGGATCGCCCGGCAGCGCGGGCACGCTGTTGAATGTCAGTGACGTGCAGTCCAACTACACGCACGGCAACCAGGGCGATATCAAGGTCGATTGGGCGCTCACGCAAAACGATCGCATCTTCGCCCGCTACTCGCAGATGAATATCGTGCAGGCCACTACCAACTCCCAAGGCCTCATGTACAGCGGCGGCGGCGCGAGCACGGGCAACAATATTCTTCCGCTGCAGCAGGCCGTGCTCGGCTACACGCGCACCCTTACTCCCGCTTTGGTGAACGATTTCCGCCTCGGTATGACGTACGATCCCGCCAACGCCAACACGCAGGCGCTCGCTACCACCGCCGGAGCCAATCTCATTCCCGGACAGCCCACGCAATACCTTCCCGGCTTGTATTTCGCCGGCGCTCCTCTGGGCGGCCAGCAAAACGGGCCCTTCGCTTTCGGCACCGCCGATGCGCCGGAAATCTTCCATCAAACCGCCATCCAGATTTCCGATTCCCTCGTTTGGACCAAGCGCTCCCATACCTTCCACTACGGCTTCCAGTTGATCCGCTACCGGAACAACTACATCCCCGCCACGGCCAATGATGGCGCAGCCGGCCAGATCGGTTTCAACGGCACTTACACCGGCAATGCGGAAGCTGATTTCTTCCTCGGTCTGCCCACCTACATGGGCTACGGTCTCGGATTCGCCGGCACCGTTGGCCAGCGCAATGACGCCATCGGCGCATTCTTCGAAGACGATTGGCGCGTCACCCGGAAGCTCACCATCAACTACGGCGTTCGCTGGCAGCTCTTCACGCCAATCTATGAAGTCGGCAACCGCGAAACCAATTTCAACTACGTCACTGGAGCGATCGAACTGGCGGGAGTAAACGGCAACAGCCGCGCTCTCTACAACCAATACAACGGCATCGCCAATTTCCTGCCGCGCCTCGGCTTGGCCTATAGCATCGACGACAAGACCGTCGTGCGCGCAGCCTTCTCGCGCTCGAGCTTCCAGGAAGGCACCGGCGAGTACAACCGCCTCGCCACCAACGCTCCCTGGAACATCGATCTCTCCCAAACCTGGGGCGGGCAGGGCACTAACGGCGCTATCCCGGCGAACCAGGTTTATCTCAACCAAGGCTTCGCGGCGTTGGGAGCTTCCGGCGCCGGCTGCACCGTGCAGAACGTGACTTCCGCGCCGAAGGCCTGCTTCGCCGGCGTCCGCCTGCATGCCACCGATCCCAATTATCGCCCCGCCGTTTCCAACCAGTGGAACTTCGCCATTCAACGGCAGATCGGTAATTCCCTCACCGTACAAGGCGGTTATGTCGGCCAGCATACCGACCACATCGCCGCCATTTACAACATGGGCCAGAATTTTCTCACCAGCCCTACGACCTCCGTTCCCGGCTTCTATCTTGCCGGCAACCCGACGCTCAAACTGGATGATGGCACCGGCCAGCAGCGTCTGAACACCACTACGGCCATCCAGAACTACGAAGCTCTGCAACTCATGGCGCAGCAGCGGCTCAGCAAGGGCTTGGCTTTCGGCCTCAATTATTCGCGCGGGAAATGCCTCACCGATAACCAGGGCTACTACGGCCGCTACGGCAATTCCGCCATCGCCCAAACCACCGCCGACGTGGCGTTCCAGTCCTACGTCTATAACGTGCGCGGCCTGGACTACGGCCTGTGCGATGCCGACGTGGCCAATGCCTTCAGCGGCTATGTCAACTACGACCTGCCCTTCGGCCACGACCGCGCATTTGCCAAGAGCACCAACAAACTGGTGAACGCGATCGTCGGCGACTGGCGCTACGACGCCGTGTTCAGCGCCCACGGAGGCTTCCCGATCTCGATGATCCAATTCGGCTACGATCCGAGCGGCGCGTACTTCCAGCCTCGCCCGGACTGCAACGAACCCTCGAAAGCAACCCCGTACAAGAACTTCGTGGGCGGCGGCTATGTCTGGTTCGATCCGACCACCATGTCGATTCCCACTTCCGGCCTCGGCACTTGCGGCATCTCCACCGAGCGCGGCCCCGGCTTGAAACAGATCGATATGAGCCTCTCGAAGAAGTTCCGCATTACCGAGCGGCAAGCCGTGCAGTTCCGTTTCGACGCTATTAACGCATTCAACACGCCCATCTTTGGCGTCAACGGCTATGCCACGGACGACGTTCCCGGCAACTTCAACCCTGCACAGTACAACAGCGATCCGAATTACGCCAAGAGCGTTCCGACCGGAGTGGTCAACACTTCGGCCGGCGCGCGGAATCTGCAGTTCTCGCTGAAATATATGTTCTGACTAAAGCTGGACTCTGGGCGAAGGCGGCCACTGCCCCGCACGAGGCGACTACCGCGAGAGGAATGGCGGCTTCATTTGTTAATCCCTTTCGACTTCACATCCCAGTTCGAATTCGTGCAGAGACTGCAATCCTTGCCGACGAACACCTTGCCGGCTTTCTTGTCGCCTTTGAACGTCCACAGAAGCCAGTCCGACGCGACATTGGCGAACTCGCCGCCGCCGGGATGAAAATACGTCGCGCTGTGGCCGGCGTTGTGCCGCGCGCCGTAGAACGCGGGCACGTGGTTGATTGCTTCGAACGTCGCCGCTGAGGCCCCCATCAGGAAGTCGGGTTCACCGCCGTTGAGCAGCAGCACGGGCCCGTGCAGTTTGGGGAGCGCGTCCGAAGTGGGTTGCGGCGAGGGGCGGCCGCGCCCGGCGTTCCCCTGCGCCTGCCCGGCAGGCGGAGTCTGCACGCCGGAATTGAACACGCCGATGGTCTTGACGCGGGGATCGGCGCCGAGCGCGATCGAGAGAAATCCTCCGCACGACGTTCCCATGACCGCAACTTTATCCACGGCGATCTTGCCATTCAACGGCGAGCCGGCTCGTGCATTTTCTTTCTCGGCCCAATCGATCGCGGCGCGCATGTCATCGGCGGTCTCCTGCCGTCGGGCAGCGCCTTCCTGAGGGACCGTGCCTACCACCAGGACACCGTGCGAGGCGATCGTGGTGAGAAAGCCCGAGAAGTGCGTGCTGTCGATCGCGCACCCGCCATTGCCCCACACCATCACGGGCAAGGTGTCCTTCTGGGGAAATGCGTCCAGCGCCGCCGGGCGATAAACGGAAAGGCCGGGCGAGCCGAACGCGGGTTCGGACGTAACCTGGTATGGTCCAGGCTCCGCCTTCGGCGCACCTTCGAGAGGCAATGCCCGCTCGATCATCTCACGGGTGATGCCGGGCGGTTGGGCGAGGCACACCCCGGCGCCTGTAAGAAACACTGCGGCAGCAACAACGATGGTCTTCTGCATAATCCATTTCCTCCGGAACCGGGATTATCTCAAATTGAGACCGTCGACGCACGCCATTCCTTCTGGTATCCCGGTGGACTCGATCAACGAGATGGCGCCTATTGGGGCGGGTGTTATAGGCACGGTAAGCTGGATAGCATGCTTAGGCAGTTTCCCAAGGCCGTTCCAGAGGTTCCGGTTAGCAATGTCGAAACTGCCGCTGATTATTACGTGAATGTGCTCGGGTTTGATTTCGACTGGGGTAACGACCAGGGCGGGATCGCGGGCATCTCGCAGGGAGAGTGCCGTATGTTCTTGACGAATGCACCCTTCCGCAAGGAATACGGGAATATCGGGACGGTCGTGGTCTGGCTGAATCTAGAGAGCAAGCTCGAAGTCGACAACCTCTACCATCGCTGGCGGGAGGCTGGGGCTAGAATCCTGGCTGAGCCGGAGGATAAGCCTTGGCACCTGCGCGAGTTTAGGGTCGCCGATCCAGACGGCAATCAACTGCGCGTTTTCTATGATTTTTCTCGGGAATTACGGCGCTGAGAGTTACGGTTTCAGCGAGGCTGCGTACGCCGCGATCGCGATCATATCGTCCTCGCTCAGCTTTTCCACTACCTTCTTCATCTGGGCCGCGGCAGAGCTGCTGTTGGCTCCTACCTGGAAATCGAAAAGCTGGCGCACGAGGTAGATGGGATGAATGCCTGCCAAGCGGGGCACATCGCCCAAGCCTTTCAAGCCTTCGCCGTGGCAGATGGCGCAGGCCACAGTCTTCCCTCCCCCGCCATTCTTGACCAGTTCTTCCCCTCTTTTCAGGCTTCCCGGCGGCACATAGGCGATGAAACCGGAATGCGGATCGCGCTCCTCGACGCGCGCCGGATCCTGCGGCAGGGTGATGATGCGGTTGCCGAGCGGTTCGGTGCCTCCTGAAGGGGACGGCAGGCGCATGCGCCCATTGTTCACCCACGATTTCGGCACGGTCTGCGCTTCTTCCACTTTGTACCAGACAATGGGCTTTAGCGAGGCGAACCATCCAATCGCCTGCCGCATCTGATCGTCCGGCAATCCGGCGGAAATGATATTCATGCGCGCGGCGCGCAGCGATTTTTCGTGGATCTCCGGGTCCTTCCGCAAGCCCTTTTTAAAGTCTTCCATCTGGCGCAACATGTACTCGACCGGCAAGCCCGCCAACGTGGCCGATTCCGGATGGCCCATCCCCGACATCAAGTGACACGACCCGCACGCCTGCGCTTGAATGCCCTTCTGCACCACGTTCGGCAGGGGCGCGTGCTCGTCCGGAAACCAATCCGGCGGATTGTACTGATCGTCGATCTGCGCCTGCGTGTAGGAGCGCGAGCTGCCGGGCACTGTCTTCTTCGTGTTGTCCGGAGAACCCGGCGTCTGCGGATCCGGCACCGGGTACGCCCAACTTAGATCCTTGCCCTGCTGAGCGCACGCGGGGATCGCCGCAACAAACAATAACCATGCCAGATGTTTCATCAGACCTCCCACTGTTCGGATCACTATATCACGGCGACCGCTCCTTTTCAGTCGCGGCTCAGAACGCTGCAGCGGACGTTATAGAATGTCCAGTCATGAAACACGTCCCGATCTTGCTCTTCGCCGCCCTTCCCCTCTTCGCCCAAAACACTTGCCCCCAAAACACCGGCCTGGGTGACTGGAGCGCCCGGCCCAACTGGAATGGCTGGGGCGCAAGCATCACCAATGCCCGCTTCCAGAGCGCTGACGGAGCGCAACTCTCTCCCAATCAGGTCGCCCGCCTCAAACTGAAATGGGCGTTCGGGTTCCCCGACGCAAAAGCCGTCTATGGCCAGCCGACGGTCGCGGGCGGCCGCGTATTCCTTGGCGTCGACACGGGTTCCATCTACTCGATCGACGCCTCTACCGGCTGCCTGTACTGGACCTACAAAGCCTCAGGCGCGGTGCGCTCGGCCATCAGCATCGGCCCGGGCAGAACTCCGGGCGAATACCTCGCCTACTTCGGCGACCTTGCGGGGAATGCCTACGCCTTGAATGCCGCAACCGGCGAGCAGGTCTGGAAGACGCAGGTGGATACGCATCCAGCAGCCAGAATTACGGGTGCGCCGCAGCTCTATCAGAATCGGCTCTATGTGCCGGTGGCTTCGCTCGAAGAAGCCCTGGCCGTTGATGCCGCCTACCAGTGCTGCACCTTCCGCGGCAGCGTGGCCGCGCTCGATGCCCTCACCGGCCGCCAGATCTGGAAAACCTACGTCATCCCCGACGCACCCAAGCCCGCCGGCAAGAACGCCAAAGGCACGCAGCAGTTCACGCCTTCTGGCGGCGGCATCTGGAACTCGCCCACGCTCGACCCTTCGCACCATGCCCTCTACGTGGGCACTGGCGACGCCTACACGAAGCCCGCTTACAAGGCCACTGACTCCATCCTGGCGCTCGACATGGATACCGGGAAAGTCCTCTGGTCCGTGCAGGATCTCGCCGGCGATGCCTGGGTGGTGAGCTGCATCAAAGAACGCAACGCGCCGGAGAATTGTCCCAAGGACCCGGGCCCCGATTTTGACTTCGGCTCTTCTCCGATGCTCCGCACGCTGCCCAACGGCAAAACCATTCTGGTGGCCGCGCAGAAGAGCGGCATTATCTGGGCGCACGATCCCGAGCACAAAGGCGCAGTGGTCTGGAAAACATCCGTTGCTTCCAAACAGCCCCCGCCGCAGGGGCAGGTCAATTTCGGCGGAGCCGCCGATGATCGCAATGCTTATTTCGGGCTTGATACCGGAGGGGTGGTCGCCCTCAGCCTCTCAAACGGGGAGCGCCTCTGGTTCACGGATATTCAACCGGAAACCGGCCGGCACGGAGGCGATGATGCGGCTGTATCCGCCATTCCGGGAGTGCTCTTCTCCGGCGGCTGGGACGGCGTGCTGCGCGCCCTCTCCACTGCCGACGGCAAAATTCTGTGGACCTTCGACATGCTGCGCGAATTCAATACCGTCAACGGCGTTTCAGCCAAAGGTGGTTCCATGGGAGCCTCCGGCCCCACCATCGCCGGAGGCATGGTCTTTGCCGGCGCCGGATACCCGGGCGTGCAGGAAGGCCGCAACGGGAATGTTCTGCTGGCATTCGCGGTGGAATAGATGACAGGACCGCTCCCTGCGGTCGCGGCTCAGACGTCCAAAATGAAATCTGCCTCGACCGCTCCCAAGAGGCTCGGCTGCTCGGCCGCCTTTTCGATTCGCTGCCGGGCGATTTCGAAATAGGCCGGCTCGACCTCATTGGCTATCGAATACCGGCCGGACATGATGGCTGCCTGCGATGTCGAGCCGGTGCCCGCGAACGGATCTAATACGGTGTCTCCCGCGAAAGAAAACATGCGGATCAGCCGCTCGGCCAGCTCTACCGGATAAGGAGCCGGATGTCCTTCTCGCGTCGACGCACATCTCACATCCGCCCAGATAGAACGAGACCACGTTCTTATTTCCGTGCGGGTGAGCATCGATAGCGCCTTCTTGAGCGCGGGCGAGGAGCGATACTCGCCCCCTTTACGCAGGAACAGAATGTACTCAATATCGTTCTTGATAATCCCGCCCGGCTGGTACGGCTTGCCGTAAAATGCCGCTCCGTTGCCCTCAGCCTCAATGGCGCTGTTGGCGCTCTTGTACCACAAAATCGGCTGCAGGCAATCGAGATCCAGCCGCCTCGCGCGAACCTGAATATCGGAATGCAACGGCACTAGGTGATGCCGCCCTCCGCGCTTTCGCCCCACACAGACGTCTCCCACTACGCAGCAAATCCGCCCGCCCCCCACCAGCACACGCGCGCACTCTCGCCAAACCCTATCTAACTCTTCGAGGAAGTGATCGTAATCCTCGAAGTGACCCATCTGGCGGCTATTGCCCGGCGCATACTGCTTGAGGTTCCAGTATGGTGGCGAGGTCACTACGAGGTGTACGGACTCATCCGGAATCCATGACAAATCCCGGGCGTCTCCCAGATGTAGCCGGTGCATGGTGCGATCGTAAGGCTCGGGCCATGGGACCTGGCGGTAATGCGCATTCGCTCGCAGCAGAGCTTCCAAGGCCTCCGGTGTGTTGTCTTCTACAGGGAGGACTGGCGCTGCCTGCCGCCTTCGCCTCGCCGGCCGTCTAGGAAAGAGACCATTTTGGAACGTACTGGCGTTCGGGTTCTCCTTCAACCATCACCCTCCGTTGTCTTTATCGGCTGGTCAGGGTCACAACTGTAGTGCGCTCTCCTCCCGCCACCTCCGAGCCCCACCAGAAAGTGTTACTGTGTTTTTGAAATGCAGTTGTCAGCGTCCCTAAGAATCATGTTTATCGGTGTTGCCGCACTTTGTCTGTGCGCGGCACAACCTCAGCCGCCCGAAGCGTCTGCCCTCGATCACAAAGCGGCTGTAAGCGGTACGATCAATGAACATCAAGGCCTTGCTCCGAGGACCGGACCCTCGGATTATCCCGTGCACGCCAAGCTTGGCGACATCACTCTGGCTGCGGAATTTGCCGGCCACGGCGTCCCTACCCCGGAGGGTCCGCTTTCTACCGAAGACTACCTGGTTGTCGAAGTGGCGTTCTTTGGCCCTCAAGGCAAGCGCCTCCCCGTCTCGTTCAATGACTTTTCCCTACGCATCAACAACCGGAAAAATCCCACGCCCAGCGAGTCCTACGAGCGGGTGGGAACGTCAGTGAAGGATCCCGAGTGGACTCCGCCGGAAAAACCGGAAAAGGGAGGTAATACGATCCTCGGCGGAGGCGGTGGCAACGACACCAGTAAAGAGCCGCCCCGCCCGCCCGCTGAATTGCGCCGTGCTTGGGCCCTGCGCGTATGGAAAGCCTCGTTAGCCGATGGCGACCGCCCACTGCCCCAAGATGGCCTGCTGTTCTTCTCGTATGGGGGCAACGTGAAGAATATCCGCTCGATAGAGCTGATCTACGCTGGTCCGGCCGGTAAGGCCACGCTCGATTTGCAGCCGTAGCTCCACGATAGAACCATGTTCCGCAAAATCCTAATCGCCAACCGCGGCGAAATTGCGGTGCGCGTGATTCGGACCCTGCGGGAAGTGGGAATTCGTTCGGTGGCGGTTTTCTCCGATGCCGACCGCGCTTCGCTCCATGTCCGCATGGCCGATGAAGCCGCCCACATCGGCCCTTCGCCATCCGCGGAAAGCTATCTGCGCATCGATCGCATACTGGAGGCCGCGAAAAAACATGGCGCGGAAGCGATCCACCCCGGCTATGGCTTCCTGAGCGAAAACGCCGAATTTGCGGCGGCGTGCCGGGATCATGGGATCGTTTTTATCGGCCCGTCCCCCGAATCGATCCGCGCCATGGGATCGAAAACCGCAGCGCGGCAAAACGCCATTCGCGCGGGCACGCCCGTGGTGCCCGGCACTGAGAAAGCCCTCACGCTGGAGGAAGTCCGCGCCTTCGGAAAAGAACATGGATATCCGATTCTGCTGAAAGCGGTAGCCGGCGGCGGCGGAAAAGGCATGCGGGCGGTGGAGCGTGCGGACGATCTCGAATCCGCGTTTCGCAATGCTTCTAGCGAAGCCGTGCGCGCCTTCGGCAACGCCGAAATGTATGCGGAAAAGCTGATCGAACGCGCCCGCCACATTGAAATTCAGGTACTCGGCGATCAATACGGAAATCTGGTGCACCTGGGCGAGCGCGAGTGTTCGCTTCAGCGCCGCCATCAGAAGGTGGTCGAAGAGGCGCCTTCACCGCTGGTCGCCCTGCATCCGGAAATGCGCCAGGCCATGGGAGAAGCCGCCGTTCGCGCCGCCCGGCAGGTAGGTTACTACAACGCCGGAACCATCGAGTTTCTGGTGGACCAAGACCGCCGCTTCTACTTCCTCGAAATGAACACGCGCCTACAGGTGGAGCATCCGGTTACGGAGCTGATCACGGGCTTCGATCTCGTCAAGCTGCAAGTCGAAATCGCCGCCGGCCAGCGGCTGCCGTTCGCGCAGGAAGATATCGGCTGGAACGGCTGGGCGCTCGAATGCCGCATTTATGCCGAAGACCCGTACAACAATTTCCTGCCGTATCCCGGAAAGCTCACTCGCCTCGGCCAGCCCTTCGGCCCGGGCATTCGCTTGGATGGCTACGTCTACGATGGCTGGACGGTGCCGCTCGAATACGATCCGCTGCTGGCGAAGCTCGCCGTCTGGCACGGCACGCGCGATGAAGCCATTGCCCGCATGCTCCGCGCCCTGGCCGAATACGATGTGGGCGGCATTCGCACCAACACCGGATTTTTCCGCCAGATCCTCGACGATGCCGATTTCCGCGCCGGCCGCCTGCACACTCACTTCATTGATGAGTTCCTGGCGCGCCACCAGCCGCCCGTTCCACCCGCCGATCTAGCTAGCGTAGCCGCGCTCGCCGCGGCGTTCCATTACCAAGCGCACGCCCCGCAGAATCCCGAGCCTTCTCCTAACGGCCGCAGCCCCTGGCTCACAGCCGGCCGTCTGGAGTTGCTGCGGTGAAGCTGCGACTCACTGTAAAGGGCGTCGAAAAAGAAGTCGAACTCGGCGTTGTACTCAAGGGGGACGCCGGCGACTGCCGATTCCGCATCGATAGCACCGAGCGCACGGCAGCAGTGGAGACGGTGTGTCCGGGCATATATTCGATCCTGATCGACGGCGTCAGCTATGACGCTAGCGTGGAGCATACGCCCGAGGGCATGGTTGTAGCGATCGCGGGCGAGCACTTCGAAATTTCCGTCCACGACCCGCGCCGCTGGTCGCCCAAATCCGCGGGCGGCACTCATGGCGTCGCCACCCTCACCTCTCCCATGCCAGGCAAAGTGGTGCGCGTGCTGGTGGCTGCCGGAGATGCGGTCGAAGCCGGCCAAGGCGTTTTGGTGGTTGAAGCCATGAAGATGCAGAACGAACTCAAAGCGCCGCGTTCGGGGCATGTGATTTCGGTCACTGCGCGGGAAGGGGCAACAGTAGCCGCCGGCGAGTCGCTAGCCACGATCGGCTAACGCATTTCAGTTGGGCTTTCGTCTGCCGACCGTCCGTTGCGCGTGGACCTTGGCGGAAACGTCTCCAACCAGTTCAATCGCAGAACGTATGTAGTCCGGAATATATCTATGCCGCAAGTCGTCCAAAGACTCGAACCTTATGTGGCGCATTCTCTTTCCGGTCCCCTTCAGTGCGCGGTGCGGGTCGAGCAACTCCGCGCCGTAATAGAACTCCAGGTTGACGTGACGCGAATAGGCGACAACTCCGCAGAAAGCTCCCCGTTTGAGGCCGGGAAACTTGAACACGATCACTTGCGCGTAGACAGAGTAGAGGACTTCCTCTGCGTTCGGCGCTTCCTTTAGAACCAGTTCACGCAGCGCCAGCGCCAGGTGCGTTACACCTGGGGAACAGTCCGCGAGGAGGTTGAGGAGTTGTGGGCTCGGGGTTCGCATCGCGCCGGCTTTGCCTAGTATAAGAAAACCTTCGCCGCCCTGGCTTGCGCGAAATTGCCAACAAATGTCGGGGCTTTGCCAAATAGGGCGCCTCTCACCGGTAACCCTTTCCCCCTTCGCCCCGTCTAGCCCGATAATGGTGTCCATGGCTAGCGAGGACGTGTGTCCCAAGTGCGGCGGCACCGGATTTGTGATTATCGAGCGCGCGGATGTCTCCGGCGCGCAGCCGTGCGATTGCCGCTTTCAAAACCTGGCCACGCGCCGCCAGAGCGACGCGCACATTCCGCCGCTCTACCGCAACGCCGCTTTTGAAAACTTTACGCTTTCCGCCGAGAATCCTCTCGCCCAGCGCGACCTGCGCACCGCTATGATGGCGGTGAAGCGCTTCGCCGACGATTTTCCGCAGGAGAACCGCCCCGGTCTGCTGCTCATCGGCGAGCCGGGAACCGGCAAAACCCATCTGGCTGTAGCCGCCCTGCGCCGGATTCTGGAAAAAGGATTCGAGTGTCTGTTTTACGACTACCAAAACCTGTTTGACCGCATCCGCTCGAGCTACGATCCCAATTCCAATTCGGCCGATCGCGAAGCCTACCGCGACGCGCTCGAAACCGAAGTCCTGCTGCTCGACGATCTGGGTGCGCACCGCGTTACCGATTGGGTGGAAGACACCGTTACCTCGATCATCACCTACCGCTGCAATAACAGGAAGCCGCTGATCGCCACCACCAACCTCCCAGACGCGGATGCCGGCAGCGCAACTTACGAAAAGACCGCTCTCGGCACGCAATACCGAACCACGCTGCGCGACCGCATCGGCGACCGCGCGCGCTCCCGCCTTTTCGAAATGTGCACCGTCATCCGCATGCCCCTGGTGGAGGACTATCGCGTGCGGAAACAGCGGGTCTTTTGATGCGCTTCTTCGCCTTTCTGGTGTGCCTGGCGTCGCCGGTTTTCGCTAGCCAGCAATTCAATACCCCCGCGCCTGGTCGCGGATTGGTTCAGGCCGTGGAGTTCCCTTATTACCTCTACCCTCGCGCGCACTGGGAACGCGAGCTCGTTTGGCTCAAAAGCATCGGCGTGCATACGGTCGAATTCTCCATTCCCTGGAACTGGCACCAGCTCCAGCCGGGCGATTTCGATTTCACCGGCCGCACCAGCCCGCGCCGCGATCTGGTTTCGTTCGTTCGGATCCTCCGCAAGCTCGATCTGCGCGCTTGGGTGCGCCCGCTGCCTCCCGTTACCGATTGGGCCAACAACGGTTGGCCTGCTTCCGAAGGCAGTAAACCGGATGCCGCAGCTCAGAGCGCCTGGCTCAAGCAACTTGAAGATCTGCTTGCGCCGCAGACCAGTAATCACGGCGGCCCCATCGCGTTTGTGGAAGGCCGCGAGCTCGCGATCGACGCCGCTTCCCCGCCCTCTCCCATCACCGTGATATTCGCGACGGAGACCGGCGCGCTGGCTCGCAGCCGCCTGGCTCTCGCAGCCGGAACCGGCACGCTGCTTTGGACGAACGTGGAAGATGCGCTCTATCCGGCCGGATGGGAACCGGTGCACAATGCCGTTCCGGTCTCCCTTCTTCGCCAGGGCGCGATCGATTTGAGCGGCGCCGAAAGGCCGGCTCCGGCCCCTCTCCGACGGGATGCCGCGCTGCTTGAAAAATGGGAGCCTCTCGTCCCCACACTTAAGCGCGTTCCAATGCCCGCGCCGGCCACCGGCAAATTGCCGCGCGGCGTGAGTGCTACCGAGCTCACTTCAATAGCCGTCTCCGCCGTCAGCATCGTCAACCGCGGCCAAACGGCGTTTCATGAAGACCTCCGCGTACTCGACCCGGGATCGAAACACAGCATGACCATTCCCGGCGTTTCCGTTGCCGCGGGCCAATCGGTATGGCTGCCTCTGCACCTCACTTTGGGCGGCAACGGCTTGTGCCGCGAATGTTCCGAATTCTCCGAAGCGGAACATATCGTCTATGCCACGGCCGAGTTGCTGAATGTGGAATTCGAAAACGGCGTCCTTGCGATGGAATTCGCCTCGCCCGGTCCGGGGCCGGCCGAAGTGGTGCTGCAACTGGCGCGCAAACCCGCAGGACCCTACCTCGCCGGGGGCAAACCGACCGATTTCGATTGGGACGATAAAACCCTGCGCGCGCGCCTTACCATTCCGGTGGGTAAAGGCGTGGGGAATCGCGTGCGGGTTGGGCTGGCTATTGAAGAGCCGGAAACCTCCGCATTCTTCAGCGAAGCCAAGCGCCTGGTAATCGGACAGAAAAATCCGATTGCGACGGTCTATTCCTCCGAGGAAGTCGCTTCGCGCTCTCGCTTGCGGGTTCCTCAAGGCTTCACGGCAACGCCTGAGCGGAAATCGCCAAATGAAATCAATTACACCGTGGAAGTGCCCGCCGATGCGCTGCACGGCGATTGGGCGCCGCTGGCGCTCGAAGCCGATGGCGTGCCGCTCGGCCGCGCGCGTGTACAGTTGTTCCGCCCGGTTTCGATTCGCCTCGCGCAGGCGCTCAATCTCCAGTTCGGTCCGCAAACCGTGCTCGAAGTGAACCCGGCTACGGTTACGGCAGACGCCCGCACCGGCGGCAATATCGAAATCATGGTGCGCAATAACTCGCCTGCGATTCAGAATTATCGGATCCAAGCCTCAGGCGAAGGTCTCGATTTCTCGCCCCGCCGCACCGAAATCGCGATTGCCGGAGCAGAAGAGCGTTCCGTCTCGCTGCGCGTTTTTCCGGATCGCGGCGTGACCGGTCTGCGCGATTGGACGCTTCACGTCTCTGGCGGGACAACCGCCGATCTGCCCTTCCGCGTCGTTCTCATCCCGCGCGACGGCACGGCTACCTGGTCCGCCGACCTCGATGGCGATGGGTCCACTGAGTGGGTGATCGAATCGCAAAAAGTGCGCGCCGTGTTCTCCTCCGCAGATGGCGGCCGGTGGATGGAGTTGGTTTGGAAGGACACCAACACCAATTTCCTGCCGCCCGAAGGCGCGCTAGCACGCACCGGGCCAGTGGAAGTTCACAGCGCCAACGGCACACTGGAGTTTAGCGGTAAGGGCTGGACCCGAACGGTCTCGCTCTCAAACGACGCCCTCACGATCGAGCAAACTACGCCTTTGCCCGCCGATTCCCTGCCGCAAGCCCGCCCCGCCGGCGCGGATAACGTCGCGCTCTCGATCGACCGGCAGTCGCCGCGCCGGGTGATCTACCGCCTTCAGCCCAGCCGCTGAATAGTGGGGCAGGCTTTCAGCCTGCCGCCGGCCTTCTGCCCGGCGAGTCGCACTGCCCCGTTAAGCGGATATTGTGCTTTGCCGAATTCGCCGGGCGAAGCCCGGCAGCAGAGCAGAAGCCCTGACCCCACTTTTGGTTAGTCAGTCCTCGTTATTGCCTGCGCCAGTTCCTCTGGGCATTGCGAGCCGATTAGCAGTTTGCGGCCGTCGTTCAACTCCACCTGGACGCCGCGATTCCCGTCGGCTATGTACGCCAGGCCGCCGGGACCGGACCGGATGCCATAGCCGCCGTAATCCAGCGGATTGTACGCAACCGGCTTGGCGGAACGGATCGCCGACAGCGGGATACGCCGACGCCGCCACAATCCCCGCAGGCCGACTGCAATCTCGCCCGAACCAACGTCCGTTACCATGCGCACGGTAATCAGTCGAAGGTACACCGCCACCAGCAAAATCGTCAGAAAGATGAGGCCGCCATTCGAGATGGGATGGGCGCCCCACGGATGATGAAAAATTACTTGCCGGACCGTCATAAAGAGCAGCGCGGCAGGCGGAAGGGCCAGAACAATCCGGATGTGCCACTGGCGCAGTTTCTGCACCTCGTGGAACACCGGGCGATTCACCGCAGAGCCCCTATCGTGTATTGCAGGTCCGCGTACGCCACCTGGTAATCGTATTTCGCGCTCAGGTTTTCGATTTCGGCCTGCGTAACATTGAGCTGGCTCTGAGTGAGTTCGACTATGGTGGCCAGCCCCAGATCGTAGCGCCCC
>DATBID010000267.1:0-3482 GCA_036557125.1 Bryobacteraceae bacterium | reverse complement strand
GGCGGTCTTGGACAACTTCGTCCAGGAGTTCGTCCGGTTACCGTGCAGGTTCAGGGTTCCACCCATCATCATGATCCCGCGGTCACTGCGGTCATTCGTTCCACCGATTCCACTCATATCTTCGTCTTTGACGTTGTCGGTGAGGGTAATTGTGGCCTTGTGCGTATGGGGCCTGGCTTCGGTGCCGATTTCCAGTTCCCCGTGCACCATGACCCATTCGGTGGTCAGTTCCAGATCTTTATTGTCCGCAAAGCTCAGTTTGCCGTTGATTGTCAAACTGCGCAGCGGTGGCGGAGAGACGTTGAGGACGACGTTCATATCCTTTTCAATGGTGACCACAGCATCTTTGGTCGGCACCTTTTTGTCAGGCCAGGTGGCTGGATCAGACCAGCGCTTCGCGCTGGCCGTCGAAGTCTTTTGCTGCGCTTTGAGGACGGCATATCCGCCGAGGCCTAAAAAGGCTGGAACCAGCAACGAAAGGAACAAGAGAGAACGTTTTCGCATCGTTAAATCTCCGTGATCGATCATGTTACGTTACTTTCTCCCGCGAGGATCGAAGGACGTGTAGCAAGGGACAATTTTACACCTATCGTCGGCCGGACAATATCCTCTGGTTTCAACGTATTCGCCAGCGGATGGGATTTGCGAAGCGCAGGGCTGAAGGGATCTAGGCACGGCGGTTCGGACGCCAGAGCATCCAACGCGCCGGGTGCTTATTCCTTCCAGTCACGATCTGGCGTGTCTTGTAGAGCCACTGGCCATTCACCTTGACCCAACAGAACCTTCCGGAGACATGGATTACACTTTTTCGCTCCGCAGAACGCGGCGACTGAGAGCGGCAATGCGCGGATAGAGATTGTCCTGGGCGAGCGCCTCCCTAGCGTGACGGTCTTCGGCCTTTCTGTTGCGCGTGGCGGCCATCAAACGACGAAACGTTCGATCTCGATCTATCATTGACACTCCAAGCGAACCGGTCTAACATCTGGTTAACTAAGCACGGAGGCACCAACGACTTGTGTCGAAGAGCTCTCTGCGGGTGAGTCGTCGGCGCCCCGGAAGTGATTCACTCGGGTGGGTAGTCTCCGAACCGTCGAACAGGTCCATGCGGTCAAACTGACCGACTACCTGCCGTGACTTTTGCCCCTCACCGGCGTATCATAGCGAAACCAGGAGTTGATGCGTGAATCCCGGCAGGTCATCGGCCTTATTGGCGATTTTTCTGAGCGTCCTGTGCTTGCGAGTGCTTCCCGCGCAGCCGCGCTATTTGTCATTGGATGTACAGACCGGTTCGCGGCTCTATCGCAGCAACTGCTACGCATGCCATGGGCCGGACGGCAATTCCATACCGGGAGTGGACTTTCGGCGCGGGCAGTTCAAGCGCGCATCTTCGGATGACGACTTGCTCAGCGTTATTGCCTCCGGCGTCCCCGGAACAGCCATGCCGCCGACGTCGATGAACGACGGGGCACGCTTTGCGCTGGTTGCCTACCTGCGCTCGATGCATGAATCGGCCAGTGGCTCGGGCGACGCCACGCGTGGCCGCGCTCTGTTCGAAGGCAAAGGCGGATGTCTCGCGTGTCATCGCGTGAACGGCAAAGGATCGCGTCTTGGGCCGGACTTGAGTGAAGTCGGCCTGATTCGCACCGCCGCATACCTGGAGCGCTCCATTGTGGCGCCGGCGGAATCGATTCTGCCGGAGCATCGCTTTGCCCGCATCGTCACACGCGAGGGAACCGTGATCACCGGGCGCCGCTTGAACGAGGATACCCACACCATCCAATTGATCGATACCGGCGAACGCCTTCGTTCCTTCGTGAAGTCCGATCTGCGCGAGTACACGCTGCTCACAACCACCACCATGCCGGCGTATCAGGATAAGTTCAGCTCGGCCGAACTCGCTGACATTGTCACTTATCTGCTCAGTTTGAAAGGGATCGATTCGCAATGACCTTACGAATCCTTTCTGTCGTCTTGATGAGCGCGGCAGGACTGTGCGCGCAAGTCACTTGGGATCGCCTGCTCCATCCCGAGCGGGAGCCGCAGAACTGGCTCACTTATTCGGGCAACAACTCGTCTCAGCGGTACAGCACGCTCGACCAGATTACCCGCGACAACGCGAAGAACCTCGAAATGCAGTGGGTCTATCAAGCCCGCTCGCTCGAGAAATTCGAAGCCACGCCTCTGGTTGTCGATGGCATTATGTACTTGACCGAGCCGCCGAACAATGTGCTAGCTCTCGATGCCAAGACGGGCGCGGTCTTTTGGGTTTACGAATACCGCCCCTCCGGCGACGCGCGCCCCTGCTGCGGCGCGGTGAACCGCGGCCTG
This sequence comes from Bryobacteraceae bacterium, assembly GCA_036557125.1. GTDB lineage: Bacteria > Acidobacteriota > Terriglobia > Bryobacterales > Bryobacteraceae > PSRJ01. The sequence continues at coordinate 1,154 of DATBID010000267.1, read as the reverse complement.
GCGATCCTCGGCGATACCCTTTTCATGGGAACGATCGACGCGCGCCTGATTGCGATCGATGCCAAAGCCGGCCGGCCAATTTGGAGCATTCGAGTCGGCGACCCCAAGCTTGGTTATTCCATCACGCATGCGCCGCTGGTCATGAAAGACAAAGTCATTGTTGGAGTCGCGGGCGCCGAATACGGGATTCGCGGATTCATCGCCGCATACGACGCCGCTACGGGGAAGGAAGCCTGGCGCTTCAATACCGTTCCGGGGCCGGGAGAACCGGGACACGAAACCTGGACCGGCGATTCCTGGCAGCATGGCGGCGGCTCGGCATGGGTCACCGGCTCCTACGATGCAGGGCTGAACTTGCTGTATTGGGGCATCGGCAACCCGGGCGCCGATTGGAACTCGGACAATCGCAAAGGCGACAACCTTTACAGCGATTGCACGATCGCCCTGGACGCCGACACGGGGAAACTCAAATGGTATTTCCAGTTCACGCCGCACGATGAGTATGACTACGATTCCGTTCAGGTTCCGGTGCTGGTAGATGCCACGTGGAAAGGCAACCCGCGCAAGATGATGATGTGGGCCAACCGGAATGGCTTCTTTTACGTGCTCGACCGAACGAATGGCAAGTTTCTCTATGGCGCTCCGTTCACGAAAGAAACCTGGGCGGTCGGTTTGGACGAAGCCGGCCGGCCGATCCGCGCCACCAATTCCAGTCCAACACCGGGAGGAACGCTGATCTATCCCGGGGTGCAGGGCGGGACCAACTGGTATTCGCCGTCGTACAGTCCTAAGACCGGCCTATTCTACATCTCCAGTTGGCAAGATTATTACATGAACCTGGCGAAAATGCCGGCCGAGTACAGCGCGGGGCAGCGCTACACGGGCGGCGCGCCGCGGTCGCCCACGCCTACTCTGCAGCGAGGACCCATCAACACGTGGACCGCGGAGAACGGCTACGGAGCGGTTGTCGCCATGGACCCGAATACCGGCGAAAAGAAGTGGCAGTTCAAGATGACGGACGTCACGGGCAGCGGAATTTTGACCACGGCTTCAGATGTCGTATTCACGGGCGGCCGGGAAGGGTACTTCTATGCTCTCGACGCGCGCAACGGAACTATGTTGTGGAAGGGTATGCTTGGAGGTCAGGTCGCTAT
>DATBID010000266.1:0-4910 GCA_036557125.1 Bryobacteraceae bacterium | reverse complement strand
GCCGCAGGGACACCCATTCCGATGATCCCGTTCGCGCGGAGGGTCCTGACGGATCTGCCTGCCGTCCCTGGCGGCACGGTTCGTTCCAACGACTACCAGCAATTGATGCTCAACCCCCAGGACTATGCGGATAAGTACGATGCCCGGATCGATGGCCAGATCAACGAGAGGATGACCGCCTTCCTGCGTTTCAGCCAACGCAAAGACAACCAGTTCTACTCGCCTTACCTGGAAGGCCCGTCGGGCGGTTCCGGCAACGGATTCGTGCGCGCGCTTAGCCAGGCGGCAGCACTCGGCTACACGTGGACGATCAGCCCCACTTCACTGCTCGAATTCCGTATGGGATTTACGCACATGCTGGCCGGAAAACAGCCGCCCTTCCTGGGCGGAGCCAGCATGCAGGCCCTGTACGGGATCTCCGGCCTGCCTACTGCTCCCGATATCACCGGCGGCCTGAGCACACAAAACATTTCCGGTTTCGATACCGGCATCATCGGCCGGCAGGCCACCAATCCGCAATTCCAGAACCCGACTACCTGGAATCCCAAGGTGAATTACTCGCGGATGATGGGCCGGCACGCTCTCAAAATGGGAGCGGAGATGCACCTCATTCACACACAGGTCATGGACATCAACCCCGTTTATGGTCTGCAAGGCTATGCCGGCCAGTTCAGCAAGCCCACTTGCACCCAGCTGGGACAAGCGGCTGGATGCGCGATTCCGGCCGACACGGGAAGCTACGACCTCGCCGACTTCATGTTCGGCCTTCCCAGCCAGATTCAGCTTTCGAACTGGCTGGTTGGGAATTACCGCCAGCGCGACTACTTCCTCTACTTCCAGGATGACCTCCGGGTCAATTCCAAGCTCACGTTGAATCTTGGCCTGCGCTGGGAGTTCGCCACGCCGCGTTGGGAACGGGACAACGTGCTCTCCAACTACGACCTGACCACCAACAGCATGATCCTGGCCAAGAACGGCAGCCTTTACGATCGAACGCTCGTCAATCCGGATTACAAGGATTGGGCGCCCCGGCTCGGCTTCGCCTACACGTTCACTCCGAAGACCGTCTTCCGCGGCGGATACGGCATCAGCTACGTTCACCTGAATCGCTTGGGAAGCGCGGACGAACTCGGCATCAACGGGCCGCAGGTGGTGTTCGGCACGATCAACCAGTCGATTCCGGCCGGTGGCACGGTTCCGTCGACATTCCTGACTACAACCAACAGTTTCCCGTCAACCCTGGCGAGCCCAGCGTCTTTCAATCCGGTCAATGCAAACGTGGCCTACATCCCGCCCGACACGCGCTGGCCCTATGTGCAGACCTGGTTTGCTTCGCTCCAGCGGGAACTCGTGAAGAATTGGGTGCTGGAGCTGGGATATACGGGCAGCCACAGCCTTCGCATGCCGCTCCTGTCCGATTACAATGAGGCCCTCCCCAATCAACCCGGAGCGACCCTCGGGACGCAAGCCAGGCGGCCGAACCAGAGCTTCGGCGCAATCACCTGGGTCAATCCCGCTGGCCAGAGCGTCTATAACGGCCTCTCCGCCCGCGTGGAGCATCGCTTCTCGTCCGGCTTCTACTTCCTGAACTCGCTGACCTGGTCGAAAGCGCTGGGTAATACCGAGCAGGCGCTGGAGAACTTCACTGGTCAGGTGGTGGCAACCGTACAAAATGTCCGCGACCTCAAAAACGAGCGCGGTCCCACCAGCTACGACGTCACGCTCATGAACGTCACCAGCATGGTGTATCAGCTTCCCTTCGGCAAGGGCCGGAAGTTCGGCTCGAACTGGAACGGAGTCTTTGATGCCATAGCCGGCGGGTGGGAGATCAACAATATCAATAGCGCTAATTCAGGCCTCCCCCTGGACGTCGTTTACACGCCGACTGCGGCCAATGACGCCACCGGCCGCCTGTCGGAGTGGCGCGGCGTGGCCGCCCAGCGGCCGAACCTCGTTGCCGATCCCACGCGGCCTAGTGGCGCATCCATGATCGATGTGTACTGGAACAAGTCTGCGTTCGCGATTCCCCCCGCCAGCGCGCCGTTCGGGAATGTCGGACGCAACGCGTTCCACGGCCCCAACTTCTGGCAATGGGATATGGGAGTGAACAAGAACTTCAGGATCCCGGCGCGTGAAGGAATGGCTCTGCAGTTTCGGTCGGAGTTCTTCAATCTCCTGAATCACACGAACTTCGGCCCGCCCACAACCGACATAACCAGCGCCGCGTTCGGAACCATTCGGGCCGCGTTCCCCGCGCGCCAGATCCAGTTCGCTTTGAAGTTCGTGTTTTAATGGCGAAGGATGACTCGCCCGGAGATGTACCGCCGCCTCCGCGCCCACTCGGGACCGTGGGACATGATCGTGGCCGGAGGCGGCGCCACGGGTGTCGGCGTGGCCATCGATGCCGCCGCCCGCGGCTATAGCGTGCTGCTGCTCGAGCAGCACGATTTCGGTAAAGGCACCTCAAGCCGCAGCACGAAGCTCGTACACGGCGGCGTGCGCTATCTCGAGCAGGGCAACCTCTCGCTGGTCATGGAAGCGCTCAAAGAGCGGGGCCTTCTGCTCCAGAATGCTCCGCACCTGGTCCGCAACCTCGGATTTGTGGTGCCGAACTACGACTGGTGGGAAGCGCCCTTCTACGGCCTCGGCCTCAAGCTCTACAACCTGCTGGCTGGTAAATATGGTTTCGGCGCTTCGCGCATTCTGTCCAAGGAAGAAACCCTGCACGAACTGCCCACCATCCGCACCGAGGGCCTGCGCGGCGGAGTCATCTACTTCGACGGCCAGTTCGACGATTCACGCCTGTTGATCAACCTCGTGACTACGGCCTTTGAACAGGGCGCGGTCTTGCTCAACTATGCACAGGTCGCCGGCCTGACGAAAGACGTGGAGGGCTTCGTCGATGGCGTGCTTGTGCGCGACATGGAAACAGGTGAGGGGTTCGAAGCGCGTGCGCGCGTGGTGATCAACGCCACCGGGCCGTTCACCGATGCGCTACGGCGCGAGGCCGACGCATCCGCTCAGCCCATGATCGCGCCCAGCCAGGGCATCCACCTCGTGTTCGACGGCTCGTTTCTAGCCGGCGACAACGCGATCATGGTTCCCCATACCAGCGATGGCCGCGTCATGTTTGCCATCCCCTGGCACGGCCACACGCTGGTTGGCACCACGGATACACCAATTGCCGAGACCACGCTCGAACCGGTTGCGCTGGAGCAGGAGATCGAATTCATCCTGCAGACGGCTGCGCTCTATCTGGAAAAGAAGCCCACGCGCGCCGACGTCCTCAGCGTCTTCGCGGGTATTCGGCCGCTGGTCCGCTCCAGCGAAGGCGGGAGCACTTCCTCCCTTTCGCGCGATCACACGATTCGCATCGAAAACTCCGGCATGATCACAATTTGCGGCGGCAAATGGACCACCTATCGCCACATGGCGGAAGACTGTGTGGACCAGGCTGCCACACTCGCGCGCCTGCCGGAAACGCCGTGCGCCACGGCGCACCTCAACATCCACGGACATCATCCGGCCTCCGACCAGTTCGGCGCGCTCGCGGTTTATGGCTCGGATGCCCTCGCGATCCGTACCATGATGGAAGTGGACCCCAGGCTTGCCGAGCCCCTCCACCCGGCGCTTCCCTATACCGCCGGGGAAGTCGTATGGGCAGCACGGCACGAAATGGCGCGCACGGTTGAAGATGTCCTTGCCCGCCGCATCCGCGCGCTTTTCCTCAATACTCGCGCCGCCATGGAAATGGCTCCCCATGTGGCCGAGCTGTTAGGAAACGAATTGGGACAGAGCAACCAGTGGAAGACAGCGCAGGTGCGGAGCTTCTGCGAAACCGCACGCAATTACCTGGTTCCTTCCAGCCGGGCGGCGGCGTGACGGAGTCCTGCGCCCTTATCTGCCCGGTGTGCCGAGCCAACCCCTGGTGAAGAAATCGCTCAGAGTCAGCAACAGCAGGATGGCCAGCCAAAGCAAACCGCCCACGATCACCAAACGCGTCAGCTTCGTGCTGTAGCGCACATGCATGAAAAACAGCGCCACCAGCAGCATCTTCGTGACTGCGATCGCCAGCGCTACCACGACACTGAAGTTGCCCAGATCCACGAATGCGACCAGGGTCGTGATTACGGTCAAGGCGAGCAGTGTGACCAGAACCGCGGCGTAGGTCTTAACAGAATCGATGTGTTCAGAAGTCTGTGAGCTCATGGCTATTTCGGTAAATGTCGGTCAATCAGATACAGCAACGGAAACAGGAAAATCCATACGACGTCGACGAAGTGCCAGTATAATCCTGAAATATCGACGGGCGTATAGTATTCTGCGGAATACTTGCCCTTCCGCGTCTCCAGAATCAGGAACGTGAGAATGCCGACTCCCACCACCATGTGCAGGGCATGCAGCCCGGTCATCGCAAAATAAAGCGAGAAGAACAGCTTGGCCGGCCCTTGCAAATCGGTGCCGTCGAGATGAAACGCAACCTGGCCCGGCATGTGGTGCTCTTCGTATTTCTCCGTCCACTCGTACCCTTTCACACCCAGGAAGATGCAGCCGAAGAAGAGAGTCAAGATCAGGAAAAAGATGATCAGCTTGCGCTGGCCCAATTGCCCGGCACGCACGGCCATGACCATGGTAAAGCTGCTCAACAGCAGCACGCAGGTATTGATGGCGCCGATCTTCACGTTCAGACTCGAACTGGCGATGGCGAACACCGTCGGGTATGCGGACCGGTAGATCGTGTAGGCGGCAAACATCCCGCCAAAGAACATGACTTCGGTAATCAGGAAGATCCACATCCCCAGAGTGGATGCGTCCCTCTGCTGGTAGGCGGTGTCGAACTGCTCGCGCAGAGCGAGCGTTTCGCCGTGTCCGTGGGCGTGTGCTTCGCTAGCCAACTTCGACTTCCTCTC
>DATBID010000265.1:0-10074 GCA_036557125.1 Bryobacteraceae bacterium | reverse complement strand
AAATCTACGCCGCGTTTCAGTCGTTTAGCCAACGTGTTTTTGCGGATGGCGCCTTGCCTTCGAAGACAAAGGAACTCATCGCGGTCGCAGTGGCACACGTTACCCAGTGTCCGTACTGCATCCGTGCCCACACGAGGCGGGCGACTTCCAAAGGCGCAACAGCCCAAGAGATCATAGAAGCAATCTGGGTTGCCGCCGAGATGCGGGCCGGCGCAGCATCCGCACATTCCGCTTTAGCCATCGACGAGATCGCTCAGCAGCCCGCCGGAGCCCAATAACTTTAGCAGGCAAAATTAGACCCGGCCGCAAATCGTGAAGAACGGTCTCCAGCTTGCGCCGCATCAACGGCAGTCCCGTTTCAGCCGCCAGACCGTAGCTGTGACGCTTGTTCCAATTGAAATGACAGCCTTTTCATTGTCCGGCCCGTGGCTTTTTGATGATAATTTGGAGAATGAAATCAGCGTGGCGTCGAGAACCCTGGATCGTTCGGGATCTTGCAGTCAATACGCCACCCCTTGAGTGCGGCCTGATGTGATACATCAAGGAGGAAACCACGAGCTTCACGAATGCCGATATCGATAACGCTGACACCCAAATTGAAGGGTTCAGCAGCTATTAGCTATCTATGCTCCGATTGGCCGACGCCATATTGGCAGCCTGTCTCATCTCGATTCTGGCTCCGCGGATAGTAGGGGCACAAACCATTCCCCTAGCCGCAACGGGGTCAGCGGCTGAGGGGGAACGGCTGTTCACTGGCCTTACCCATTTCCGCAACGGAGGCCCAGCTTGCGTTTCCTGTCACAGCATCGCCGGTCTTCCGTTTCCGAACGGAGGAACATTGGGCCCGGATCTGACTCACGCCTACAAGAAGCTTGGCCCGACCGGAACTCAATCTGCGGTCCAGACGCTCTACTTCAAAGTGATGACGCAAATCTATGGCACTCGCCCGCTGTATCCGGATGAGCAAGCGGATCTTATGGCGTATCTGCAAGCGGCCGAAACCCGGCCTGAGTCACAGTGGAATACCCAGATTGTGCTGCTTGCGGCTCTGGGCCTAGGGGGCATTTTCATTGCGATCACGGCATTTGTCTGGCGCGATCGCGTACGATCCATCCGCGGGGCTATGGTTCGAAGAGCGACCCGGCAAGGAGCACGGCTGTGAGTTGGATTAAAGACATCGTCAATCCCAAGATGAGGCTGTGGGAGGAGTTCTACCGTAATCGATGGCAGCACGATAAAGTCATTCGGAGCACTCACGGCGTCAATTGCACTGGCGGCTGTTCCTGGATGATTTACGTCAAGAACGGCATCGTGACCTGGGAGATGCAAGCGATCGACTATCCGAGACTGGAGAGCAGTCTCCCGCTTTATGAACCGCGGGGCTGCCAGCGCGGCATCGTGTATTCGTGGTACATCTACAGCCCGCTGCGAATCAAGTATCCCTACCTGCGCGGCGTATTGATGGACTTCTGGGAGAGCGCGCGAGCCAAACATGCCGATCCGGTCGAAGCCTGGGCATCGATTGTGGAGGATGAAGAGAAGCGCCACACTTATCAAACTGCGCGCGGAAAGGGAGGTTTCCGCCGCGCGAACTGGGATCAGTGCCTGGAACTGATCGCCGCTTCCCTGCTATACACAGCGAAGAAATACGGCCCGGATCGCGTGATCGGCTTCTCACCGATTCCGGCGATGTCCATGTTGAGCTACGCGGCCGGATCGCGTTTTCTGCAATTGTTCGGAGGGGTGCTGCTGAGCTTTTATGACATGTACGCCGATTTTCCGCCCGCATCGCCCGAAACCTGGGGCGAGAAGACGGATGTGGCCGAAAGCGCGGATTGGTTCAACAGTAAATACATTGTCGTGGCGGGCAGCAATCTGGATATGACGCGCACACCGGACGCGCACTTCGCCGTTGAGGCGCGGCACCACGGCGCCAAACTGGTGGTGCTTTCCCCCGACTTCAGCCAAATCTCCAAGCACGCCGACTGGTGGATTCCGGTAAACGCAGGCATGGACGGCGCGCTGTGGATGGCGGTCAATCACGTCATCCTCAAGGAATTTTATGTGGACCGCCAGGTGCCGTACTTTCTGGACTACTTGAAGCGCTACTCCGACACTCCTTTTCTGGTCGAAATCGAAAAGACAGCGGATGGGTATGCCGCCGGAAGATTCTTCAGGGCCAATCGCATTAACCGTTACCACGACGTAGAAAACGGCGACTGGAAGCTGCTGGTTTTCGATCGGATAAGCGGGCAACCACGCATGCCGCAAGGTTCGGTTGGTTTCCGCTGGCAGCAACAGCAGGGGCAGTGGAATCTGGAACCGAAGGACGGCCTTGACGGCGCGGAGATTGACCCGCAACTCAGTCTGTTCGATTCCCGCGAGGACGTGCTGGAAATTGCTTTCCAGGACTTTGGCGGAGGGCGGACGTTCCGGCGCGGCGTTCCAGTGCGCTACATCGACGGATCGGATGGCCGGGTGGCGGTGACGACCGTCTTCGATTTGCTATTTGCGCAGTATGGCGTATCGAGAGGTCTCGCCGGCGAATATCCGGCCAGCTACGACGATGAGGAATCTGCTTATACCCCGGCGTGGCAGGAAAAGTTCACGGGAGTCGGCAGGAATACCATCGTGCAGTTCGCCCGCGAATTCGCCACCACCGCCGAAAAGACCAGGGGCAAGTGCACCATCATCGTCGGCTCCGGCGTGAATCACTGGTTTCACAATAATCTTCACTACCGCACTGGAATTTCCGCTCTCATCTTATGCGGTTGCGTTGGCGTGAACGGCGGCGGCCTGAATCACTACACGGGCCAGGAAAAAATCACGCCGATGGCTTCCTGGAGCACGCTGGCGATGGCGCTCGATTGGGTTCGGCCGCCGCGATTGCAGAATGGGCCGTCATTCCATTACGTGCATAGCGATCAATGGCGCTATGAGAAGGGGCACGCGGACTATCATCCGCCGGACGGCCGGTTCGCACGTGAGCATGTCATTGACCTCCAAGTGGACGCCGTGCGCATGGGCTGGCTTCCGTTCTACCCGCAGTTCAACCACAATCCACTTCAGCTTGTGCGAGAAGCGGAACACGCGGGCGCACACAGTCCGGCGGAGATCGCTCATTGGATGGTAGAGCAGCTTCGTACGGGGAGAACGCGTTTCTCAGTCGAAGATCCCGACCTGCCTGAGAACTGGCCGCGCGTCTGGTTGATCTGGCGAGGCAACGCGCTCCACTCGAGCGCGAAGGGTCAGGAATATTTTCAGAAACACTATTTAGGGACTCACTCGAACGCCGTCGCCGAAGAACAGGCGCAGGATTCCGTGCAGGAGGTCCCCTGGCGAGAAGCTTCCACGCAAGGCAAGATGGACCTCGTTGTCGATTTAAATTTTCGCATGGACACCTCAGCCTTGTACTCCGATGTCATTTTGCCTGCCGCGAGCTGGTATGAAAAAGACGACCTCAATACCACCGATCTGCATTCTTACTTTCATCCGCTGGGCGCAGCCGTTCCCCCTTGCTGGGAGTCGCGGACAGATTGGAACATCTTCCGCTCCCTGGCGGAAAAATTAAGCGAACTCGCGCCGGCTCACTTCCCCATGCCATTTCGCGACCTGGTGACGACGCCTCTTTTGCACGATACTCCCGATGAAATCGCGCAGCCGGAAGTGCGGGACTGGAGCAAAGGCGAATGCGAGCCGGTCCCAGGTAAGACGATGCCTCGATTCTCGATTGTGGAGCGCGACTACGTGAACCTGGCACACCGTTTCCAGTCACTCGGTCCGGGACTCATAGAACACGGCGTCGAAGACCATGGAATCGACATGCACGTCGGCGATCTCTACGACGAGTTCGCCAAGCTGGTTCCGTCCTATGAATGGAATGGGAACCAGTACCCGTCGCTGGTGGAGGCGCGGCATGCGGCAGAGATGGTTCTTTTCTTCACACCCGAAGCCAACGGGGAAATCGCATGGCGCGGTTTTCAGGAGCGCGAGCGCCAGACGGGGCTGCGTCTAGCGGACCTGGCCGAAAGCTACCGCGGCGTGCGTTACGGTTTTGCGGACCTTGCCCAACAACCGCGCCGCATTCTGACCAGCCCGTGCTGGTCCGGGATTGTGAACCAAGGCCGCGCGTACAGTGGATACGTGATGAACGTAGAGCGCCTGGTGCCGTGGCGCACCCTTACCGGGCGCCAGCACTTATATCTCGACCACGAGGCATACCGCGCGTTCGGCGAGTCCTGTCCCACGTTCAAGCCGCGCATTCCGCTCGAAAACACATCCTATCTTGTTAAGAGCCAGCCCACTGGAAAGGCGGTCACTCTGGCATGCATTACGCCGCATGGGAAGTGGCACATCCACTCTACCTACTATGACGATCTGCGCATGCTCACTCTATCGCGCGGCGTTGAGCCTTTTTGGCTCAATGACAAGGACGCCGCGGCTATGGACGTACTCGATAACGACTGGGTCGAGGCTTATAACGACAATGGTGTGATTGTCACTCGCGCGGTGGTCAGCGCGCGTGTTCCCCGCGGTATCTGCATCTTCTATCATGCGCCGGAACGGACCATTTCCTTCCCCAAGTCCCCCCTTCGCGGGCGCCGCCGCGGCGGCGGGACGAACAGCATCACCCGTATGCGGCTCAAGCCTGTGTTAATGGCCGGCGGCTACGCGCAGAATTGCTATCGCTTCAATGACTACGGCCCGCCGGCCACGGATCGGGACACCTACGTTATCGTCCACAAGCTGGAAGGCAAGCCGCAATGGGACTGAGAGGGAACCACGCATGAATGTCCGCGCTCAGATTTCGATGGTGTTTCATCTCGATAAGTGCATCGGTTGCCACACCTGCAGCCTAGCATGCAAGAATCTATGGACCGACCGGCCGGGAACCGAATACATGTGGTGGAACAATGTCGAGACGAAACCCGGCACAGGCTACCCCACTTTGTACGAGGACCAGGACCAATATCATGGCGGCTGGGTGCTCCAAGACGGACGTCTGCGCCTGAAGTTGGGCAGCAAGAAAAGCGAGTTAATCAATATCTCGTATAACCCGCGCCTGCCGACGCTGGACGACTACTATCATCCCTGGACTTACCGCTATCGAGATTTGATCGATGCACCTGCCGGCGACGATCAACCGGTGGCGCGGCCCATCTCCATGATCACCGGCGAGGATATGGAAATCGAAGCAGGCCCGAATTGGGATGATGACCTGAGTGGCTCGCCCATCTATGCCGCTAATGACCCAAATCTGCAAGTTCTGAGCGAAGAAGAGAAGCGGCGTTTTTTTGAGCTGCAGCAACTGGTGTACTTCTATTTACCCAGAATTTGTAATCACTGCCTCAATCCGAGCTGCGTTGCGGCGTGCCCCTCGGGCGCTATTTACAAACGCGGCGAGGATGGCATTGTGCTGGTCAGCCAGGAAAAATGCCAGGGCTGGCGGATGTGCGTTTCCGGGTGCCCTTATAAGAAGGTCTATTTCAACTGGGAGAGCGGCAAGGCGGAGAAGTGCATTCTCTGCTATCCACGGATCGAAACGGGTCAGGCCCCGGCCTGCATGCACTCTTGCGTGGGCAAGATCCGCTACCTGGGCGTGCTGCTTTACGACGCCGATCGGATTGAAGAGACCGCGTCCAAACCGAATAACGAACTGGTGGATGCGCAGCGCGATTTGATCCTCAATCCCTTCGACGCGCAAGTGGTCCGGGCAGCGGAAGAGAACGGTATTGATTGGAAAGTAGTGGAGGCCGCCCAGAAATCGCCCGTGTACAAATACGTGAAGCAATGGCGCATGGCCCTTCCGCTGCATCCTGAATGGAGAACCTTGCCGATGCTGTTCTATGTGCCGCCGCTGCTTCCAGTGACAGCCACATTGAATGAGCAGGGGCGATACGAGATGGAAAGCGACTTTTTCAGTTCGCTTGAAAGCGCGCGTTTGCCCATCCGCTACATGGCCAGCCTGTTTTCGGCGGGCGACGAGTCTCAGGTGATCGCTGCCTATCGCAAGCTGCTGGGTGTAAGGATCTACAAGCGTGCGCAAACGGTAGGCGATATTTCGATGGAAGCGGCGTGCCGTACTATGGAACAAGCCCAACTCACTCCCGAACAAATCGAAGACATTTACTACCTCACTGCGCTCGCCGGCTTCTACGAACGCATGGTGATTCCGCCGACCTTGCGAGAGCAAGCCATTGAACTCGGAATCGATGCGCAGGCGTATCAGGAAGAACGCGGCGCGGGTTTCCTGCGCTGGCCGGAGAGGGGTCTGTGAATGGTCCTCTACGCCTTATTCGCCGACATTCTCGATTACCCGGCGCAGCCGATTGCGCAAGCTGTGAACGACTGTTCCGCGGAGCTCGCAGTGGGTTGCCAAGAGGCCTATCTGCACATTCGCGCCTTCCGGGAAGGCATTGCGGGCAAAAGTCTCGGCCAAATCCAGGAAACCTACACCAACGCCTTCGACTTGCGACCCGATTGCACACCCAATCTCGGGTATCACCTGTTTGGCGATGACGGGCGTCGCGGCCTGTTCCTTGCCGAACTCAAGGGCCGCATAGAATCTTCGGGCATCGATGTTGGTTGTGAGTTGCCCGACCACATCAGCCTGCTGCTTCGTTACATGCAGCTTAATGAGCAGGAACGCGGCGCCCTCATCGACGACTGCATGCTGCCCGCGGTTAACAGGATCGCCGAAGTTCTCGATTCGAGCGAAAATCCTTACAAGCACGCTTTGCGCGCGCTGCTCTGCCTGCTCCAGCACGAGCGCGAGCGGGAGAGTGAGACGGCTGAGGCGATGAAGGGTGACCAATGAACGGCTTCTTTTTCATCGGACTTCCGTATCTGGCGATTGTGCTGGCGATTGGCGTGGGCGCTTATCGCTATGTTACCAATCGGTACACGTATTCGAGCCTTTCTTCCCAACTGCTCGAAAATCGCAAACTGTTCTGGGGATCGGTGCCGTGGCACTACGGAATCACTTTAATTCTTGCCGCACACGTGTTCGCGGCATTTCTTCCCGGTGTGACCGCTTGGCTGCTGGGAGCGAGCGTGCGGCGGTTCGTGCTTGAATTGACGGGCATGGGGCTGGGCTTATATGCGTTGTTCGGATTGATCGTGTTGATCGCGCGCCGTCTGGCTCCGCGATCACTGGCGCAAGCTACCACGACTTATATGGATGGCGTGCTTTTGTTCGCTCTGCTGATCCAAGTGGGAAGCGGAGTTGGGGTGGCTATTTTCAACCGGTGGGGCGGAACATGGTACGTACACACGGCGGTGCCTTGGTTCTGGTCACTCGCCACGCTGCATCCGGATTTCGGCACCGTCGCCTCACTTCCGGCGCTGCCGAAACTGCATTTTGTAATGGGATACATCGTAATTCTTTTGTTTCCTTTCAGCCGCCTTGTGCACTTAATTATGTTCCCGATTCAATATCTCTGGCGGCCATACCAGGTTGTGATCTGGAATCGAGCTCCGGGCCGTACCGCCGACCAGCCCAGGAGGATAACCTAATGGCCCATAACACGGCATTGGAGATTCAGAAACAAGAACGCCAGGAAACGGAGCGGCGGCGGTTTCTGACGCGCATCAGCATCATCCTGGGCGCGCTGGGCGCGGCATTCGCAGCCATCCCAAGTGTGGCGTTCCTGCTCGGCCTCCGCAAAACACCACAAATCTGGCGCACGGTCGGTAAGGTTGACGACTTTCGGATCGGAAGCACGGTGAATGTAGCGTTTGAGGACTCCTCGCCGCTGCCCTGGTCCGGCGTAACGGCACAAACAGCCGCCTGGCTGCGGCGCATTTCTGGGGAACAGTTCGTGGCGTTCTCGATGAACTGCACGCATCTAGGCTGCCCCGTCCGCTGGCTGGCGGATGCGAACCTTTTCATGTGCCCCTGCCATGGCGGCGTCTTTTACGCCGATGGACAAGTCGCCTCCGGACCCCCGCCGAAGCCGCTGAATCAATATCCGGTACGCGTACAGCGTGGCGAGGTGCAGATTCTGACAAGCCCCGTGCCCATCACGTAGAAATGCCCATCACGGTAGAACGATAGCCCATGCGAATTTTGACGCGCTTGTGGAAGTGGTTCGATGACATCACGGGCGTTTCCGCTGGTCTGGGACCGCTGTTTAGCCACCCTGTCCCACATGCCCGGAAATCCGCCTGGTTTTATGTCCTCGGCAGCGCCACACTGACAGCCTTTCTGATTCAGATCGTCACTGGCATCGCTCTTGCCAGCGGCTACGTTCCCTCTTCGGGCCAGGCCTACGACTCGCTTGTGTTCATCACCGGCACATCGTTCGGCCGGATCGTGCGAGGCATTCATGCTTTTGGCGCCGATGCCATGATCGTCCTCATCGGACTGCATGTTATCCGCGTCTACCTGATGGGGGCGTATAAGTATCCGCGGCAGATGAACTGGCTGACCGGCGTCGGTCTGTTGTTGTTCACACTTCTAATGGCGTTCACCGGCCAACTGTTGCGCTGGGATCAGACAGGCTTTTGGTCGGTGGTGATCGCGGCGGAACAAGCAGGGCGAACTCCATTCCTTGGCAATTGGCTGGGGCATTTCATTCTGGCGGGCGACACGGTGCAGGGCGCCACGCTGAGCCGCTTTTTCGCTGCGCATGTGTTCTTCATCCCTGCACTCATTTTTCTCTTCATCGGATTTCACCTCTACTTAGTCATGCATAACGGCATCTCCGAGCCGCCAAAGGCGGGCAGGCCAGTGGATCCGAGAACCTATCGCGACTGGTATCACTCGCTTATGGCGCGCGAAGGCCAGCCATTCTGGCCGAATGCCGCTTGGCGCGACGTCGTTTTCGCGTTCTTCGTGATTTGGACCGTGATCGCGCTGGCGGTAGTCGCTGGTCCGCCAGAGTTAGGCAAGCCGCCCGATCCGACCATTGTTCAAGCATCGCCGCGGCCTGAGTGGTACTTCCTCTGGTATTACGCACTGCTTTCGATGATTCCCCGCTGGTCGGAAGATTGGGTCATCATTCTCGGACCCGCCTTATTCGGCGCGGCCTTGATTCTACTGCCGCTGCTCGCGGGCAGAGGCGAGCGCAGCCCGCTCCGGCGGCCGTGGTCGTTCGTTATTGTGGCGTTCGCCGTATTCATGATTTCCTATTATGGCTACGTCGGGCACGTAGCGCCGTGGTCCCCGCGTATGGAAGCACCGATCTTGCCGGTGCGAGTGGTGGGTCTGGCCAGCGGCCCGGTAGCGGAGGGCGCCCAGGTCTTTCACGATAAAGGGTGCGAGTATTGTCACACCATTTCGGGCTACGGCGGGGTTCGCGGCCCGGACCTGACGTATGCCGGCGATACAATGACTCCAGCACAAATGACTACACGCATTTACAGCGGCGCCACCAATATGCCGTCCTATAACGGCAACCTCACACCGGAACAACTCTCAGCGCTACTGGCGTTTTTGAGTTCCCGGCACCGCCAGCCCGTACTTCCTCTCCCAGCAATGCAGCCGCAAGGAGCTGTCAAATGAACGCCGCCAGCCATTATTTGGAAGCCTGGAATGGCAAACCGCTGATCGAGCTAATGAACCACATTGTGGAGATGCATCATTCTTTTTGCCGGCGAGAGGCGGCGAGGTTGAGTTCGCTCTTCAAACAGACAATTGCGGCACACAGTAAGAATTATGCGGAGTTGAAAAAGATGGAGGCGCTGTTCGCTAGGATGGCCAAAGACCTCGAAATGCACTTACTGAAAGAGGAGCGAACGCTTTTCCCCTACATCGCCCGCGTGGAGGCGGCCATCCAGCAGAATGACGCAGTCACATGGCCGCCTTTCGGCACCGTCGAAAATCCCATTCGGATGATGGTTCTGGAGCACGATCAAACCGGAGAAGAGCTTAGCCACATCCGCCGCCTAACTAACAACTACATTCTGTCGTCCGACGCGCCGGAGCCGGTGGCTGCTCTTTACGATGGTTTGCGGTCCTTCGAGCAGGATATGAACAGGCACATTCACGCCGAAGACCATCTCCTGTTCCCGCGCGCGGTCGCCATGGAGGAGCAAGCGTGTACCCGGGGGAAGCGTGTGTGACTTGGGTCA
>DATBID010000264.1:0-21803 GCA_036557125.1 Bryobacteraceae bacterium | reverse complement strand
TGCTGTCGCAAGGACCAATGCAACGAGAACTCCCCATTTAATGCAATGGTGCTTCATGGCTTCCTCCTCGCTACGTCTGTTACGGCCGTCCTCACAGTAAGCCGTTGGCCCACCCATTGTATGCCGATCAAGATCACCTCGAAAGGGCTCGGGTGGGGCGCGCGTCCTGGCTCTAAGGTTTACTTTTTGTCCGGCAGCGCAAACACGTATAACGCGTTCCCGTACGACGGGTAGTGCACATCCGGCGCGAGAACGCTCGGCACCATGCGGGGGCTACCGCCTCCGAGGCCGCTGGATACCGCGATATATTGCTTTCCACCAACAGTGTAGGTGAGCGGGAAGCCCTGAACGGATGTCCCGAGGCGCGCCTGCCACAGCTCTTTGCCGGTTTTCACATCGACGGCGCGGAAGATGCGGTTCATGTCGCCCACGAACGCGATGCCGCCGGCGGTGGAGAGGATGGCGGTCATGAAGGGCGCGCGCTGCTCCACCTTCCAATTTTCTTTCAGCGTGCGCACATCATAGGCCGCGAGCTTGCCGACATCGCCATTGGTGCCGGGCATTTCGAAGAAGCGCCGCCGCGCGCCGCCGGCGCTGCCACCGCCTTCCACCAGATCCACTTTTTGCGCATTCATTTCCTGGCAGCTTTGTGCCACGGGAATGATGATCTGATTGGTGGGCGCGTGATAGCTCATGGCATGCCAGTTGTGGCCGCCTTCGGAAGTGGGGCAGCTCTGCACCCACTCACCGATCTGGTTTTCGATGATGTCGTTACGGTAATGCGGCATGCCGGTCTTCGGATCGTAAGAGTCGTAGATGTTCTGGAAGACAGTTTCCTTGTGGCCGATGTACCTGCCGGTTTTGCGGTCGAGCTTCCAGAGGACGCCCGCTTTGCCGGCGCTGAAGACATACCTGCCGCCGTTGTCATCTACGAGCACGCGCTCAAAGACTTCATCGAGATCGAGCGATTCGCCGGGCGCGTGATCGTAATACCAGACCAGCTTGCCGTTGTCGGGATCGAGGGCGACGGTGGAATTGGCGTAGAGGGTTTCCCCGTTGCCGGATTGCCGGCTGGCGCGCATCCAGGGCTTCGATTGCGCGACGCCCCAGTAGGTGAGGTTGAGATCCGGATCGTAGCTGCCCGTGATCCAGGTGTCGCCGCCGGCGCGGAAGAGGCTGGGCAGTTTGCCCCAGGTGTCGCCACCCGGCTCGCCTTCCTTGGCGATGGTGTGGAACTTCCAAAGGAGCTTGCCGGTTTCGGTATCGTAGGCGCTGATGAAGCACTTCTCATCGCGGTACTGAGAGCACATCGCGCCGCCGAGGCCCTGGATGAGCTTCCCTTTGATTACGATTGGTCCGCTCGAGGTGCTGTAATTGCCGTTGGTGCGGTCGCCGATGACGGTATCCCAGATATTCTTGCCGGTCCGCGCATCGAGCGCGTAGATGTGGGCTTCGCCGGTAGTGACAAACACCTTGTCTTCGTAGATAGCGAGGCCGCGCTGTGAATTGCCGGTGTTGGTTTTGCCGATGCGGTTTTCCCAGATGAGATCGCCGGTGCGCGCGTCGAGTGCCTGCACGATGTTACCGGGATTGTTGATGAACATCACGCCGTTGTGCACGACGGGGGCGGCCTGGTTGGTGCCTTCATTCATCGCCCACACCCACTGGAGCTGCAGGTCTTTGACATTACTGGCGTTGATTTGGGTGAGGGGGCTGTAATCGTTGGCGTGGTAATCGCGGCGGATCATGAGCCAATCGCCGGGATCGGGGTTGCGCAGCATGGCATCAGTGACTGGAGTGTAGTTCTTGACTTCACCGGGCACGGTGAGGCCGCGAGGGGTGGGAGGAGTGGGGGCTTCGGCGCGTCCGCCCAAAGGTTCGTTCGCGCCGCCGCGTCCGCCCCTGCCGCGTCCTGCTTGCGCAACCTGACGCACCTGGCCAGTGGCAACCGAACTGATAGCGACAGCGGTGGATGTCGTGAGCGGCTGATTGCCAGGGCGGGCTCCATTGTAATCGAGGAGGAAGGCGACGACGTTGACGTATGCCGTCTCGCCGAGACTGCCGGGGTTGCTGGGCGGCATGGCGCCCTGGAGGAAACCAACCAGGTCGCTGGTCGTGCGGCTGCCCCAGCTTCCCATAAACAGGCCGCCGGCGAGCGCCGAAGCATTGCCCTGTCCGCCGAGATCGGCGCCGTGGCAGCCGGCGCAAGACGACTGATATACGGCGCGGCCCGCCGCGGCTTGCTGCGCGGTGTAGGGACCGGGCGCGGCGCCCTGCCCAGGAGCGGGCTGCTGCCCGGTGATTACCATCGCGCCCAACAGGACGCAAACCAATGCCACTACGAAATGTTTAATCTGTGCGGACATAACGTTTCTTCCTCGCTACTTCAGCAACCAGCCCCAGAGAACGCCTTCAGGCTCTTTCTCGCTTTGAATTTGAACATAGACGCCGCCTTTATGCAGCTTTTCAATCTCGTCGGCGTTCAGATCGGCGGAACCGGAGAGGGTGCCGCTGGTGGCTTTCGAAATGGTCAGATCCTGGATGACGGGCCCGCGCACACCGGCTGCGACCGCCACATGCAATTGCGCAGTGGTGGCGGGGGAGAGCAGGCCCTCGAAGGATCCGGAGACAGTGAGCTTTGAGCCGGAGAGCGTCCCCGTGGCCGAGCCTATGCCCGCAAGGGCTGGTCGGGTGCGGGCATCGGCGGGGACTGCGGAAAGGCGGGCCCTATAGGTCTCTCCGGTTTGGGCGGCCAAGGCGGCCGTAATCATAAAGACGGCGAAGATTCGCCTCGGCATTGTTGAACTCATCTAGTGAGCCCCTCCAAACGAAAGGTTTTCGGAAAAGAACGGCAGTACCTTAGATCCCACACGCGCCGCGATGCGGTCAGTGTGGTCTCCATCGTAGGTTTCAAAGGTGTTGTGAATATCGTATCGCGTCAGGATTTCGCTCAACTGGCGGTTGCTGGCGGCGAGTCCGTCCTTGTCCCCTACATCAATAGCGATCGCGTGTAGCTTGCGCAGGTTGGGGATGTACTGATCGATTATAGCCAAGGGCGCGTTGGCGGCCCAGCGGGCAATGACGGCGGGTTGGGGCTGGCCCTCTTTGGTGGGAAGGTCGAAATAGAAGGGTGGATTTTTGGGGTCGGGCGACCAGGCGGCGGCCTCGGCTAAGGTGGTGACTACGCCGCGCCCGGCTTTCGCCGCTTCCGCCTGGGTGTGGATCGACTCGGCTTCGGCCTGCCTCTGGCCGGCGTTCAGAGCGGCAGTGAGGCAGCAGCCGCTCAAGACGTAAATGCTGGAAAATGTTTCAGGGTACTTCATGGCGATGCGGATTGTGCCGTAACCGCCCATGGAGTGGCCGGCAAGCCCCCGGCTGGCGCGAGCGGGAATGGTGCGGTAGTGGCTGTCGACGTATTCGACCAAGTCCCGTGTAATGTAGGCTTCCCAATCGCCCGTAGTGACAGAGTTCGAGTACATGCTGCCCTGGTAGACCGTATAAGCATTCGGCATCACCAGGATCATGTCTTTCGCTACGTGGCTGGTCATCGCGTTGTCGGCTACGGCGGGAAGCGTGGTGCCGGCGCTTTGAAAGCCGGACTTGGTGTTGGGACCGAACCAGCCTTCATCGGAATTCGTGTAGCCATGCAGGAGGTAGACGACGGGATAGCGGCGATCGCGCTCGGTGGCGTAGCTCGGAGGGAGGTATACGGAGACGTCGCGATCGGGTGAATCGCCTTCGAGATTGCCTTCGAGCGATTTGCCGTGGACCTTGATCCGCTCGAACTTGCCCTTCAGCGGAGTGCCGCTGGTAGCGGCAAAAAGCAGGCACCCGATGCCGGCGAGGGCGAGCACAGACGTGGTGAGGATGGCTTTCACGAGAAACCTCCGGATCGAGTGTTGATTTTACACCCAATGGCGGGGGACGGTTGGCAAGCGGTTCGTCCAGCTTGATTTTGAACGGCTCCTTTCCTACAGTTAAACCTGAGCGCACAGGGTGCACCAGTGTGTCCGATAAATCGCTGCCCGATCGGCCCAATCTCGAACAGCACAAAAAGCCGCTGAGCCGTGAAGCCGCCTCGCTCGATGAGGCGGCTTCCCGATTCATCAACGCCGCCTGCTCGCCCCGGCACGGGCACAGATCGGGAACGCTCGAAGAAGCCGAGATGATCCTCGCACGGTATCCGCACATTGCGGCGAGTGACATTTACACCGCCGCGATCCTCGGCGACGAGGCTACAGTCCGCGCTTTTCTCGCGCGCGACCCTCCCAGCGCTACTGCCAAGGGCGGGCCTCTGGGTTGGGACGCGCTCACGCATCTCTGCTTTTCGCGGTACCTCAGGCTCGACCGCACGCGGTCCGAGGCCTTCATCCGCACAGCGCGTGCTCTGCTTGACGCCGGTGCAAGCTCCAACACGGGCTGGATCGAAATAATCGACCACCCGAACCCGCGCCCGGTGCTCGAAGCCGCGATCTACGGTGCGGCCGCAGTGGCGCAGCACGCCGGGCTGACACGGTTGTTACTCGAACGGGGTGCAGATCCGAACGATGAGGAGACTGCATATCACGTCGTTGAGACCTACGACAACACGGTCCTGAAGATTCTGCTCGAAAGCGGCAAGTTGAACGAACGGAGTCTCAGCACCGCGCTCCTCCGAAAGTGCGATTGGCATGATCTGGACGGCCTCCGCCTCGTGCTGGAACGCGGCGCCGATCCGAACCGGATGACTGGGTGGGGGCTGACGGCGCTCCATCAGTCGGTCCGCCGCGATAACAGACTGCCAACGATCGAGCTCCTGCTGGACCACGGCGCAGACCCGGCGATTCCGAACCGCGAAGGCAAGTCGGCGACTTGGATCGCCGCTCACCGTGGACGCGCCGACATTCTCGATCTCTTCGAAAGGCGTGGAATTCCAATCAATCTCAGTGGGGTCGACGCGCTGATCGCTGCTTGCGCGCGCGATCGCAAAGAAACGACCCGCTCCATCCTTGCCTCCGAACCCCAACTAAAGTCGGAGTTGATCGATAAGGGCGGAACTCTGCTAGCCGAATTCTCGGGGGTGGGGAATCTTGCAGGCGTTCGCAATCTGCTGGACTTAGGTGTAAGCGTGACCGCTCTCTATCGTGAAGGAGATGCGTACTATGGCATCGCAAGGAACAGCACCGCCCTACACGTTGCTGCGTGGCGCGCGCGACCCGGCGTTGTGAAGGAACTGATCGCCCGTGGCGCGCCTGTCAACGCCTTTGACGGGCAAGGAAGGACCGCGCTCCAACTCGCCGTCAAAGCTTGCATTGATTCCTATTGGACCGAACTCCGCTCGCCCGAGTCCGTCCGCACGCTGCTCGAAGCCAAGTCGTCCACCATGGGAATCGAACTTTCCACGGGCTATGACGAAATCGATAAATTGCTGCGAGATCGCTAATCCAAACGCCGTCAGCCCGTTTCCCAAGAACGGGCGGCGTTATGATTAGGGTTCGTCCCAGATGGTTCCCTGGCTCCGGCCTCACTCTCCGCAGGCGCAGGCGATTGTCTCATTGTTTGGGCAATACCTGGTGGTGGCGGCGGTTATCTTCGCAGTGGTTACGGCGCTTGTCGTCTATACGATCATTCGCTATCGGGAGCGCCTTGGCGCGAGCGAGCCGCCGCAGTATCACGGGTCTCGCGCAGCGGAAATTACCTGGACCGCCATCCCTCTGCTGATCGTGCTCGTGCTGTTCGTCCTCACTGTTCGTACCATGGCATTTGTCGATGCGCCACAGGATCCCATCCGCGCTCCCGACGTGGTCATCACCGGCCAGCAATGGTGGTGGCTGGCGCAGTATCCCGGGGGCGCCGCGACCGCGAGCGAAATTCACATTCCGGTTGGGCGCCGGCTGCTGGCGCGGGTGGATGCGGCCGACGTGATCCATGATTTCTGGGCGCCGCAGCTCGGCCGCAAAATCGATGCGATACCAGGGCGCGCCGGCTATGTCTGGCTGGAAGCGGATGCGCCTGGCGTTTACCAGGGCACCTGCTCGGAATTCTGCGGCATGCAGCATGCAGGGATGCATTTTCAGGTGATCGCCGAACCGGAAGGCGACTTCAATGTGTGGCTCGAGCGCCAAGCCGCGCCTCCCGTGCCGCCCGAGGGTGTGGCCGCGCAAGGCGAGCGCTTATTCCGCGAGCGCAAGTGCGGCGATTGCCACGCGGTCTCTCTTTCCGATACACGCGCGCTCATCGGCCCGCCGCTTACGCACGTGGCCTCTCGCATGCAGCTCGGCGGCGACCGCGCGAACACGCCCGAGAATATGGCGCTCTGGGTGAACGAGCCGCAAAGCATTAAGCCCGGCAACCGCATGCCCGATCAGCACCTCGCCGCTTCTGAGGTGCAGGCCCTCACTGCGTACATGGAGTCACTTCGTTGAGTCGTTGGCTTGCCCCGGTCGACCATAAACGCATCGGCATCCTGTACATGCTGCTGGCGCTGTTCTTTCTACTGGTCGGCGGCGTGGAAGCCATGCTGATGCGCGCGCAGCTTTCGCTACCCAATCTGAAGTTCCTCTCGCCGGAAGCCTATAATCAGACCTTCACGATGCACGGCACCACCATGATCTTTCTGGTGGTAACGCCGGTGCTCATCGGCTTTACCGTTTATCTGCTGCCCTTGATGATCGGCGCGCGCCGGATGGCCTACCCTCGTCTGACTGCCCTGGCTTTCTGGTTGCAGGTTGCGGGCAGCATTCTGCTGTATATCAGCTTCGCGGCGGGGGGCGCGCCGGATGCTGGCTGGTTCAGCTACGCGCCGCTGAGCGAAACGCCCTACTCGCCGCATCCGGGCCTGGATTATTGGGCGCTCGCTCTCCTTCTGCTGAGCACCGGCACGATGTTTTCCGCCATCAATTTCATCGTCACCATTGGGCGGCTGCGAGCCCCGGGCATGACGATTCGCCGCCTGCCGCTGTTCGCCTGGATGACGCTGATTAACTCCAGCCTGATCGTGTTTGCGATGCCGGCCCTCAACGCGGCGCTGGTGATGCTACTGATGGATCGCCGCCTCAACGCGCATTTCTTCACTCCCACCCAGGGCGGCGCGCCGGTTCTCTGGCAGCATTACTTCTGGATTTTCGGCCATCCCGAAGTCTATATCCTGGTGTTGCCGGCTTTCGGGATGATCTCCGAAATCATTCCGGTCTTCTCGCGCAAACCGATCTTCGGCTACGAGTTCATGGCCGCATCCACGCTGGCCATCGCTTTTCTGAGCTATGGCGTGTGGGTGCATCACATGTTCGCGGTAGCTCTGGGCAAAGTAGTTCTTTCGGCCTTCGCCGCCTCCAGCATGCTCATCGCGGTGCCAACCGGCGTGAAGATTTTCAGTTGGACGGCGACCATGATCGGCGGCTCGATCCGCTTCACCACGGCGATGCTGTTTGCCATCGCCTTCCTGCTCGAATTCACCATCGGCGGTTTGAGCGGGATTGCCTTTGCGATGGTGCCGCTCGATTGGCAACTTACCGATACATATTTCGTCGTGGCCCATTTTCATTACGTGCTGTTTGGCGGCACGGCTCTTGCTCTGTTCGCAGCGGCGTATTACTGGTTCCCGCGATTCTCCGGCCGCCTGCTCAATGAAACCGTCGGCAAGTGGAACTTCTGGCTGGTAGTCATCGGCATCAATCTCACTTTCTTTGTGCAGCATATTCTCGGGCTGCTGGGCATGCCGCGGCGGGTATATACGTATCCGGATCTCCCCTGGTGGGGCGCGCTGAACGCCATCTCCACGTTTGGGGCGGTGATTCTCGGCCTGGGTTCGCTGGTGTTCATCGTGAACATGCTTTCCAGCCTCGTGTTCGGGTCGAAAGCAGGACCAAACCCGTGGGATGCCTGGACGCTCGAATGGGCGGAAACCGTGCCGCCGATCCACAGCCGGCGGCCGTTGTGGGACTTGAAGCAGGGATTGGGGATCGGAGACCAAAGATCGGGGACCGAGGATCGGAAAACTGAGATCGGGGATTCTAGGACGGGCATGTTTCTGTTCCTTCTCGGAGAGGCTGTCTTCTTTTTCTTGTTGATTGTGGCGTACATCTATTTCCGTAATGCCACCGTGACGGCCGCCTCCCTCCACCTGAACCAAACGGCCATCTACACCGCCTGCCTGCTGGCCAGCAGCTTCACGATGTGGCGAGCGACTGCCGCGGGCTTGCGTTCCTGGGTCATTGCGACGATTGTTTTCGGATTGGTTTTTCTGGCAGGGCAGGGTAGCGAGTACGCCGGTTTGTTGCGGCAGCACATTAGTATCAGCCAGAGCTTGTTCGGCACGACCTTCTTTACGTTGACCGGGCTCCATGCATTGCATGTGGCGCTTGGAGTCGTCGGGCTTGTCGGCCTTTCGATCGCCAGGAAGCCACGGCTGCTTGGGCCTGTTTCTCTCTTTTGGCAGTTCGGCACTCTGGTTTGGCTTGCCATTTTCTCCGTTGTTTATCTTTGGAATTTATTATGACCACCTGGGATCTTATGCTTTCCGCCTGGGATTGGGAGCCTTCAATAGTCATCGGCTGCTCGGCTCTCACCATCGCCTACCTTCTGCTTGCGCGCCCGCGCCAGCCGCTCAAAACCGCGCTGTTCCTCTCCGGCGTTCTGATTCTGCTGATCGATCTCGTCTCTCCGATCGACACCCTTGGCGATCGGGCGTTGCTGAGCGCGCATGTCCTCCAGCATTTCTTATTGGCGCTGATTATCCCGCCGTTGTGGCTCCTCGGAACGCCGCGGCAGCCCGTCGAAGCGTCGCTGCGGCATGGCTGGTTGGCCCGCGCGGAGCGCGTACTCGCCCAGCCGGCTGTTTCCTGGCCGATCGGAGTCGTGCCGATGATCGCGTGGCACATTCCCACCCTGTTCAACGCCGCGCTTGCGAGCGATGCCCTTCACATATTCCAGCACCTGAGCTTTCTGGTTGGCGGCACGATTTTCTGGTGGCCGATTCTGGGCCCGCTGCCCGGTCGGCGTCCCAGCCCGCTCGCCGCGATTGTGTACCTCTTCAGCGCCTGCACGGCTTGCAGCGTTCTCGGCGCGGCTCTTACATTCATGCCGTTGGGAGCGTACCCGGCCTACGCAAACGCGTTTGGTCAGGATAAAGTCCAGCGCCTGGTGCGCACCGGCTGGGGACTCGATCCGAAGACCGACCAGCAGATCGGCGGACTGATGATGTGGGTGCCTGGCTGCTTGGTCTATCTCACGGCGATTCTGGCGAGCGTGGCGCGCTGGTTCGTTGCGGCCGATGCCGCCGATCGAAATTCGCGCGCCGAGCGCGGTTGGCAAGCGAAAGCGCCTGCCCCACCGGAGGCCGTCCAATGAATGAACCCGAGTGTCGGCCTAGCTTTGCGCCGCCCATCCTGGCCTTCGGCCTGATGCTGCTCGCCTGGGGCGTGGTTACAAGCTGGATAGTTTCCGTCCTGGGATTGATTCTGCTCGGCTACGCCGCAGCGCTCTGGCTGCGCGACTCCTGAGATAGCATAGAAAACCGGAGAACCCAATATGAGAACGGCAATCGTTTTGGCGGCCGCTTTGCTAGCTACTGTCGCGGTCTTCGCGCAGGCGAAGGACCCGTTCCTAGGTACCTGGTTATTGGACGCCGATCATTCGAAATTCGCCCCTGGCCCCGCGCCGGAAGACCGCACGGTAATTTTCGAAGAAAAGAATGGCGGGCTGCACAATCTCACGAAAACTCCGAATCTGTTTTTGAGCACGACCGACGACATTGACTACACGGCCAAGTTCGACGGTAAAGATTACCCGATCACGGGCACTGGCCTGGACACCGTTTCCCTGAAGCGCGTCGACTCGCACACTATCGAGCGCACGGGCAAGGTACACGGCAAAGTTAGCGAAATGTGTACCATGACCGTGTCGCCGGACGGCAAGACGCTAACGATCAAAATCAAGGGAAACTACAACGGCACGGATTATTCGAGCGAGCAGGTGCTGCATCGGCAATAGTTGAGTTCGCTTACATGTGGGCGAACTGAGCGGGCCGGGCATGATATGTGGCTTCGGCTTCTGCGGAAAAAGCATCCTGGAGCCATTCGATTTCGGGTGTCCGGCCGAGCACGATGCTGACAATGTCGAAACGCACATTCTGCCATTCGACCTCCGCCCGGCGCGCATAATCGCGGCCGGTGCGCGCGAGCACGGCCTGCTTCACCTGATCGACCGCGCGCTCGGGCGCTCCGAACTCGCCGCTGGCGCGGGTCTTCACTTCCACGAACACCAGTTTCGAGCCGTGCCACGCCACGATGTCGATTTCCCCGCCGCCCGCCGGGGGCCGGTACCGCCGCGCCACGATCGTGCAGCCGTGTTTTCGGAGATATCGATGCGCCAGATCTTCGCCGATCCGGCCATGGTCATCCGCCAACTTCCAGCGCCGCAAGGCGTCGGCCGCGCGGTAGAGCAGTCCGATCACTCGCTTATTTCAATGCCTGAAACTCGAACTCGATGACTTTGCCGCGGACGACGTAGCAGAGATAGTGCTCCCAGAAACGCCGGTATCGCGGAAACCGGTTGACGAAGAATTCGAATCCCAGCCACCTCCACAAAGCCAGTAGCTTGACACGCAAGGAAATCTCGCGAAATTTCGCTTTCGAGTAGTAGCCGAAACCGCCGTGATTTTCGCCGAAGTAACGGAAGCTGAAGCTGTTCAGATGGCTCTTGTGGGTGGGGTCGCAGAACGAGCTGAAATCGGTATAGTGCGGGGTTACGATGCGTACTGCGCCGCCCGGCCGCAGCAGGCGGTGAAACTCCTCCATTGCGCGGATGACGTCACTCAGGTGCTCGATCACGTGGAGGGCCGTAATCCGGTCGAACGAACAGTCGGCGAATGGATAAGGAAAGCGGTCCAAGTCGGCGATGACATCGGCCCGGCTGGCGGGATTGCGGTCGATTCCGATGGAACCGGGCTGCTTGTTGATCCCGCAGCCGACATCCAGGATTTTCAGCGTGCCACTTCGCGGATGCACTCTTCGATAGTATCCAGAGCGAAGTCGCACTGGTCGCGCGACACAATCAGCGGCGGGCTGAGGCGGATCGTATTTTCCCCGGCGCCCAGTACCAGCAGACCGCGCTCAAAGGCCCGCTCGATTACATCGTCACGTAGTTCCGGGGCCTTTTCGCGGGTCATCTGGTCGCGCACCATTTCGATGCCGATCATCAGGCCGAGGCCGCGAACCTCGCCCACTGCGCCGTAGCGCTTCGGCCATTCGCGCAGCCGGTCCATCATATATGCTCCCATGCGCGCGGCGTTATTCACCAGATCCTCTTCCAGCAGTGCGATGGTCACGAGCGCCGCCGCGCAGGAAACCGGGTTGCCGCCAAAAGTGGAAGCATGCGCGCCGGGAGGCCAATTCATCAGTTCAGTGCGCGCCACCGTCGCCCCTAGCGGCATGCCGCTGGCGATGCCCTTCGCCACGGCGAACACGTCCGGAACCGCGCCAAAGTGCTCAGCCGCCCACATTTTGCCGGTGCGTCCCATTCCGGACTGCACTTCGTCGAAAACGAGCAGAATCCCGTTCTGGTGCGCCACGCGCTCCAGCTCGTCGAAGAATTTCTGCGGCGGCACAATGTAGCCGCCTTCTCCCTGCACCGGCTCGACGACAATGGCCGCCACCTCATCAGGAGGAGCGATGGTCTTCAACAGCGTGTTCTCGATATAAGAAACACACTCGACCGCGCACGTTTCCGGGCGCTTTCCCATGGGGCAGCGGTAGCAGTAAGGATAAGGAGCATGCACCACGCCGGGCAGGAGCGGACCGAAGCCTCTGCGCTGCACCGCCTTCCTCGCGGTGAGAGAAAGCGCGCCCATGGTGCGGCCGTGAAAACCTCCGAAGAACGCGATGATTTTCTCCCGGCCGGTGGCATAACGGGCGAGCTTGATGCAGCCCTCCACCGCCTCCGCGCCCGAATTTCCAAAGCTTACCCGCCGGGGAACGGTTCCCGGCGAAATGGCCGCCAACTTTTCGGCCAGCGCCACCAGCTCTTCATAGTAAAAATCGGTGCCGGACATGTGGATGAGCCGCGCAGCCTGCTGCTGGATGGCTTCCACCACCCGTGGATGGCAGTGGCCCGTGGCCACCACGGCAATGCCGGCGCTGAAATCCAGAAACCGATTCCCATCTACGTCTTCAACGATGGCTCCTTCGCCCCGCGCCGCCGCCAAGGGATAGCAGCGAGTATAAGATGGCGACACATGCTCATGGTCGCGGCGAATTAACGCCTCTGCGCGCGGCCCTGGCAGAGGACCCGCAATGCTCGGCAGGTCCGGACGGACCTGTTCCCGGATCTCAACCATAAATCCTGCTCCTTCTATCGACAAATTTGTGAGGAAAGATTACGCCGTGGAAGGAAAACAGTTAATCCGAGCCGAAAAGGCCGGGGCGGCAGATGGAGGGCGTGAACTCCATATACTCATGATATCGCCTCCCGGGTGGCCGATAGTGTAATTATTACGGGCTTTTGAACGCCTGAGCGTGGAAGCTACCCTTTTCCGAACACTCTCTCAAAAATCCGGTTCACGTTGCGTAATTGCCGCTCTACGGAAAACGCTTCGGCAATCTGCTCCGGCGCCAGCGCCTTACGGATTTCGGGATCGGCCTCAATGGCAGCGCGAAAGTCGCCTTCCGTTTCCCAGGCCCGCATGGCGTGCCCTTGCACGACGCGGTAGGCTTCCTCGCGCAGCATCCCCGCAGCCGCAAGATCGAGCAGCAACTGCCCGGAGAACACCAGCCCGCGCGTCATTTCCAGATTCCGGCGCATGCGCTCTGGATAGACCAGCAGCTTATCGACAAGCTGCGTGGTTTTGGCGAGGAGGTAATCCAGAAGAATCGTCGAATCGGGAAGAATGACCCGTTCCACCGAAGAATGCGAGATATCGCGCTCGTGCCAGAGCGCCACGTTTTCGAATGCCGCCTGCACGTTGGCGCGTACCACGCGTGCAAGACCGCAGATTTGCTCGGAAGTCACCGGGTTGCGCTTATGCGGCATGGCCGAGCTGCCCTTCTGGCCCTTGGAAAAATATTCTTCGGCTTCACGTACTTCCGTGCGCTGCAGGTGGCGCACTTCAAGCGCGATGTGCTCGCAAAGCGCGGCCGCGAGCGCGAGCGCGGAAACGAAATTCGCATGGCGGTCGCGTGCAATCACCTGAGAGGTAATTGGAGCGGGCTTCAAGTTGAGCCGCGCGCAGATGCGCTCTTCCACCTCCGGCCCGATATGCGCGTAGGTCCCGACCGCGCCCGAAGTCTTGCCGACGCGCAGCTCTTCGGCAGCAGCGCAGAGCCGCGCCAGCGCGCGGCCGGCTTCATCGTACCAATTGGCCAGCTTCAATCCAAAGGTGATCGGCTCGGCGTGCACGCCGTGTGTCCGTCCGATCTGGATGGCATGTTGAAACTCGCGGGCGCGCCGCTTGAGCACGGCTCGCAGCTCCTCAAGCCCGCGCACCAGCAGCGTCGATGCCTGCTGAAGCTGCAATGCCTGCGCCGTATCCACGATGTCGTTCGAAGTCAACCCGTAGTGCAGCCAGCGCGAAGCTTCCGCGTGCCCGGCGCGCGCCACTGTTTCCGTCACAGCGGTGGTGAAGGCGATCACATCGTGCTTGACCTCGCTTTCTATTTCCAGAATGCGGGCCACCTCAAAGCCCGCGTGCTGCCGCAACAGCCGGGCTGCCTCCATAGGGACAACCCCGAGTTCCGCAAGCGCTTCGGAAGCCGCCAGCTCCACCTCCAGCCACTGCTGAAATTTATTGTTTTCAGTCCAAATCCGGCCCATTTCCGGACGGGTATATCGCGCAATCATCTACTCCAGTTTACGTGCGAAACGGCACGATTCAGGGCAAACGGCATCGAAGCTGCAACAGATTCCTGGTTGGAGGCGAAATGAAACGCACATTTTTCCACCTCGCAATCCTTCCGCTCGCGGGCGCACTGCCCGCTGTCTGCCAGCAGGCCCCGCCGCAACCTGCTGCCAGGCATGACGCGGTTCCTCTTTACCGCGTGACGGTGGTGGACCGAAACGTGGATGCGGTGAACTACCAGTACCGCTCGGGGCCGACCAAGATCGATTTTCGCGGAACTGTGCTGCTTAGCCATGCCAAGGGAGACGCTACTGTGGAATCGAAGCGAGGCCGGACGGAAATCGACGCCCGTTTCGATGATCTGGAAGCGCCCACCCGCTTCGGCCGTGAGTATCTGACTTACGTGCTGTGGGCGATTACACCGGAAGGCGCGCCGCACAACCTCGGGGAACTGGTTCCGGATTCCGGCAATCATGCGCACATACGCGTTACCACAGACCTTCAGGTCTTCGGCATGATCGTCACGGCCGAACCGTTTTCCTCCGTGCGCCAGCCCAGCGACGTAGTGGTCGTCGAAAACCATATTCGGCCCGATACGCTAGGAAGCGCCCAGCCGATCCAAGCCAAATTCGAGCTGTTGCCGCGCGGCACGTACACCTATGACGTCCAGCAGGGGCTCCAAAACGCCGTGAGCAACACCCCCAAAGTATCCATGCGCGAGTATGAAGCTCTCCTCGAATTGTACGAGGCGCAAAATGCCGTGGGGATCGCGCGCGCCGCAGATGCGGAAAGGCTTGCACCCAACACGTACGCGAAGGCCATTCACGCTTATGAAGAAGCGCAGAAGCTTCAGGCGAGCAAAGCCGATACCAGCCTGATCGTGCAGCATGCCCGCGAAGCGGCCCAAATGGCTGAGGACGCGCGCGTGATCGCCGAGCGCCGCGAACAGGAAGAGCGCCTCGCCGCCGCGCAAAACGAAGTGGCGAAAGCCAAAGCGCAAGTGGCCGAAGCCAAAGCTCAGGCGGCAGCCGCTGTCGAGCAGGCGCAGGCTGAAGCCGATGCTGCCCGCGCCGAAGCCGAACGGGAAAAGGCGGCCGTGGAACGCGCCCAATCGGAAGCCGCTGCCGCTCATGCGCACGCCGATCGCTACCAGGCCGTCGCCAATGAAACGGCGCCGGCGGCTCCGCTGGCGGGTCAGCAGCAGTCTCAGGCTCGTAAGCGCGAATTACGGGGTCAGTTGTTGGAGCGACTGAACGGTGATCTTTCTACGCGTGACACACCGCGTGGTTTGGTCGTCGTAGTCAGCGATGCCGATTTCACCGGCGCGACCCTGCGCCCCGAAGCCACCGATGAACTGAATCGCGTTGCCGGCATTATCGTTTCGCAGCCTGGCCTGCGAGTAGCTGTTGAGGGCTACACGGATTCGGCGGGCGGCGAACAGCTTTCGAACGACCGCGCTGCGGCCGTTCGCAATGCGCTGGTCTCCGGAGGAGTTCCCGCCGCGTCGGTCACCAGCCAGGGATTCGGCAATTCGCGGCCGGTTGAGTCGAACGGCACCGAGAATGGCCGGATTGAAAACCGCCGTGTGGAGATCGTCATTTCGGGCGAGCCGATCGGCTCTATGCCGTTTTGGGACCAAACCTACAGCCTGGTTCCACATAAATAAGCAGCGTATCCGGGGGCCGCATCGGCTCGGCGGCCCCCTCTGAAAATCCCCCGGTGCCCAATGCCTCGCTTCGCTCGCTCCGCGCCGCACGCAGTATAATGCATATCCGGATCGCGTCGAATTGCCGGAGCCGTACAATCTCGTAGATCACTTCGTGGACCGCCACATCCGGGAGGGCCGTGGCGGCAATAGCGTAATTGTCGCGGGCAGCAGCCGGCTTACCTATGCTGAGCTCGCTGAACAGGTCAACCGCGTAGCCAACGGGCTGCTCCAACTGGGAGTCGAACAGGAACAGCGCGTTCTGCTCCTCCTCCCCGATATTCCCGAATTTGCCGCTGCGTATTTCGGCGTTATGAAAATGGGAGCCGTCGCCGTCCCGACAAATACCGCGTTACGCGCAAGCGATTACGCCTGGTTCCTCGAGGAAACCCGGGCAAAAGCGGCGATCGTTCACTCCACGCTTCTCGCTGAATTCACGCCGGCCCTCGCTGGTCAGCATTATTGCAATAACGTAATCGTGTGCGGTGAGGCCGCCGCCGGCCGCCTCCATTGGAATAAATTCCTGGAGCGTAGCTCTTCGGTATTCGATGTCGTGCCCACCACCAAAGACGATGCCGCCTTCTGGCTCTGGACCTCCGGCAGCACCGGCCGTCCTAAGGCTGCCGTGCATCTGCACCAGGATTGGGTCCATTGCTGCGAACACTACGCGCAAAGCGTGCTCGATATCCAGCCCTCCGACGTTACCTTCTCCACCTCCAAGCTGTTTCACGCTTATGGGCTCGGTAACGGACTGATGTTTCCGTTTCACGTCGGTGCAACCATGATCTTGTATCCCGATAAGCCTAAGCCACAAGCCATACTCGAACTCGTCGAGGCCCGGCGCCCTACACTGTTCTTCTCCGTGCCCACTCTCTACGCCGCGATGCTTGATGAGGCTACTCGGGACACAAGTCACAGGATGCCATCGGTCCGTTTGGCGGTTTCGGCCGCCGAGCCGCTGCCCGCGGAAATCTATCGCCGCTGGAAGGAGCGCTTCGGTGTCGAAATTCTGGATGGCATCGGGTCCACCGAAGTGTTGCATATCTATCTTTCCGCGCGGGCCGGAAAAGTGCGTCCGGGCAGCACGGGCCAGGCCGTGCCCGGCTATGAACTGACGCTTGTCGACCATGCCGGCCAGCCAGTGCCGCCCGGCGCGATTGGAGATCTATTGGTGGCCGGTCCCAGCACCGCGCTCTGCTACTGGAACCGCCGTGCTTTGACTCAGGACCGCATGCGCGGACGCTGGTTCTTCACTGGAGACAAGTACAGCGTCGATGAGGATGGTTACTACTGGTATGCAGGCAGATCGGATGATATGTTTCGAGTGTCCGGCCAATGGGTATCGCCGATTGAAGTGGAATGCACGCTGATCGAGCACCCTTGCGTTCTGGAAGCCGCCGTGATTGCGTTCGAAGAGCGGACAGGTATCCACACGCCCATGGCATTCGTCGTCCTGCGCAATGGATATTCGGGTGGAGCTGAGTTGGCAAGGGATCTCCAGGATTTCGTAAAACGGCGAATCACCCCGTATAAGTACCCCCGTCACATTGAATTCCTGCGCGAGTTGCCCAAGACTGCCGCCGGAAAAGTAATGCGCTACAAGCTGCGCGAGATGAGCCAAGCCCCGATCAAGACCGCGGATGCCGCCCGATAATGCTCATCCCGATCATACTGAGCACAGTTTCGTCCTTCTGATTCAACGCCTCAATCTTAGCCCGAACAATTCCTCGGTCGGACTTCGAGCGTGAATGCCTCGTTTCGAGAGTCGTCACTTGAATTCGCAAAGTATCACCGGGACGCACGGGGTTCGGCCATCGAACCTCGTCCATGCCCGGCGAGGCGAGACTGGCGGCGTGCGTAAGATAGTATTCAACGTATAGCCGCATCGCCAGGCATATGGTATGCCAGCCCGAAGCGACGATCCCTCCAAATCGGCTCGCCTTCGCTCTCTCGGGATCGGTGTGAAAATACTGTGGGTCGAACTGCTTCGCGAACTCAATGATCTCCGGTTCGGTCACTGTGATACTTCCGAACTCGTACACTCGCCCCGGTACGTAGTCTTCGAAGTAGCGCTCCTCCGGCGGCACCGCGAACTTGTCAAAGGTCATGAGCTGGATCTCTTCAAATGGGTAAGTGTTCAATACGCGGATAAGGCCGGCTTTCTCCAACGTGTCCAGTAAATCATAAAACTCTCCTACATCGAGGCCGCAAGCCTCCAAAATCTCCGGCGGCGTCGCCGTGCCATTCGCCTTCGAGCGCAGAGGTCCGTGATGAATCTGCTGCACAATCACGCCCAACAGTTTCCGCGCAGGCAGAGAGAGGGTATCCGAGCCGCGACCGTTAGGGAGCGGTTCCCCATCAGCCGAATCGCACATATTCGAATTCTAAAGGCAGATTGTTGATACCACGCGCCGGCGGAGCGATCCAGTTCGCAAACTTACCCGGTTCGATCACTCGCCGCATCAGCGAACCGACAAACTCATGGTCACTGTCTGACGGGAGCCACCCGGCTGACTGGTGCTCCCAGGCTTCGCTCGTTAGAATCCGCCCGTCCGGACTGACAAAGTGCCCCGCAAAGTTTCCTATCTTCCTGTGAAACCCCACATGCGGGAGCTTGATCCGGAACGGAATCCGAAACCTTTCCGGAATCCGGT
Organism: Bryobacteraceae bacterium; assembly: GCA_036557125.1. Taxonomy (GTDB): domain Bacteria; phylum Acidobacteriota; class Terriglobia; order Bryobacterales; family Bryobacteraceae; genus PSRJ01. The sequence goes on along the minus strand of DATBID010000264.1, from coordinate 3,634 downwards.
TCCATCGGTCTACACCGCCCTGAATTTCGCGTGTGTAGTCGTCGCGCAGCCGCGCGTTCAGAGCTGTCAGAGCTGGCGCCTGGCGCTTCACCATCTTCCCGTCCACAATTTCCTCGACCGGATAAGACTCGTGAGCGAGCGTATGGTCGTCGCCGATATTCCCCTCCGCGTAACGCCCCTTCAATCCACTTGTATAGTAACTCGCCGCATTCGAAGAGATCTCCGAACCGAACAGATCCAGAGTAACGCTGTAATGAAAGTTCACGAACCGCTGCAGCGTCTCAAAATCGATCACACCTTGGGCGCGCAATTCGGAAGCTTCCGTCAGGTTTTGTTGCCGCATGGCTTCGCACGTGCGTTGTAGAATGCGGGCCACGCCGGATTCCCCGATAAACATATGGTGCGCTTCCTCCGTAAGCATGAACTTGGTGGTGCGCGCCAGAGGGTCGAAACCCGACTCGGCCAAAGCCGCCAGTTGGAACTTGCCGTCGCGGTCCGTGAAGAACGTGAATAGAAAATAAGCGAGCCAGTGGCTGGTCTTCTCATTGAACGCCGTAAGAATGCGTGGGTTGTTCGGGTCCCCTGACCGCCTATCTAAAAGAGCCTCGGCTTCCTCCCGTCCGTCGCGGCCGAAATAGCGATGCAGCAAATACACCATCGCCCACAAGTGCCGCCCTTCCTCCACGTTTACCTGAAACAAGTTGCGCAGATCGTAAAGGGAGGGGCAGGTTGCGCCCAGCAGCCTTTGCTGCTCCACCGATGCCGGTTCCGTGTCTCCCTGAGTCACAATAATCCGGCGAAGCGGCGACCGGTATTCTCCGGGAATCTCCTGCCAGGCCGGCGCTTCTCTGTGATCGCCGAAGTGGATCTTGCGGTTCTCATCGCGCGGCGTCAGGAAAATACCCCAGCGGTACTCCGGCATGCGCACATATCCGAAATTCGCCCAGCCGTCGCGGTCTACACTCACGGCCGTCCTCAAATATACCTGCAGATTCGTCGTGTTCGCCGGTCCGGTCTCACTCCACCAGTTCAGGAATGCCGGCTGCCACCGTTCGAGCGCGCGCTGCAGATTTCGGTCACTGGCGAGATCGACATTATTGGGAATGCGCTGCGAGTAATCGATCGTCTGTTGAGTGACTTCAGAGAGTTCCGCCATTTGCTTACACCCGCTCCCAATCGAACTTTGCTCGGTTACCCGTGCCATACACCTTTAGTGACCCCGCCGCTCCCACTGCATTCGGCCGAACGAAGATCCAGTTCTGCCATGCGGAAAGCCGGCCGAATATGCGCGACTCCATACTCTCGCGCATTCCAAACCGCAGGTTCGCTTCCAGTCCGGTCAGCGCGTCGGGTGAAAGAGCCAGGCGGCTTTCCACTGCCAGCCGGATCTCATCGCCCCAATCGAGTTCATCAGGAGTAAACGTGGCCAGTCCCAGTTCCGCCGCCTCGCGAGGTCCGAGCGCGCTACCGGCGCGCTTCCGCACCTGAGAGAGTCGCGATTCCTCTCCATAGAATCTGGCCGCCAGGCGCGTCAGGCCGTTTACAGTTTCAAGGCCGACGAAATTCATCTCCGAAAGCGCGATCGACGCTCGCGGATCGTCGAGCATATACACACGGTCTGCTGCCAGTGCTAACTCCAGTAAACAACCGGCAAAGCACGATCCCGGTTCCACCAATGCGTATATAGATCTCGAACTGACTTCCATACGCGCAAACGTCCGGCGCATCATCCCGATGACTTCCCGCACGAACCAGTGACCGCGATTTGCGAACAACACCGTATCGGCGGCCAGCACATTCCGCGAGTCGCCTTCCGTCCGCAATACCCACAGACCTACTTCAAGCTGGTTCATCCGCAACGAGAGGATCGCGTCGTCGAGTTCGCGCGCCATTCGCAACGGCCACCAATCGGCGCCTATATCCAAGATTTCCGGAATCGATCCCGGCCCCGCGGATTCGGGCGCCCGGACAGTCAGTGACGCCGTGCGGCGCTGCGGCTCCAGTTGCACTTCCACATATCGGTAGTGATATCCCCTCTCATCGAGCCTTCGCTCTAGCGAAGCAAGCTCGATTCCGTGACCATCCGCTGGCCGGTCACTCCATTCCGCCAGCGCGAGCGCCCGCTTCTCGACATATGCCGCGAACTCCTGCGGCTTCACTACCCCATCCACCAAGCCCCATTCTTTAGCGCGCTGTCCCTGAACTCCTTCCGGCATTGTGCAAAATACATCCGCCAGATCTCGCCGCACCCGTCTCTTGTCCGTCAGGCGTGTCAGTCCGCCGGTGCCCGGAAGAACACCCAGCATGGAAACCTCCGGAAGGCTCACCGCTGACGAGCGGTCGTCGATCAACACAATTTCATCGCAGGCCAAAGCCAGTTCATACCCGCCTCCGGCTGTGGACCCGTTCAATGCTGCGATAAACTTCAGCCCGGAATGTGCGCTCGCGTCCTCCATGCCGTTCCTCGTCTCGTTGGTGAACTTGCAGAAGTTCACTTTCCATGCATGAGTCGCAAGCCCCAGCATATAAATGTTGGCGCCGGAGCAAAAGACCCGCGGCTTGGCGCTGGTGATAATCACGCTCGCCACTTCAGGGTGCTCAAACCGGATGCGCTCAAGCGCGTCGCGCAACTCAATATCTACGCCGAGATCGTACGAATTCAGCTTGAGCTTGTAGCCGGGGCGTATCCCTCCGTCTTCCTGAACATCCATCGCCAGCGTGGCCACCCGCCCTTCGATCGATATCTTCCAATGCCGGTATTGCGAAGGCGTTGTCTGAAAGTCGATGAAGTCGCTAGCGAGCGCGGCATCCATGCTGATACACGATAATGCATCTGCGCGCTTGCCGTCAATGATTCGCCTGCAATATACTACATCTTCACCGCGAGGAGCACTCCAATGAACCGAAGATGCTGTGTCGCCGCGCTGATCGCCGCTGCTGCCGCTTATAGCCAACCTCAAGGAGGCGCCCGCGGCGGGCCGCCTCCGCTCGGCTCCATTCCGAAGCCCGTCGTCGCTAATCCCAGGCCCGTGCGCTCCTGCGAGAGCCTGGCGATGCTCGCTTTGCCCAACACCACCATCGAGTCAGAAGCCATAGATCCAGCCAATCCCAACATGTGCCGCATAACCGCGATCACCACTCATCCGCCCGCGGGAGACAAGGTGCGAATCTGGATTGGCATTCCGATCTCGAACTGGAATGGCCGTTTTCTCGGGATTGGCGGTGGAGGGTTTGTGGGCGGCAGCCCGGCCGGCATCAATCAACCCGTGGCGCTCGGCTACGCATCCGGATCTACCGATACCGGCCACGAAGGCGGCAGCGGCAGCTTCGCGCTCGATGCCAACGGCCGTCTCAATTGGCAGCGCATCCGCGACAACGCCCACGTCGGGATTCACGAAATGACCGTCACCGGCAAAGCGCTCACCGAAGCCATGTACGGCGTCGCGCCGCGATATTCCTATTTCAACGGCTGCTCCACCGGAGGGCGGCAGGGCTTGATGGAGGCCCAACGGTATCCGCAGGATTATAACGGCATCATTGCCGGGGCTCCCGCTATCAACTGGACGCGCTTCATTCCCCAGGAATTGTGGGGAGCGGTCGAGATGAACGCGGCGGAGAATTCTCTGCCCGCCTG
>DATBID010000263.1:0-8496 GCA_036557125.1 Bryobacteraceae bacterium | reverse complement strand
ACGGTATCACCGGCGGCGATGTGCTCACAGGCCTGTTGCCGGCAGTGCAAAGTGAAGGGCGCCGATGGCACCAGCCAATCAGGCAAAATCGTGAAGGTCTTCCTACACGGTTCGCAGATTCCCCGCCTTACCCAGACGCATTCGTGCTCGTTATCGTGAGCATGACGGCGCCGTCGTCCGTGGCCGATGATCGTGTCCTTACGGCAGAAGGGACATTGCCGCGGCAGAAGGCCCAGCGCGATCACCCCGGATCGGCGTTGTCTTCCGCATCTGGCAGTGCGATAAACAGAATCACGGCTGGTGTGAAGGCCGCCGCTGACCGTCGCTGCCAAGTTTCGATCTGAGGACCGGCCTTCACCCTCCCGGTAAAGTCAGTCTCGAACGAAAAAAGAATACAGCTTTCTGTTACTCGCCGCGATCTCCTCACTCACGCCATGGGCCGGTTATTTTGCCCTACGCTGACTTCTGGCACCAAATGGCGATGACCCCCGAGCGACATAAACTCCCGCCGAGAACGGCGTTAAGAGTTAATGTGCTAACCCGCCTTGGGGAGTTCGTTTCCACGACCTCCAGGCACCCTGGTTAAAACCCTCTGCAATATCATAGTAAGCCTCTCAGGGTCAATTGCAGTAAGCTGAATCGGCACGATGGGGAACGTCGTTCCGTGATGAAGCCGAACACGATTCTGGGGTTGATTCGAACCGTTCAGGGGCGGGAGTGCCGAGGCTATTGGCATCAGGCGTGCTAAGCCCCTGGGGAGGTCTGAATGAAAAAGCGACGTATCGTTTTTATCACGGTTTCATCAATGTGTCTGCTTGTCTACATAGGTCAAAGCCTGTATGCGCAGGAGCGACGCAGTGAGGAAAAAGGAGGAGAGAACCGCGGAGCGCAGAATCATCAGGGCGGGCAACACTTTCCTCAACATGGTCCGGCACGCGGCACGGCGCAGCCGAGGCCTGCGGACCGCACCGGAGCACCACAAGCTGGGAGGCCGGAGCCTCGCGGCGGCGAGCCCCGAAGCGGTCGGCCAGAGGAACGTGGGGGCGCCCCGAATCCGGGGCGGGTCGCTGCTGCCCGGCCGCGCGTCGAAGGGGAACAATGGGTTCAGCATGAGCACGTTTCCCGCATCGACCACCCATTCCCTCACGGTCAGTTTCGGCTCGGGTTCGGAGCGAGTCATGTATTCCATATTCAAGGCGGCAACCGTGAGCGATTCTGGTTCAACGGTAATTACTTTGAGGTCGCACCTGCTGACTGGCCATATGTAGTCGATTGGAACTGGAACGGCGACCCCATCGCCATTTACGAAGATCCCGATGATCCGGGGTACTATCTCGCTTACAACGGACGCTTGGGAACCTACGTTCATGTGATCTATCTTGGAACGTAGCCTTGTGTTGCGATCGATCCAAATGGTCCGAAGACCACGCGGCAGTATATGTTTACGTTCGCCTGGACTTCCATTGGAAATGCCGGATTGAGGCCGTGGCTATCTGCGAAGTCCTTGAGCGTTAAGAGTTAATGTCGGCGTCAGTTTTGCGATTCACACCCTTCCAATCACCACCGCTCGCTTGCGATTCACACCCTTCCAATCACCACCGCTCGCTATCGACTTCGAGCTTATTGGGGTCTCGTCGGCGGAGCCGCGGGTTGGCCGTCTCGGTCGCCTTGCACCATGCGTGTCTTAAAGCGCCATCCCTGTGGCGTTTTCACGAGAGTGTCGTCATACCTCCCTGCCGCCAAGATGGCAGGCGGATTCACGCCGACATTGATTGTCAATAGATAAATAGCCGCTTTGGCACCTTCCTGGGTTCCTGTAATCATCAAATTTGCATTCCAGTGACGGCGATGATCAATGGAATGATTTGTTTTGACCTGTGCATGGCGAATTAACGGGATCAAGCGGCTATCGGAGTTTGGTACAAGCCTCGGCAGTGCCTCCGCCACCGGTACGAACCAAGACCGGTTGGTGTTACACCTCCTCCCGCAGGCGATTCCGGCAGGCGCCCTTCCAGACCCGCATGCGTTCGATGGCCGTTATAGCAATGTTGAAAATCGATTAGCTTCGCCTCCAGATCGGCTGTGGTCCAGAATAAGATGCGGTCGAGATACTCGCGACGAATCGTGCCGATAAGTCGCTCTACGAAGGGGTGCGAAAGCGGTACGTAAGGAACGGTCTTGATTTCGGTTACCTCGAGGATCCGAAGATTAGCCTCCCATTGGTGGAATCGATACAGCGGATCGTGATCCGAGCTGAGATATTTGGGCAGACTGTGCCCGCGAATCGCGCGATGGAACATTCGGCACAGCGCCACTCCATCAACGATGCCGTTGTGGACGCCAAAACCAATGATGCGACGCGTAAACTGGTCCATCACAACCAGAACCCAGTGGCTTCGCAGCATCGCCGATTCGCATCGGAATAAATCGCAGCTCCACAAACTGTCCTTAGTATGACCGAGAAACGTAAGCCAGGAAGGACCTCCCGAATCCGATTCCCGCCGGTAATGAACGCTGAGCACCCGGCGGACAACGTCCTTATCGATCTCCACACCGAAAGCCAACGAGATCTGCTGAGCAATGCGGGGACAACCCCAGCCGGGATTACGCCGTTTCATTGCCACGACGGCCTCGATGAGGTCTTTGTTGGGTCCCTTCGGGCCAGGCCGACGGCGGTGCCTAGGCGAAAACAACATGTGGTACTTTCGTTTGCGCAGCACACGGTGGAGATGCAGCAGAGTGGCAGGCTTCAGAACGATGGAGGAGCAAAGGACACGTGCCGGACGCATGAACAACGTACACAGGCCGGCGATGATCCGATCCGTGACACGCAGGTTGGGTGCACGCTTGCGCCCGCGATTGAGGATGAGCAGTTGATGCCGGACCAGTACGGACTCGGCGACAACCGAACGGAGTCCACCCGGCCTCGCCAGGCGGGCCAGGGTGACGATCAGATGAACGAATACGATAGCGAAATCGCGCATCCCGGCAATGGTATCAACACCTCACCAACCACCGCACGCAGGCCAATTTGGCAATTCGCCACAGACAGGCTCCTTCACCAGTTCCGCCACTCTCTCCTGAATCACCCATGTCTGCATGAGCCGCCATGAGTTATCCGGATTGTACCCCGCTCGCCGGGCCGCTTCCCGGATAGCTCATCCGCTCGCCACCAGGACGGCCAAACTGCTCATGCCGCGACTGCACTATGACTGTAAGGTCTTGGGTCATTTCTGCGGGGTTAGAGATCGGGAAAGTTGCCATCTCACTTCGAGTCTACCAAGCCCGGACCCTAGGCTGTCTCAGCACGCGCCAATGGACTTTTCCGGCGCACGAAAACGGAGCCATCCGTTTTCACGCTGTGCCCATTCTGTGCCCAAAGCGGGGGTAATTGGCTTGCTCTCCATCGCCATTATATTCGCGGATCTCATTGTAGGATAACCATCTGTTCCCTGCGATGTTCGCCTGTGCGGGACTCAAAATCCCGCGCCCTTCACTGGGCATGAGGGTTCGACCCCCTCCGCCAGCACCAGTCAATTCAAAAGTATTGACAGCGGTGCCGAAAGGGTCCTCACGGCGTAGAATGTTCGCCGCTCGAACTCGCGGGAGCCGTCGTGTCCCGTTTGACTGGTTTTCCGTAAACCTCAATCCAGGCGACATCCGAGTACCCGCCTGAACCATGGCCACTCCCGGGCGTCAGATCCGCGAAACCAACGGCATCGATTTTGCTCAGGTCCACCTTCTCCAGGAGGTTTCCTTTGGTCTGTACCTTGGGCATGTCGAGTTTGAGCCAGCGCACCTCCGACAGATAGAATTCACTTTCGTGATAGTCGAAGGTGTTCGCATCCACGTGGTCGCCAATCAGGTACGTTCCGTCGGCCAGTTTTAGCACAGGCCGAATCTCGTGAAACCCCGAGGTCTTGGTGTACCAGCGAATTCTCGCTTTGCCTCTCAAATCCACAAAGCTGTCTTTGTCGCTGAGTAGGAGTGCGCAAGAGGAGGCGCAGAGTCCTGTCCAAATGTGAGGCACTTTTCCCTCATTAGTGATATGAAAATCTTCCGTCCCGGTCCCATACATACTGAGTTGGAGATCAGGATTTACCACGAAGGCTTGCGTCAGTGGCACATTGCCGGAAAAATCCTTCCACGTTTCCTTAAAAAACAGCGGCGGCGGTTGCGCAGCTTGGCGCCCGCCATTATTAGCTTCGGGAGTTTGTTGACCAAACGCTGTTGCAGCCGTACACAACAAAATCATTCTTAAGAGTTGGATTTTTCGTTTCATAAAGCCTCCAGATCGGCCGTCCGCCTCATTCCCCAGCTCCTTCTTCCCGGCCGCCGTTCTTCGCACCTGGATTCACAGTAACTGCCGCCTTTGTATCCGCGCCGATCGGCAAAATCACTCCCACCCAAGGCGCCATCATCTCTTCCCAGCTTTGCTCTCCACCATAAACGTCGCGATTCGGGTCACGATTGAATGGATTGTTCGGAGAATTGTCGTACCACGCGTCGATATGAATCTTAGAACCTTTGGGGATCTTCATAGGTGTTGCCAGGTTGTAGTAGAGCTGCCAATTAAAGTTATAGTGCGGCTCGCTGAAGACGATTTGCGACTTCCCGTCAGGATAAGTCAGCGTGTACAGCATCGCTTTGCCACGCTCATGCATATGTACACTGAAAATCACAAGTTCGGTATCTACATTGAATACAATGTCCGCGGGCGGTGATTTCCAATTTGGCTCGCGCGGCGGAATGTGGAACGTTTGCCGGTTATTAGTACCGCCGGCCGGCTGCAACCCGTACATTTTCAGTTGGTATTTCGGGGTACTCTTGGCCAGCATAAAACCGATTTTCGTCGCGTCGGTCACAGCCGTTCCGTTCGGAGAGTAATGCATTTGCACCACGATATCGGTGTTGCCCGGTATCAAATAAGCGGCATTGTAATAACGGTAATCGATGGGTCCGGATCCTGGCCGATAAAAACCCTCAAAAGTGCCAGGGATGGGAATGGCATTTGCCGGTGCGGGGCACAGTTTCGTTTCGTCGTCTTTGCAATAAGTCACTATCTCAGCTTTAGGTTGGCTGGAGGTTTTGTACCCGGCTTCGTCCCGTTGATAGTTGCCCCACGTCGGCACATAATACTGCACGTCGTTTCGGTGCGGGACAAAGCGTATGCCCGCATGATGAACAACGGCAGGCACTCCGGGCCGGATCTCCACGGAGTTCACCCAGGTGTCTTGTGGAAACGGGTTCGGGATGATCATGTCCGTCCACTCCACGTACCCCTTTGCAGGAACAGGAATCGCCGGCAGAGAGACAATCACATCGGGCGTGGACCTCCAACCTTCTGGCCAACGGACAGGTGGAGGCGCATCGTTCGGATCTCCTTCCAAAGCGCCGCCATCAACCCACTTTACAATTGTTTCGACCTCGCTTTGTGTAAGCGAAGGGTCATTGGCGAAGTGACCATATCTTGGGTCGGCCCCCCAAGGCGGCATTTTCTTCGTCAAGACCGCAGTCTTGATGGCCTTTGCCCAGGGCCGTGCCGATTGATAGCTGAGGAAGGACATCGGTGCAATCTCGCCGGGACGGTGACAGGTCTGACACTTCGCCTGCAAGATCGGGAGAACATCTCTGTCGAAGGTTGTAGCGCTCTGATTGCTCTGCGCGCGTGCAGCAAGCGACCACAACAGCATTGAGGCAATGATACCGATCCGCATCAAATCCCCCTCTCCTGGACCGCGTTCCAGAATTGGCCTGATTGTATCCCAAACCAGTGTCCGAGGAAATCCAGATCAGGTCTCGCATGGGCACGGGTGCACATCTGCCGTTCCGTTCGCGCTCGCCGCCCGAGCTGAGCCTCGTTGATGTATAGTCTTTCGCTGGAGGACTACATGCCGGCACAATCCGTAACGGCAAGTCTGGTCTTAGGAGCGGCCATGTTGGCCACATTACCCTTATCGGCTCAATGGCAGGACGTCAAGACCCACGGCGTGCCGCGACGCCCGGATGGAAAGCCGGACCTCACCGCACCGGCACCGAAGATGGCGGATGGCAGAACTCCCGATTTGTCCGGCGTCTGGAGTCCGATTCGCATGCCTTGCACCCCCTCCGGAGTGGGCGCTGTCTTCGGTTGTTCTGACGTTCCGTTAGGAGTCCCTATCGGACTGTTCGATGTCACCGCTACCGGCTCGGAGGAAGGGCAACCGGGGACCACTTCGAAGCTTCCCTATCAGCCCGGCGTTGAAGCGTCCGTAGAGCAACACTTGGTCGAAAACCGAAGAGGCGACCCTACCACCCGTTGTCTACCGATCTCGCCTGTACGCCAGTGGGCCGATTTCTTTCCGCAGAAAATCATCCAGACCGCAGATTCCGTGACCGTTCTGAGTGAGTACATGGCGCAGTTCCGGCAGATTTTCCTGGATGGGCGCCGACTACCCAAGGATCCTTTCCCCAGCTTCAAGGGCTACTCGGTCGGACATTGGGACGGTGAGACGTTGATCGTGGAAACCATCGGCTACAAGGACGGCTTGTGGCTCGACTTGAAGGGCGACCCGCTCACCTCCTCTGGGCGCACCATCGAGAGAATTCGTCGCCCCAACTACGGCAGCCTTGAAGTCGATTTGACCGTCGACGATCCTAAAGTCTATACACAGGTCTGGCACGCCAAGCGCTACCTGCATATCATGCTCGATACCGAACTGATCGAAGACATCTGCAACGAGAACGAAAAATCGGCGGCGCACATTTTTGTCAAATAGCGGCATCTGCGGCCCGGCTGGGAGCCTATGAAGTTCATTTGCGGGGAGGACAATAAGGATCTTCCGCATTTGCCCGGGTGGCAAAGTAGCTTATGACATTACGGAAGGAGGCGGTTAATTGAAGCATTCGGGTGAAGCTTCGGGCGGCTCTGGGCGGCGCAATTTCCTTAAGGCTGCTGCCAGCCTAAGTGCCGGAACCGTGCTGGCTGGAAGAACGGAATGGGCACAGAACAGCCACGCCGATTCCACATTCCCCAAAATCAATCCGCAACTCATGATCTCTCCGGATCAAGCATGGGAGTGGAACGTTTTCAAGAGCCGCGGGGGTCCTACTTACGCCGGCAGTGCGGGCTGGAAACGCTACACGGACTTCCTCATCTCCAAAATGCAGGAGTTCGGCGCCGTCGATTTCGACTCCGTCGAGATCCCTTACGACCACTACATTGTTGACGACTGGCCTGATCGGCGCACTCACCTGCATGATTCAAGGGTCGCGCTCGAAAAGCTCGTCAGTGATGGGAAGCCGGTGCCGGTTGTGGCCTCATACGGCATGACATCGGGTTTCACGCCTCGTGAAGGCGTGACCGCGCAAATGCTGCATTATAATCCCGCCAAGCCACCTTCAACCGAGGAGATCTCTGGGAAGATTCTGGTATTCGAGACTGTTCCGTATCCAGATCCTCCCTACTCCAATTCGTTCCTGGACAACTACACGCTCACCGACTACGAATGGCGCTCGCCGGGCAAATGGCACCCGCTATTTACGCCTCCGCCTGCAAACGTGACCAGCTCATACCATTGCCGGTGGGTCTGGAGCCAGCTCAACCGGTCTGCCACCATCGGCATTCGCGGGCACGCGGCGGGGATTGTCGTCGTGTACGATCTGTCTCCCGGTGCAGCATTCGGACTGGCGCAACGGAGCGTCTACACTCTGGACGGAAAAGCCGGACTCGGCGCTACCTACATCAACTGCCCCACGCTTACGCTCGACCGCGTGAATGGAGCGAAGGTGCTGGCCGATGCGAAAGCGGGCAAACGAGCCACTTTGACGCTAACCGCGCGCTTCCAGCGGGACAGCGGGAAAGCGATCCTAGCGTACTTGCCTGGCCGCAACTACGGTACGCTACGGGACGAGCAAGTTCTGATCGCCACCCACACCGACGCCATGTCGTTGATTGAAGAGAACGGCGGGCTAGGCCTGCTGGGAATCGCTTCGTACTTCAATCGTATTCCGCGGGCTGCGCGCCCGCGCACGCTGGTGTTTTATTTTGACTGCCGCCACTTTATGCCAGGGGGCGAGGGCAGTTGGCCGCAATTCGACTATTACACGATCCACCCCGACCGCCTGAAGCCGATCATCGCGACTGTTGGCGTCGAGCACATGGGTGGGCGGCAGACGATCGAAACCGGACCGGGCGGCAACCAATATACATACTCCAACGAGCGGCCAGAGGATGGCGGGGTCATCACGAGCCTGATGGACGTTCACAACAACAATATCTGGCTGGTGGAAGCGATCGCGAGAGCGGCGACTGACAATCACTGGCCACGGGTGGACGTTAAGTCCGGCAACACCGGGCCGGGGGTAAACGGCGGTTTTCAGGGCACGGTCAAGAGTCCCATGAATAAAGGCAGGGCTTACCTTATTCCAGGCATTGGGTTGGCAGGCGACTGGCCTGGCGGCTGGACGCAGACATACGCGCAGGTGGACACAGAGGCCGGTATGCACGGCTTCGAC
>DATBID010000262.1:0-21016 GCA_036557125.1 Bryobacteraceae bacterium | reverse complement strand
CAGGCGCTACGCCGCAGGCCCCTACACCACCGCCCTCTTCAAAGGCGATTCGATTACCGCCGAAGAGCGCGCCTCAGTGGTCAAAAATCTCGCCCGCCTCACCGGTCTGCCTCCGCAATACATCGATCAGAGCGATCTCCGCATCCGCGCCAACCGTTTTGAGAAGGAACTCCTGCGCGATCAGCGCCGCACTCTCGGCCGCTACGACAGCCGCCTGGAGGGCGTCGACGAAGACACCACCAGCTCCAATCCCGACTACGATCCCAGCTACTCCTCCGTCCAGGGCGCCTTCACCGCCGCCTTCAATGAATATGTCCGCAGCGATTTGAAATTCGATAGCGACCTGCCCTACGAAGTCCTCACCTCCAAAGTGCAGCCCTGGAGCTGGCAGGAATACGAAAACCGCTACGTCGATGTCGCTAATACCTTGCGCGACGCCATGACCCAGAACCAGGCGCTCAAAGTGTTCGTCGCCGCCGGCTACTACGATCTCGCTACGCCCTTCTTCACCGTCGAATACACCCTCAGCCACATGGGCCTCGACCCCAAGCTGCGCAGCCACATCGCAATCTCCTACTACGAAGCCGGCCACATGATGTATACGCACCTCAAGTCGCTCGAAAAAGCCCGCCAGGACCTTTCTAAGTTCATCCCATCGTGCCTTTCTGAGCCGCGAGTATAAGTGTAGCCGCCAACTCTGTGGGGCAGGCGCTTTCGCCTGCCAACCGCGCGCAGCGCGGCAAATTTCGGCCACAACCGCGTCTTCGACAGAGCTCTCGAAACAGGACGAAGGACGGCCGCTCTACCTCCTGGGCAGCCGCGATCGATCTCGACCGCGGCCTGAGCGCTTTAAGTTATCATCGATCACGAGCAATTCAGAGCGGGAGCCACACTAATTGGTTTTCCCATTCGGAAGCTTCCGATGCGGCCTAAATGAGCAGAAGTTCCTCGATGGCGCTCCCAATAGAAACGCTTTGCGGAATCACGAGGACGCCAGGCCTCTCGTTCCCGTTCATTCTGAAGTCCCTGAAGTGACGAGGCATCGTGTGTTCATCGTGTGAGACGAGTAGACGCTGCTCCTTAGCTGCAAACGCGAGCACTTCGGGATCTGGCAGGTGGCGGATACCCGCATTCCCGGCGGTCAAGAAGTCCATCGCCGGCTCCCGGCGAACGGTTCCAGCGACAATAGCTTTGCTCAGATCGGCGTCCGCCAGAAATCGGATACTCACAATCGGCGCGACGCTTTCATCTCTTCACGGGTCCGCCTCAGGCGCTCCCGCAGTCCTTCTGGCAGGGGTGGTGCCTTGCGTCGTTCTTCCTCCGCTAGCGCTTCCATCCGAAGAAGGTAAACATCGACGGCAGCCTTGTTGGCGAGATAGTAAGTGATCGCGCCGTATACTTCTACTAGCTCCAGAACCTCGAAATTCTGCCGGATCGTTTCCGGCGATTCGCCCCGCCGAAACGCATAAACGGTCGAATCGAGCGAGACACGGCTGTCAGCTACGTAATAACGGCCTTCCCGCTCTTCGACGTATTCTTTCATCAGTACTTCGGCACGCTGGGATCCACCTGGTCGCTCCACGCCGTAATGCCGCCCTTCATGTTCCGCACGTGCTGGAAGCCGGCGTTGCGGAAGATCGTGCAGGCTTTGGCGCTGCGCCCGCCCATCTTGCAGTGGATCACAATGTCGGCGTCCTTGTCGAATTCGTCCACGTGCTTGGAGACTTCGCCCAGCGGGATCAGCTTCGCGCCGGGTATTTTGGCGATCTGGTATTCGTGCGGCTCCCGGACGTCCAGGAGTACGAAATTATCGCCGCGATCGAGCTTCGCCTTCACTTCGGTAACTTCGATTTCGTTTTCCGTCACTTTAGGCTCCTGTGCGGGGATACCGCAGAATTGCTGATAATCAATTAGCTTCGTAATCGTCGGATGTGCGCCGCAAGCCGGACATTCCGGGTTTTTGCGCAGCTTCAACTCGCGGAAATGCATGCCCAGCGCATCGTAGAGCAGCAGGCGGCCCACCAGTGGCTCGCCGATTCCCAGAATCAGCTTCACGGCTTCAGTCGCCTGAATCAGTCCGATCGTGCCCGGCAAAATGCCGAGAACACCGCCTTCTGCGCAGCTCGGAACCAGCCCCGGGGGCGGCGGTTCCGGATAAAGGCAGCGGTAGCAGGGTCCGCCCTCGTAAGCAAATACCGTCGCCTGCCCTTCGAATCGGAAAATCGAGCCATACACGTTCGGCTTGCCGAGCAGCACGCACGCATCATTCACCAGGTAGCGCGTGGGGAAATTGTCCGTGCCGTCAACGACAAGATCGTAATCTTTCAAAATATCCAGCGCGTTCTCGCTCGATAGCGCCACTTCGTGTTTGGTCAGCTTCAGGTGCGGGTTGATGCCCTGCATCTTCTCGGCGGCTGAATCCAGCTTCTTGCGGCCCACATCGGCTGTCGAATGAATCACCTGCCGCTGCAAATTTGTGAAATCCACGACGTCGAAATCCACCAGGCCGATCCGCCCCACGCCAGCCGCCGCGAGATATAGCCCCAGCGGCGCTCCCAATCCGCCCGCGCCCACCAGCAGCACCTTCGCTGCTTTCAGCTTTTGCTGGCCCTCCACACCGACTTCCGGAATGATCAAGTGCCGGCTGTAGCGAAGGATTTCATCCTTGGATAGCGCCTCGGCCTCCGGCGGAGCTGCCACCGTCGCGCCGCCCGCGATTGAAGGCACCAGCGAGATCGTGTCCGTATCCTTGGCCGCCGTAGCATCCTTGTTCAAATAGCGGATGTCTTCATCGTTCAAGTACACGTTCACGAAGCTGCGCAGCTTGCCTTCATCGGTAAAGATCTGCTTCCGCAGTTCGGGATACTGCAAAGTCAGAGAGTGCAGCACCTCGCTCACAGTACTGCCAACAACTCTGACGGCGTCCTGTTTCCCGGTGAATTGCCGCAGGGGGGTGGGAATCATAACTTTGGGCATATCAGTAACTCAGCTCCTCTTTGGCCGCCTCGGTCTGTTCCACGTTAGGCAGCCAGCTATTGGCGTGGTCGAACTCTCCTTTGCGGATCGAGAGCACCACGAAGGAATACCACGGGCAGGAATTCTTCAGGTCCGTGGTGGAAAAATAGGCGTCGCAGTCGGGATGCGAGTGGTAGATGCCGATCAGCTCCAGCTTCCGCTCACGTGCGGCCCGGTCGGCGGCCAGCAAATCTTCCGGGCGCAGCTCATAGCGCGCCGCTTGCTCGCCCGCGAACGCGTTTTCAAGCGGCATAGCTTCCCGCACCAGCTTTGTTCCGTCGTTGATCGAACCAAGCATGGCGCCGCAGCATTCATTCGGATAGGTCTGGCGGGCGTGCGCCACCATCGCCGCCCAAGGCCCCGGCTCGATGCGTATCATTCCTCTTCGTCCCAAAAATGCTCGCTCAGATATTTTTCCGCGCTGTCGCACAATATGGTCACGATGGTGGCGGATTCGCCCCGCTCAGCCAGTTCGCGCGCCAGCAGCGTCGCGGCATGTACGTTGCAGCCGGAAGAAATCCCCACGAGCAGCCCCTCTTCCCGCGCCAGCCGCCGCACCATCACGTAAGCATCTTCGGTCTCAATCCAGAAGTTTCCGTCTGCCAGTTTCTCGTCGTAAATGCCGGGCACGATGGCGGTAGGCATATGCTTCAAGCCTTCCAAACCATGGAAGCCGCTCGAAGGCTGCGCCGAGTAGCACTTCACTTCCGGCCGGTCGCGCCGCAAGCGCCGCGTAATCCCGACAAACGATCCGCTGGTCCCCATGGCCGCTACGAAATGCGTGATCGCTCCGCCGCACTGATGCAGTATCTCTGGGCCGGTGTGCTCGAAATGGGCCTTCCAGTTGGCGGGATTGTTGTACTGGTCGGGGTAGAAGTATGAGTCGGGATCCCGCATGTAAATCTCGCGGCACAGGCGGATGGCGCCGTCGGAGCCTTCGCCCGCGTCGCTGAATATCATTTCCGCGCCGTACGCCTTCAGAATCCGCTTCCGCTCGATCGAAGCGTTGGCCGGGAGGCACAGCTTCACCCGGTAACCCCGGATGGCGCCGATCATCGCGTACGCGATGCCCGTATTGCCGCTGGTCGCGTCCAGGATCGTCCGGCTGTGGTTCAGTCTTCCCGAGCGCTCCCCGTCCAGAATCATGTTCAACGCCGGCCGATCCTTTACCGATCCACCGGGGTTGAAGAATTCCGCTTTCCCTAGGATTTCAATCCCCGGGTACGTCTGCGAAATCTTCTCCAGCCGCACCAACGGCGTGTTGCCGATCGTGGCTAATAACGGCTCGGCCTGGGAGCGGATAGCATTGAGACTGGGAACCACGTGCGCCATGGACACTATGTTGGATTCGGTCTTTGCGCGGCGAGATGCAAACATCGCATCTCCACCCAGGCAAAGGAATTACCGCTAGGTTCCCAACTATCTTAGCACTGCCGCCCAGGTCTACTTGCCGCCGTAGCTCACCCGCCAGATCTTGCGGCCGCCGTCGTCTGTAACCAGCAGACTGCCATCCGTCATCTGAAAAGCCGCCACCGGCCGGCCCCACACATCTTTGCTGGTCGGGGAGATTTCCCAGCCCGTCACGAAATCCCGCAGCGGGCCCGATGGTTTGCCGTTTTGAAACGGCAGGAATGCCACTTCGTAGCCCGCCCGTTGAGAGCGGTTCCAGGAGCCGTGAAGAGCCAAAAACGTGCCGTTGCGGTACTCGGCGGGGAATTGCCGACCGGTATAGAAGGTGAAATCCAGAATGGCGACGTGCGACCCCAACAGCACATCCGGCACTATGGCTCGGGACACCAGGTCCGGACGGTTCTGCGGGATTCGCGGGTCGGGATGCGAGCCGATATAAGAATACGGCCATCCGTAAAACCCTCCTTCCTGGACGTGAGTGAGGTAATCCGGCACGAGATTGTCTCCCAATTCGTCGCGCTCCTGAACCGCCGCCCACAGGACGTCCGAGTTCGGGTACCAATGCAGTCCGATGGGGTTGCGCATGCCGCTGGCGAAGATTTCGTGCCCGCTGCCGTCCGGGTTGTAGCGGTTGATGGCGGCGCGGCGCGGGTCCTCTCCCGTCTCGACGTTGGCGCCGGAGCCGACGCCCACATACAGCTTGTTTCCCGCGCGGTCAAACAGCAGGCTTCGCGTCCAGTGGTCTTCGTCGAATCCGGCGAGCGAGATCACTTCCTCAGCCTTCCCCACCGTCAGCTTGACGGGGTCGTACCGGTAGCGCTTGACCGAATCGGCCTCGCCCACATAAAGATAATCCCGCCAAAGAGCTAAGCCGTAGGGTCGATTCAGACCACGGATCAACTCCTTCCGCGAAGCGGGGTTCCCTCCCGCGAACACGTACACCGCGCCATCCGCCGTGTGGCCTCCCCGTCCGTGAATTCCGGCGCCGCTATCGGCCAACAGGATTTCTCCATGCTCTCCCTCGAGCAGGAAACGCGGCGCAGCGAATCCCTGGGCCCAAACCTCCACGGAAAATCCCGGTGGAACGTGGAGTTGCGCCCCGTGCGGCTGCGGCACAACTTCTGGCGGATTATCGGCCGAAGGCGTAGCGTAAGGCGGCGGCAAATGGCTCGCCCCAATTACGGCCGCCAGCACCAGCGCCGCGCCGCCTACAACACTATTTCCGGTCATCTCGCACCTCGCCTCAGCCCCGGAGGGGCTAGTCTAACGAAGCAAGGTGCATGCCTGGTTCCAGCGTTTGAAAATCGCCGCTAGCCGGCTTTCACATCGTTGCAGGCAACAACGGCACTGATGTAAAGCTTCCGCCAGTCAGAGGGCTGAAGCTCAGCCCCAGGCCGGCCAGCCCGGCATCGGTATTCGAACTGGCGAACACCACGCTTCCCCGCTTTCCGGCCGTGACCGGAAACAGCGTCGGCACCGCGAAGGCCATATGAGCCAGCGTGGCAATGTTGAGCGTCTGAGTACCCAGCTTATTCCCGTTCTGATCCCAAATGGTTGCGGTAACCGTTGACGGAAACGCCGAAAGGCTGACCAGCCCGGCAGTGGTCACGAAGCCTCCCGTATTGTCGTACGGAAGAACCAGGCTATTCGGGAACTGGCCGCCGGAGCTGCTCGTGCCCTCCGCCACCACCCCGTTCGGCAGCGTTTGGCTGAATATGGCGAACGAGCCAATGCCCCCTGTGGTGAAAACATCCGCCCACCCCTCTGCCAGCGCCCCGCTTAGCGGCGTAGCCGTCTGAATTACGACAGTCGTATTCGGAGCCAGCGTGAAATTCCAACTGGAGGCCGAAACCGATAGCGAAATTCCCTGTTGCAGAATTGTCAGCGGCTGCGCCAACGGACTGCCCAGATCGTTTCGAAATGTAAGCAAGGCGCTCTCATAGATCGTGGCCGACGTGTTCACCAGGTACATCACCGTAGACCAGCCCGCTCCCGCTGCCACTTGAGCCAGCACCCCTGTGCGGTTCAGGGTGCCCGCCGAAGGCGCGACGTAGAGGCTCAGCGTCTGCGTGGCGCTGTTTGCGGCGGTATCCGTTACCTTGATCATGGGCTGGTACTGGCCCGTTGATTGCGGCGTCCCCGATATCGTTCCGCCGGAAGACAGCGTCATGCCTGGGGGCAGCGCTCCGAGACCCGTACCGATTACTGTCCACGTGTACGGCTGAGTGCCGCCTGTAGCCGTCAGCGTGAACGGTTCGTACGCGATGGCTGTCGACGCCGGTAGCAGCGTAGTCGGTGAAGTGATGGTAATTTGCGCAGAGAGCGTTCCCGCAGATAGCGCAAGCAAGAAAATCGATCGAGCCGCTTTTGCTGGTTTCGCGAACATCTCGCCTCCGAATCAGAGAGTTTTGGATACCCCCGGCTGTAAAAAATCCTCGCCGGCGGCATACCGAACATCAATCCATTCTATGGGGAGGCGAACTCAACAGCAATCGCGGGATTTTACGGGGTTTACGGGTGCGCCAGCGCTCCCGTGCTCGCTGCGCGCACGGATGGCGGAATTGCATTTGCTGCCAGATCAACGCCCGCGGCGGCGGCAGTTTCCTGGTCTTTGCGGGTCCGGAAATCGTATTGCAGAATCGCGGCCTCGGCGATGCCGTTCGCGACGTTAGTGACGACGGCTAAGATTATCAGTTGCAATCGCACCCGGTCTTCCAGCAGATACGGCCAAGCAATCGCAAGCTGCAGTTTCATCTTTTCCTGAATATCTTCATTGACCGCAAAGGCAATCCACCGGCTGCCGATCCATTTCGTGGCGCTCGTGCCCGATATGATCCCGTGTTCGGATTTCGCTTGATAGCGCAGTCCCAGGGTCAGGGGGAAGCGCACAGGCGGCTTAGGAGCTGATTTCATGATTCCTCCGATGGTTACTCCATCAGTAAGTGAAGGGCGGGCGGGGACCGTTTCAGTCTGGTCTTCGCGGCGCACCCGGAGCTTGAGACTCAAGCAGCGCGGCTTTAAACCGCAGCCGGGCGCGATACAGCAACACCCGCAGGTAATTCCGGTCCACGCCAAGTTCTTTCGAAACGGCGTCCTTGTCTTCTTCTTCGAGCAGCACGCGGCGCAGCAGTTCGCGATCTTTCACCGGCAGTTCCCCCAGCAGTTTGCGCACAATCTGCTTTCGTTCCGTGGTTACCATCTGGCCCTCGGGATTGGATGAGGTATCCACCGGCTCCGGGACATTCTCTGCAATCTGATCGTGGCGCGTGTGGGAGCGAAGAAATTCCAAGGCCACGTTATGGCACACGCCGTGCACAAACCCGGGCAGGCTGGCGGGATTTTCGAGCGTTTTCCCCGATCGGAAATACATAAACACCCGCAGAAACGTCTCCTGCCGGGCATCCTGCACTAGTTCCGGCCAGCGCAGGCGGCTTTGGAGCTTGGCCTGAATTGCTTTGTAGAAAGAGGCAACCAGGTGATTCTCGGTTTCCGAGTCGCGATTCTGCAGGGCGCGCAAATAATTTTCGTCGAACAGGAAGTAAGGGAACCTCCTCAGGGTGAGGATATCATCGGAGTCAAGTATTGCCCTCATGCTATAAAAGGCGTAATCCGATGCGAATTGCGCCACTACCTCCGATACTTTTTTTACCCGGCCTTCTGTGCGACCGCGAGATATGGGCGTACCAGTCCCGAGTACTGGCGGAGGTCGCCGAGTGCACTACCGTGGAGTGGAGTGGCGAAAATTCCCTCGGGAAGATGGCCGAGACGGCGCTCCGCATCGCGCCCGAACGCTTCGCCGTGGCAGGCCACTCCATGGGCGGCAGAGTGGCGCTCGAAATATACCGCGCCGCTCCCCAGCGGGTCACTCGTATCGCCCTGTTAAACACCGGATACCTTCCCCGCGCGCAGGATGCCGCCGGAGAACAAGAGGCCCGCAACCGCTATGCCCTGCTCGAAGTCGCCAAAAACCAGGGCATGCGCGCCATGGCCCGCCAATGGCTCCCGCCAATGATCAACCCGGCCCGCCATGGCGATCACGCGCTTGCGGAAACGATTATCGAAATGTTCGCCCGCAAAACCCCCGAAATTTTTGAGGCGCAAATCCGCGCGTTGCTATCGCGCCCCGACGCCACGCCCGTGCTCGAATCGATCCGGTGTGCGGCGTTATTGATCTCCGGCCATGAGGACACCTGGAGTCCCCCGGCCCGCCACGCCGATATGGCAGCGAAAATTCCCGGCCCTTCTTCTGTAGTCACAGTCCCCGATTGCGGCCACATGTCGACGCTGGAACAACCGGCGGCGGTGGCGGAAGCTCTGGGTGCTTGGCTCGCAGGGTAATTCGCATCCCATTGTGGCAATATCGAATTAGCCAAGAGGGACCGGTAGAAAGCGATGACTCCTGAGGAACGATTCGAACGTATCGAGCGCAGTCTGGAAAACCAGGCAAAGCTGCACAACGAGTGGGCTGCCGAAATGCAGAGGAACCTGGACCAGCT
This sequence comes from Bryobacteraceae bacterium, assembly GCA_036557125.1. Classification (GTDB taxonomy): domain Bacteria; phylum Acidobacteriota; class Terriglobia; order Bryobacterales; family Bryobacteraceae; genus PSRJ01. The sequence goes on along the minus strand of DATBID010000262.1, from coordinate 12,095 downwards.
TAGCAAGCAGCGTCTGGAGGCAGACCGCGAGCACAAGGAGCGGTCCGCCGAAATCCAGCGCAACCTGGACATCCTCACCAAACTGCATCTGGACGCAGACCCGGAGCACAGCGAGCGGGCCGCTCAACACGAAAAGAGCATTGCCGAACTGCAGAAAGGCCAAGAGGAACTACGCCAGTTCTCGCGGGACATTCGCCGGTTTGCCGAGGACGTAAACGAAACCATGCGCCGGCTCGCCAATATCGCGGCTGCCCATGAGGATCGCCTGGACGACCACGAGAAGCGGTTTGACGACCTCGAGGATAAATAATGCCGACCGCCGTCACGGAAAGACCCTATCGCCCCGTCCCCGCAGATCCGCCGCGCAAACGCTGGACTCGCGCCGAATGCGCCGCTTTCGAAGCCACCGGATTATGGGATCAGCAGCATCTCGAGCTGATTGAAGGGGAGTTGATCGACAGGAAGATGGGCAAAAATCGTCCGCACGCCAGCACTCTGGCCGTTGTAAACGCATGGATGATCCGAGTATTCGGAGAACGGTACGTGAATTCGGAGACGTCCATCGACGTCGCTCCCGAGGACAACCCGACCAGCGAGCCTGAGCCCGACATTATCGTCCTCGCCCGGTCCACATTCGAAATTGCAAAAAATCCGCAACCGAGCGAGATTCGCCTGTTTGTCGAAATCTCCGATTCGACCGTCGGCTTCGATCTGACCACCAAGGCCGGCCTCTACGCGCGCGCAGGCATTAGCGAATATTGGGTGTTCGACATCCCGGCGCGCAGGCTGATTGTGCATCGCGATCCCCGCAACGGGCTGTACGCGTCCGCCGCCGCCTATCGCCCGGAGGAAGCCGTGGCCCCCCTGGCCGCGCCGGAGCACGAGTTTCCAGTAAGAGACGCCTTTCCCGGCTGATTCATGCCACGCTACGCCCCCACGTGCGCGTAAGCCGCTTCTTCTCTGCCCGGCCGCAGCCGCAACTCCTGCTCCACGCTGTGCAGCACCTCTTCCGGCAGCTTGGTCTTTCGAAAATCTCCCGAAACCGCCGGCCCGAGCGTTACCAGACCGGTGCGCGGATGCCGGTTCTCCTCCGCAATCACTGCGTCGCACGTCGCTTCGACATCCGAAATCTGATACTCCTGCAATTCGTCGAGCGTCGCTCCCCAGCGCATCACGAACTGCGTGAAAATCTCAATCAGCACTTCCTCCACGCGATTCTTATCTTGCAGCCCCTCCACGACGCGGTTATACACATCTGGAAACAGCTTCTTGTAAGCCGCCGGGAAATTCTCCGGGATCACCTCGGCGCTTTCCGCAAGCTTCAACTCAAAGCCCGGCGCGCTTTCTATCTCAATCTGCCGCAGCATCGCCGGCCGCCCCTGCCGCAGCAATTCCACCTGCCGTAGTTGCATAATGATCAGCGGCCCCAGCGTGTCCGGGAACATCCACGGCGCATGCTCCATCGCGCGGCGGATCACCCGCAGAATCGCTTTGCGGGCCTTGGGCTCAAGTATTGTCAGGGCGCGCGTGCGCGCTTGCCGGCGCAGCCTCGCTAACCGATACAGCCCCTCTAGCAGCAAATTCCCCGGCCCCTTCTCCATCCTGCCCAGCAGCCGCCCCAGCCGCTCCCGCCGCCGCTGCCGCATAGCCGCTTCGGGCGAAAGCTCCACCGCTGGCCTCCGCTCAATACTGTTGAGGTAACCGATGATCCGCTCCGCCCATGCGTCCCAATCGCGGATGCGGTCGTAAAGTTCGAGGTGCCCTTTCAGCAGTTCCAGGCGTGTCATGCCGCCCGGAATAATGTTCGTCGTAGGCTTCGGCATCACCGGCTCCTCCGCCCCGGCCACCAATCGGCCTTCTTTTTGCATCCGGTGCCACAGCTTCGTTCCCGGGGGCGCCGTCAGCAGGTGAATCAGCGGCAGGGGTATGTGAGACGCCTGCAGGAACTCGTATTGGATGTCGAAAATTTCCGGCGTATCGTGGTCGAAGCCCACGATCACTCCCGACCATAACGCCATCCCGTACGACTGAATCTTATGCACGTCCCGCAGAATGTCCGTGTGCGCGTTCTGCAGCTTCTTCGTCTCTTTCAGGCTTTCTTTGTTGGGCGTTTCAATCCCGATGAACAGGCCCGCGAAATTCGCGTCCGCCATCATTTCCAGAATGTCGTCGTGCTTGGCGACGTTCAGCGTCATTTGTGTGAAGAAGTGGACCGGCTTGGGGAAGGATTTGTTCACCGCCACCAGCTCTTTCAGCAGGCTGCGCACGTAACGCAAATCGCCGATGAAGTTGTCGTCGCAGAAGAAAATCCGCCGCACGCCCAGCTCATACTGGATTTTGATTTCCTGAATGACATCCGCCACCGGCTTCCAGCGCGAGCGGTGGCCGAAGATGTAGGGCACATCGCAGAATTCGCAATCGAACGGGCAGCCGCGCGAAGTCTGCACCGATCCCATCAGGTACCGGTTAATGTCCTCGCCCAGCAGCTCCCAGCGCGGAGGCTTCGAAACTTCCAGCTCCGGCTTGATCACTTGCCGGTAAATCCGCCGCGCTTTGCCGTTCCTCCACTCCTCCAGAAACGCCGGCCAGATATATTCGGCCTCTCCGATAAAGACCACATCCGCCAGATCCACATACCGTTCCGGCGTGGTGGAGGCCGCCGGTCCGCCGATCCCCACCATCACGCCACGCTCCCGAAAAAGTCGCGAAACCGCGCTCACCCGCTGGTAATGCGAAGAGAAGCCCGTGACGCCCACGAAATCGTACTGCCGCGGGAACTGAGTCCTCTCCGTGATGATCCCCCGAACGTTCTCGTCGTAAATATCGACGTGGAAATCGGGAGGCGTCAGCGCGGCCACCGTGCACACCGAAACCGGCGCCATAAAGGCCCGGTCCGAGCCGCGCCTCTGTACCCGCGCTTCGTTTTCGAATAGCCTGTGGCGCTCCTGGAATAATGGTGAAACCAGTAGGATGCTCTTCATAAGATGGTGGGCCGGACGATGGCGCCTGTGTGTCTCCACACACGTATGAGACTGCTCGAATCTTATAATTCACCGCGTACTACGGTCAAGAGGCCTGGTACCGTCGAGGTACTATTGCTTCTTCCGCGAGCATTTATCCACGGTTTCCACACTAGATTCTTGTTCGGTCCCTAACTTGCTCTAAACCGTAACAAGGCGAACCTCTCATGAAACCGGTGTGGGTAATTCCGTTAATCCTCCTCACGGCGGGTCTTGTTTCCCGTTCGCAAATCGGCAGCCGGCCGGATTTGCAGAAAGCCGAGCAGAGAGCGGCCCGCGAGCGAGCCAAAGAAGAGGCGCTCGCCGCCAAAAATCCGCCCCGGCCCCGCCCGGCCACAGCTTGCGGTTCCCAGCTCAACCTCGGCTTCCACATCCAAACCTTCTCCGGCGGGCTTCGGGCCGCCGTCTGGTATCCCACCACCGCTGCCGAATCGCAGTACGAATATCCAGCCGCATGGTTGTCTTCGGCCGTTGCAAAAGACGCGCCGGTGGCTGATTGCGGCCACCCATATCCCCTCGTGGTCTACTCCCATGGTCTGAGCGGCTGCGGCACCATCGCCACTTTTTACACCGAAGCTCAGGCCCGCGCCGGATATATCGTCGTCGCCCCAGACCATCGCGACTCCGTTTGCAAAGTGGATAAGCCCTATGCCGGCCCGTTTCCCGTGACTCCCGTTTCGCTGTTCAAACCGCAGGATTGGTCGCCCTCCACTTATAAGGACCGCGCCGACGACATCCGCCGCATTCTCGACGAGCTGCCGAAAGATCCCGTGTTCGCCCGTCAAATCGACATGAACCGCATCGGCGCCACCGGACACTCGCTAGGCGGCTACACCGTGATGGGGTTGGTCGGCGGCTGGCCCTCCTGGCGCGACCCGCGCATCAAAGCCGCAGTCCTCATGTCGCCTTACACCATGCCGTTCCAGGTCCACAAAACCATCGCCGATGTGCATGTCCCTCTCATGTATCAAGGTGGCACTCTCGATATCGGCATCACTCCCTTCATTCGCAATCCCGGCGGCGCTTACGATGTGTCCAATCCGCCCAAATTTTTTGTGGATATCCGCTTAGCCAACCATCTCGATTGGAGCAGCTTCCATTGCAGCCGCCTGGGCGCGGTCCCGGCATGCGAGAACACCCCTGTAGCACGCGAAATCGACAACTACGCCATTGCTTTCTTCAACCGCTACTTGAAAGGAGATCAGGAGCCGATGCTGGACCGCCCCAATCTCGCCCTGAAAGAATTCCGCTTCGACGACCGTTCCCACGAAAGCGCATCGGTCCGGCGCCCCTGATTAGCAGTGAACTCGAAAGCGTTATCAAGCAGGATACCTTGGAACCAGGCTTCCACTGTGAATTCCCGCATAGACCGCCTAGCGCTCCCGTACTAACTCGTTCCTCTATTCTGCTACCATAAGCGAAAACATGAGCCGCGCTGCGACGCGTCAAAAGCAGATTTCGCGCACTGAGTACCAGATCCTGGTCGAGCAGGCGCCGATCATGATTTGGCGTTCCAATACAACGGCTCAGTGTGACTATTTCAATGATCGTTGGCTGCGATTTCGGGGCCGGGGCATAGAACAAGAGATTGGCAATCAGTGGACTGAGGGGGTTCACCCTGAAGACCTGGAGCGCTGCCTTACCACCTATCTCACTGCATTTCGGAACCGGGAGCCATTTGAGATGCAGTACCGCCTCCGCCGTTCTGACGGAATCTATCGCTGGATTCTGGATAGCGGCGCGCCGTTTTTCGGCGCTGACGGGGGGTTCCAGGGTTATATCGGAAGTTGTACTGATATCACGGAACGAGTTGAGGCCCAGCGCGTGCTCAATGAAGCACGGGACCGGGAACTAGCGAACCTGCGCCGGTTACTGCCCATTTGTATGCTCTGCAAAAGGATTCAGAAGGCCGATGGCAAGTGGGTGCAATTGGAGGAGTACATCGAAAGTTCCTCGCGAGCGGAGTTCACCCACGGCTTGTGTCCGGCGTGCAACCAATTCTACCGGGAACAATATGATTTCCCGGCCAAGTCTTCCCGCTGATCGCGCTCTGCATCATGAAAGGCTCGATTGAGGCTACTTCAGCCTGTCAGTATCTCATCGAGTTTCTGGGCGAGTTGTTCCAGCGTGAACGGCTTTTGGATGAAGTTGATGCCTTGTTTCAGAACGCCGTGATTGGAAATGACGTTTGCCGTGTACCCGGACATGTAAAGCACTTTGAGATCGGGCCGCAGGACCTTCAGACGCTCTTGTAATTGAGCCCCATTCACACGAGGCATAATCACATCGGTCAGAACCAGCCGGATTTCGGAATCGGATTGTGAACACAGATGGATCGCCTCTTCGGGGCTCGATGCGACCAAGGGGGTATAACCGATCTGGCGAAGCGCGTGCGCCACCACCTGGCGCACCAGTTCATCGTCCTCCATAACCAAAATTCCGCCTTGGCCTTGGGGCGTTGCCCTCGCGCCTCTGTCCGGTTCTCTGGTCTCGGCTACCATCCGTGGAATGTAGATCTTAAATCTGCTCCCGCGATTGAGCTCGCTAGAGACATTCAAAAAGCCGCCACTTTGCTTGGTGATGCCGTAGACGGTAGCCAGCCCCAGCCCTGTGCCCTGATCGCGCTTCTTTGTGGTGAAGAAAGGCTCGAAGATACGCGCCAGCGTCTCCGTGCCCATTCCAATGCCGGTGTCGCTCACGGACAGGACAACATAGTGGCCGGGTTTCGCGCCGGCTTCGAACCGGCAATCTTCCCGCAATAGAGTGACATTTCCGGTCTGAATCGTCAGCTTGCCCCCGGAAGGCATCGCATCGCGTGCGTTCACAACCAGGTTAAGCAGGATTTGCTTCACCTGTGCGGGATCTGCCAGCACATTCCACAAATCCGCGGCTGGATAGAACATTAATTCGATGTCTTCGCGAAGAAGGTGCGCCAGAGCCGGCCGGAGGTCGGCCACAAGGTCATTCAGATTCAGAAGACGCGGGGCGATGACCTGCTGGCGCGAAAAGGTGAGCAACTGTGCGGTGATGTCCTTAGAGTGCTGAGCCGCCTTCTCGATATTTTCAATTTCCCGCCGCCATTTGGCTCTCGGAGCAAGGCCGGCCTTGATCAGCGCTGCGTAGCCGAGAATCACGGTTAGCATATTGTTGAAGTCGTGCGCGACGCCTCCGGCCAACCGTCCAATCGACTCCATTTGTTGCGCGCGCGCGAGTTGCATCTCCAGCGTTGCCTTTTCCTCCTCCGCCTTTTTTCGATCACGCATATCGCGGGTCACCGTGGCCAGGTATTGCGGTGCACCCTGGCTGTCGCGGATCATGAATCCGGTGACGTCCACAGGGATTTCCTCCCCGGTGACAAAGTGCCGAAGCCGCATTTCGCCACTCCAGTACCCAGCCTTTTTCACTCCCTCCAGCATGAGCTGGGCAACGGAAAGGTCGGCCACGAAGTCGGGAATGGTAGTTCTCCGCGCCTCTTCCATGGAGCCAAGCCCGACCAGCGACATCGCGGCCTGGTTCAGATAGGCGACTCTTCCGTCCAATTCCGCAATACCGATGAACTCGCGGCTCATCGCCACCAGCGCGGCCAACTTTCTCTCCTCCTCCCGCGCTTGCTTCTCTGCCGTAATATCCGTCATCGCGCCGACAGTATGCGCCGGGTGACGATTCCCACCCTCTCCGTCGAAAAACGTGCGTGCCTGGACTCGCAACCAGCGCACTTCTCCGTCCGGAAAAAGCAGACGGTACTCAACGTCGTATAACCCGTTTCCCGCGGGATCGTGAGCACGGGTGACGGCGCTCTGGACGCTTTCGAGATCCGCGGGATGAATCAGCTTCCTAATGTTTTCCAGGAGAAGCGGCGCACCCTCATCGAAACGGTGAAAGACGCGCATTTGGGGCGTCCAGGAAATTTCGTCGTGCACATGGTCGTGATCGAATATGCCGATTTTTGCCACTTGCACCGCCTGGGTCAGACGGCGCTCATTTTCTTCGAGAGCCGCTTCCGCCCGCCGCCGTTCGGTGATGTCCAGGCTCATGATAAAGATCCCCTCCGGCACGGGCGTAACGCGAAGTTCGTACCAGCGCTGGGATCCAACCGGCTGTTCGGCTTCGAAGTGTTGCGGGATGCGTTCCTCCATCACGCGCCGGTATCTGCGGAACACCTCGGTCTGCTCGATACCGGGATAAACGTCCATCATTTTGCGGCCGACCACGTCTTCGAGTGCCACGCCGATGTGGCGAGCCGCCGCCCCATTGGCGTAAAGGTAGTTCCAGTTGAAATCCACTACGCGGCAACCCTCGAGGAGACTGTCGAGCAGGCGGCGGTAACGCTCTTCGGCTTTAATGCGCTCCTCCTCGGCCCGCTTCAGACCAGTGATGTCCACCGCGGCGCCACGCATCCGAATTGCCTCTCCGGCCTCGCTGAAAGAGTATTCGCCCCGGCCGCTCAGCCAATGAATGCTGCCGTCGGGCCAGACTACCCGCGGCTCGAAAATTCCTGGAACCCGCCGTTCTCGAGACTCAGCAACCTCTTCGTTCATGCGGGCTACGTCGTCCGGATGGATCTTCGCGATCATGGAATCCCACGTCCCATCAAACGATCCCGGCATAAAGCCGAAGAACCGCTCCATCTGTTCATTCCAGATGATCTTTCCGGATTGCAAGTCCCAGTCGAACGTGCCTACGCATCCGGCGTTAATCGCCAACTGAAGGCGGCTTTCGCTCTCGGCGAGAGATTTCTCCGTTCGACGCCGTACATCCTGAGTTTCGAGTCTGTCGAGAGCGAATCCGAGGTCTTGGGCGACCTGTTCCATTAATTCTTCTTCGTCGGGACCAAAGAAGCCCATCTCGGTGGCATAGACGCAAAGCACCCCCCAAGGGACGCCGCAACTGATGATGGGAATCGCCATCGCGGACTTCCACCCCGCGTTTCGCGCAAGATCCCACCAGGGTTTGGTGATCGGGTCCTCGGAAAAATGGTTCACCATGCAGGAACGGCCGGAACGGAAGGCCGTGCCGGCCGGTCCCGAGCCGAAAGGCCCATCACTCGAAATGATTACACCGTCCAGGTAGCCGTTTTCGTCCCCGTGGCGCGCTACAGGCTGAAATCGTTTCGTAACCGGATCGAGCCATAGCACACTGGCCATCGAGAAACCCCCGAACTCGACTAAAACTCGGGGGATCTCTTCGAGGAGCACGTCACGCGACTGGCTTCGCACAATCGCGCGCATCACTCGCCGCGAAGCTCCATAGAGCCGCTCAAAACGCTGGCTCAGATCGTTTGCCGAATACTTCAAATCCAGATAATTATATAGGCGAATTTCGGGAATCACCACGCGGAGATTGCCTAGCGTCGCGATACAATGAGACTTTTCAAACCTGCTCTGCTTTTTGCGGCCCGATCCGCTTTCTTAAGCGCCCATCATCGAACGCCCAGTTCCCGTAGCGCCCGCTTGGCGTCCGCCAGCGTACGAGCCGCGACCTTCAATTCGCCGATACCCTCTGTTCGGGTCTCCTCCCGCTTGATGAGCATTGCACCGAGCGCGAGATGGATTTTCGCGTTTTCGCTGGACAATGCGAGGGCGCGGCGCATGCTTTGTTCCGCCCCGGCCTGGTCTCCCCTGACATATCGAACCAGCCCCAGATTATAGTGACCCATCCACCAGGCGGGATCCAGGTCAATGCTGCGGCGGAATGCTTTCTCCGCTGCCTCCCAGCGGTTGAGATAAATATACTCCACGCCGAGGCGATCCGCGGCTGAAGAGAGTTCGGGATCGCGATCGAGAGCCGCCTCCAGTTCCGCGACAGCCCTATCATGTTCGCCCGCGCGGGAGAGTTTGAGGGCATGCTGGAATTCCCTCGCCGCTTCCTTGGGAACTTTGTGGCGGAGTTGCTGTACTGATACGGTTTGACCGATGGAAGGCTGATGCGGTCTTTCGGGCGCCACTATGGTGTCGCGATCCACAGTGCAGACGGCTTGGATCTGCCCCTTTTCGAAATGGCATGCATGGACGAAGCCGTCGCCCCTTAAATCGCCTACCAACGTGCTGTCGATCTGGTCGGGCGTGGGTGTAAGCGTCTGCGCCCCACACTGAAATCCGACGACTGCTAAACAGAACAACCTGTTCACGGCGCCTCCAGACTGAAGAGAGTTTGCCGCCTCTCAACCGGGAGAGGGCGATTTCAGAGAACACCTCGCATGAGGGCCGTCAGGCAGCACTGCGGGTGCGAAGAGACGCGGGTGAAGCGTCAATTAAGGATGCGCGAACCGCGGAGAAGATCACTGGCAACTTCCGACATCCTCACGCGGCGTTGCCGGCTTAATCTCCGCATATGAGCGTACGCTTGTTGTTCATCCAGACCATGTTCCGCCTGGAGCATGCCTTTTGCCCGCTCAATCAGCTTCCGCGTGCCCAGCCTTTCGTTGACAATCACGAGCTCGGAATGAAGCCGGAACACTTCGTAAACCGACCATGCGGCCACCGAAGCGAGGCTGACCGTCGACGGCATTGCGCTTCCTGCGAGACCCGCCATTCTGGACGACGCGGCAAAACCAAATGCGATGACGGCTTTCAGGCGATCCGTCCCCCAGGAGAAAAGCAGGAAGGAGGCGCCTGCCGGCTGAAATGTTTCCTTGAGGAATCTCGCGGCCGGACTGTTCTCCGAAGCGCATCCCCCGAAATTTTGCAGTACGCCGCACAGGGTCGGCTGCAATTGCACCTCAGCTCCTTCCATGCCGGATTCGGGCCACATGGATAGATTCCGCATGGTCCGTCCGTCTTTTACGAGGAATACGGAAACGCCATTTGCTCCCATCTCGTTGGCAACGGTCCGAAGTGCGGACAGTCCATCGCGGAGACGGGACTGAAGTTCTGTGGAGGACTGCGATCCCTGCCGTGCCATTCGGGCGTTAACCAGTACGGACTCGCTCAAATCCGCGACGGCATTGTCGCCGGAGAAACGAATAAAGAGACTGTCCCGGGCGAATCGGCAACTTCTGGCGATCCGCGACAGCCAGCCTCGTAAGAACATCAATCGCAGCCACTGCGCGCTGCGCCTTTGAGCAACGTATTACATGCTAAGACGACAATCGCGGCAAAAAGTTCCGGGAAGAAGTTGAGATAACCTTGCTCTTTCTGGCGGTGCTCAGAGTGTGACTTATGGGCGTTGAATCAGCTCCACGCGGTTGCCGGCCGGATCGATGGCGAAGGCCATCACCGTAGGGGTATTTCTAAACTGACGCGGCCCGTCGGCCATAGAGCCGCCGGCGGCCTTGATGGCGGCGACTGTTGCCGCCATGTCCTTCACGCTGAGAATCACGTGTGCGATCGGGTCCTTTGGGTCATCGGAATCGCGTTTCATAATGACGATCGGCCCGCTCTTGTTCGCCTTGGCGATTTCGACTGTTGCGCCATACTTCAAAAAGATCGCCGGCCCTCCCGGTGTCTCGATCCGGTTGACCTCCTGCATGCCGAAAGCGGTCTGATAGAACTTTGCCAGTGCCACGTTATCTTTCGCGCCGATTCGCACGGCGTCCAGCGTTACTTGCGCATGTGCGGCGCTCGCGAGCAACAGCCCAGCAGATATCGCTAGCGCAGTTGTGTAGATTCTTTTCATCGAATTCTCCAGGAGGACGTTCCATCTATCATAGACCCCGCCGCGATACCTGGATTTTGATTTGGATGGTGGGCCCGTGGCGACTCGAACGCCAGACCTCTACCGTGTCAAGGTTGCTAAGGCCCTTTGCTCCTGCTTTTTCCGATTAGTAATTCGTATTGAATGGAGCCGTCAGCGTGGATGCTACCGTGCGGCTCGAAGCCTTTGGAGCAGCTCGACATCATTCATCACGTCGATGCCGCGCTGGCGGCAAAAATCAACCACGGGTGGGCTATAGAAATGGCGATCCATCGCGCACAGAACCTCCACCCGACCCATGGCTGCTGTGTAGACAACCGGATCGTCTTCAGGATCACCTAATACGACGGGCGCGAGAACCACTGGATCGACCAAATCCGACCGCGCTCGAAGCAACTCGACATGTTCAGAGATCTCTTGGTCGTTGAGTTGATAGATGCGCTGCAATCGGGGATAGCGGAGGACGCGGGCCGTTTCCTTCAGCAAGAACTCGGAGAGAACCAGTTCATGCGGGCCGTCCAGAATCGTATCGAGCAAACGCTTGGCAGGACCTGTAGCTTTCACATTCATGCGGATCAGAATCCCGGTATCGGGTGTGACCCTCATTCGGAATGATGGTGTACATGATCCACGGCTTCGTCAATGGCAGCATCGATCTCGCTTTCTGAAATGCCTGCGGCTCTTTGGGCGGTTTTGTCGATGCGTTCCCTCAGACGTCGAGATGCTTCGTCTCGGGCGGCGCCAGTCGGCGCCGGTTTGTAGACGTTCACAGCAATTGCTTCATCGTCGCGTAATGGCCGTCCCAGCATCGCTTCCATCACATGGCGCGCATCTGCCGACAATTCAGCTACCCTGCATAAAGCTCCATTTTCCACAGGGAATCACCTCCAGGGTTGTGACCGAACGGTTCACTTAAACTATAGCATGGATTGGACTTGCAACCCGTGGTCGAGTGGGGACCTCTCTTGAGGGAATACTTAAAACGAGTTGATTGTAGCACCGGTTTGTTGCTCCGGCTTGGCGTGTTGCCCACCGCGGACAACACCCTCACCGAGCAGCACAGCCCAAGGATTCAGCGGATTGAAGCCGTGCCGTTGATGCGTAATGAAGCGGCGGCATTACGCTGATCTTGGCCGGTAGTGCCGATAAGGCCGCTTCAGCGCAACGTTAAATGGTGGGCCCGTGGCGACTCGAACGCCAGACCTCTACCGTGTCAAGGTAGCGCTCTAACCACAGCCTGTTGGTTATATTGAAGGATTTGGCCGCCGTGGCGGGTCGAAAACGAGGGCCAGACCGCTAATCGCAGCGATATCGCAACGAAGATCACTGGACAAGTTTGCCGTCCTCCTTTGCCAGATGTTGCTTGGCCCTCGTGTTGAGGACTTTATCCAAGGCCTCCATAGATTCCCGCACGCTCCTCGGAATCGGTTGGACGTAAATGTC
>DATBID010000261.1:0-5960 GCA_036557125.1 Bryobacteraceae bacterium | reverse complement strand
GCGAACAGCCCGACACTCCTGGTCAGCCGAACCGCGGCGGTGGCAGTCATGATCATCGGGTTTTTGATCGGCATTTCGGCTTTCGATGTCGCTCTGACTTCCGAAATGGTATTACGGTTTTTCGAGTATTTGCCGAACGTTCTGGCCGCGCTGGTGGTTCTCACCGCGGGCGCGGTCATTTCCCGCTTCCTGGCGCGGGCGGTATTGATTGGGGCGGTCAACTTGAATCTGCAGTATGCGGGTTTGCTCAGCGCTGGAGTGAGATGGCTGGTGATCGTTCTGGCAGTGGCGATGGCATTCGAGCACCTGGCTATCGGCGGCGGCATCATCCGCCTGGCATTTGGGATTCTGTTTGGCGGGATTGTGCTGGCCTTGTCTCTGGCAGTCGGACTGGGTTCCAAAGACCTCGTCAGCCGGTCGCTCCAACGCGAGGCTGACAGGCCGCCGGAGAGTACGCGGGAACCTGTGGGGCACCTTTAACCGCCTCGCTGCAAGGTGATCGAGAGACGGTCTCGGAAGAAAGTACAATGTCGAGTTGGAGCGTACAGAAGTCGCATATCACGAGGCAATCGAAGTTGTCCGGCAGTGTTGCGGCCCGGCGGGTCTGAAAGCATCGGCAAGCTCCGCCGGGTATCACGAAGTTTGGGCGCGCGACAGCATGATTACGGCCCTCGGCGCGCGTCATATTCCAGATCCGGTGATCCAGGATGCGCTGCGCGCAAGTGTTGCAAGTTTGAGGGTGCACCAGTCTCCCATGGGGGCTATCCCGAACTTCGTCAACGAGACGGGCGATCAGGCGAATTTCAGGGCTTATGCCGACGGCGGTCTTTGGTGGCTGATTGGAAGCTCCAGTCTCGCTCCCGATCCGCAAACGAGCCTGCGAATTCTCCGCTGGTACGAGCATCAGGATGTGGACAACAGCGGACTGATCAGTATGCAGGAGGCTTCGGACTGGCAAGACTTGCTCTGTACGCGAGGCAAAGGTCTGAACCTGAATTGCCTCTACGTGCTGGCGCTCCGGGCCGCTGCGAAACTGTTCCACACCTCGGATGCCGAGGAGAGCAGACGCTGTCTGAGGTGTGCCGGCATGATCGCGGAGCGAGTGAACCGGTTGTTTTGGTACCGCGGCGACGGGAACCTGCTGCCGCATATTGCACATACTTTCAGCACCATGGATAACCCGTTATTGGACTCATTGGGCCGCCGCCGCTGGATTCCCACCAAGCGGCAATTGACTGGGGAACAATATTACCTGCCATACCTCGGTTTTCGAACCGCTGGCGAGTGGTTTGACACTCTAGGCAATCTGCTGGCAATCCTGGCCGGGGTCGCGGGGGACCACGAAAGCAAGATCATTCTTGACTTCATCTCTCGGCGAGGGCTGGATACGCACCCGGTGCGCTGTTTAACTCCAGCGATCCAGCCTGGCGACTCGGACTGGCGCGACTACTATTACCCCACCAATCAGCCGCATCATTATCACAACGGTGGGATTTGGCCCTTCATTGGTGGAATTTATACGGCGGCACTGGTAAAGGCCGGCCGAATCGCAGATGCCGCCGAGGTTCTGAGCAAGCTGGCGGAAACGAACCTGCGGGGCAGATTTAACGAATGGCATCATGGTGAGTCCGGTGAGCCCCTGGGAGTGGAGGGGCAGGCTTGGTCCGCCGGGTGTTATCTGTTGGCGTTCGAGTGTGTCCGGACGCACCGAGTGGAACTGGTATAGCAACGGCCTGGGAACCGGCTCGGCGAAGTTACTGTACCGTTTCGAACTAAGCGGTTCTTCGATCGGAGATCGGATTGCTCATCACAATCCGCGATGGGCTACATCTGTATCCATGGCCACTTTTATCAACCGCCGCGAGAAAACCCGTGGCTCGAGGCGGTGGAACTCCAGGACTCTGCCTATCCGTATCATGATTGGAACGAACGAGTGACGTCGGAATGCTATGCGCCGAACTCAGCGGCGCGAATCCTGGACCAGGGCCGTATCAGAGAAATCACCAATAACTATTCTTCCATCAGCTTTAATTTCGGCCCTACGCTTCTTTCCTGGCTACAAGCTTCTTCGCCGCGAGTCTACAAGGCGATTTTGGATGCGGACCAGAACAGCCAAACTCGTTTTGGCGGACATGGCTCGGCTCTCAGCCAGTGCTACAACCACCTGATCATGCCCTTGGCTAATGACCGGGACAAACGAACCCAGGTCATTTGGGGCATCCGCGACTTCGAGTATCGATTCGGCCGAAAACCGGAAGGGATGTGGCTGCCAGAAACTGCAGTTGACCTGGCCACTCTTGAGATTCTCGCCGCGAGCGGAATTCGATTCACGATCCTGGCCCCGCGACAGGCGCATCGCATGCGGAAGATCGGGGGCCGAAACTGGCGGGACGTTTCCGAGGAGCGGATCGACCCAACCATGGCTTACCTTCTCCGTCTACCCTCACGGCGCTCTATCAATCTTTTTTTCTACGACGGGCCGATTTCTCGCGGCGTTGCCTTCGAACGGTTGCTGGACAACGGGGAGCACTTCGCGAAGCGCCTCCTGGGTGCGTTCTCGGAGGAACGCGCCTGGCCGGAATTGGTTCACATCGCTACCGATGGCGAAACCTATGGCCATCACCATCGCTACGGGGAAATGGCCCTCACCTACGCGCTGGAATTCATCCGATCGCACCAAGCGGCTGATATTACGAATTACGGCGAATACCTCGAGCGACACCCGCCCTCTCACGAAGTCGAGATCTTCGAAAACAGTTCGTGGAGTTGCGTACATGGCGTCGAGCGCTGGCGTTCCAACTGCGGCTGCAACGGCGGCCACCGGGAGTGGACGCAAGGCTGGCGTGGTCCGCTTCGCGAGGCCCTGGACTGGCTGCGCGATACTCTCGCTTCCCGATTTGAGGACAAAGCCAGGGAATATTTCAACGATCCATGGCCGGCGCGAGACGGCTACATCAGTGTGGTCCTCGATCGTCGTCCTGAGAGTGTCGCAGACTTTCTGTCCCGTCACGCCAAACGGCAGTTGAATGAGACTGAAGTCGTTGCTGCGTTGAAGTTGATGGAGTTGCAGCGGCATCTGATGCTCATGTACACGAGTTGCGGATGGTTTTTCGACGAGGTTTCCGGCCTTGAGACGGTTCAGGTCATTCGCTATGCCTGCCGGGCCGTGCAATTGGCCAACCAGGTTTTCGGCGACGATTTTGAACCGGCCTTTCTCGAGAAGCTTTCCCAAGCCAAAAGCAACATTCCCGAGCATCAGGATGGCGCGCGCATTTATCAAAAGTTTGCCATGCCGGCGGCCATCGACTTGGAAAAACTGGCCGCTCACTACGCAATCAGTTCGCTCTTCAAACCCTATCCGAATCAGGCCGAGATCTATTGCTATTCCGTCGATCGCACTCACCAGCATGATATGGAAGCCGGCAAGATGAAGTTGGGTTTGGGCCGCGCCCGCTTTACCTCAAGAATCACTCTCGAGACCAGCGAAATGGTATTTGCGGCGGTGCACTTCGGAGATCATAATCTCCGCTGCGGAATCGGACATTTCCGCGGTGACGAAACCTATCAGAAGCTGGTAGCCGACCTCACCGCCGCCTTCTCCGGAGCCGACATTCCGGACGTGCTTCGGCTTATCGATACGGAACTCGATAGTCCGTACTCCCTGAAATCGCTATTCAGCGACGACCGCCGGGCCATCCTTCGTCAGATTGTAAATTCATCCTTAGAAGAGGCCGAGGCAGGCTATCGCCAGATCTATGAAAACAACATTCCGCTTGCTCACTTTCTGCGGGATCTTGGAGTTCCGTTGCCGAGAGCTATTCGCACCGCGGCTGAATTCGCCGTCAACAGCCAGCTGAGACTTGCTTTTGAAAACGAACAGATGGACCTGGAGCAGGTGCGCAAGCTTCTTCTGGAGGCACAGTCCGGTGGGATCGAACTGGATGCAACCACTCTCGAGTATACTTTCCGGCTGACCTTGGAACGGCTCTTCGAGCGTTTCGAGAAGGATCCGTTCCATACAGCGGAAGTGCAGCGGCTGGGGGCGGTCGTTGAGCTGGCGCGGTCGCTGCCTTTTGAAGTCGTTCTGTGGGCTGCTCAAAACATCTGGGCTAAACTTCACCATTCGACATTCGAGGAGCTGACGCACGGGGTGCATCCCGAGACCGAAGATGCTGTCGCTTGGACGGAACACTTTCTCGCTCTGGGCGAAAAGCTCCAGATGCAGGTGACCGGCGGCGCGCAGACCACGGCCGGCTGAAGCCTGCGGCCGCACAATGTTGGAGACTCCGGCCGTAGGCGTGCTACCAGTGGGACATCTCAAGAGAAACAGCCCGGATCACACACCTTCCTCGACGTACCGTCTTCAGCTGAATCATCTCTTCTCCTTCAGCCAGGCGGCCGCGCTGATCGACTATCTGGGCGCTCTCGGAATCGGCGACTGCTATTGTTCACCCTTCCTGAAAGCCGCGGCTGGCACGACGCACGGTTACGATGTCACGGATCATTCGCAAATCAACCCGGAAATCGGCACGCTCGACGATCTTCGGCGTTGGAACGAATGTCTCAAGGAGCACGGTATCGGTTTGGTCGCCGATGTCGTTCCGAATCATATGTGCATCGATGATGCCTCCAATGAATGGTGGTGGGATGTCTTGGAGAACGGACCCAGTTCGCCTTTTGCCCGGTACTTCGACATCGATTGGAATCCTCCGAAGGAAGATCTGGCGAACAAAGTTCTGCTCCCGATCCTTGGCGATCAGTACGGGCGGATCTTGGAAGATCAACAGATCGCCGTTATCTATGAACAGGGAGGCTTCTTTGTTTCCGTCAATCAAAAGCGGCTGCCCTTGGCTCCCCGTTCGTGGCGGTTCCTGCTGGACGCGGCCGCGAGCCGGCTGAAGAATCAGATCGGCGAGAGCCACCCGTCGGTGCTTGAGTTAGAAAGCATTCTGACCGGGTTGTCGCATTTGGCGCCGGCGGACGAAACGGATGCCGATAAGATTCGGGAGCGCCAGCGGGAGAAAGAAATTCTCCGTAAACGCATCGCCGCGTTGGCGGACTCCAGCAGGGAATTCCAATGTGCGATTGAAGCGTCGCGCATCGAGATCAATGGGGTAAAGGGTATTCCTCGCAGCTTCGATTCTCTCGAGCAGCTATTGGCGCAGCAGGCATACCGGCTTTCATTTTGGAAAGTAGCCTCGGACGAAATCAATTATCGCCGCTTTTTCGATATCAATCAGCTCGCCGCCATTCGCGTCGAAGATGCCGAGGTCTTCCAAGCTGTGCACGCCCTCATGTTCCGGCTGGTCCGGGAAGGGATCGTTGACGGCTTGCGAGTGGACCACTCCGATGGTCTTTGGGATCCAGCCGAATACTTTCGCAGGCTGCAGGCCGGCTGTCTCACCGCACGCGAAACCCCCCGGCCGTTTTACATCGTTACCGAGAAGGTTTTGCTCGGGAGCGAGACCCTGCGTTCCGCTTGGGAGATCGAAGGCACTACCGGCTATGATTTCCTCCGATTGGTCAACGGGCTGTTTGTCGACGTGAGAGGGCGAAGGGCGTTTCGGCGGTTATATGAAGCGTTCACCAGGACTCATCCGGCCGCAGATGACCTGGTATATGAAAGCAAGAAACTGATTCTCCAGACCTCCATGTCGGGGGAACTAAGCGTTCTGGCGGGGAAACTCGATAGGATCTCGGAGCAGCACCGGTGGTCCCGTGACTTCACGTTCGCCAGCTTGCGCCACGTCCTACGGGAGACGATCGCCTGTTTTCCCATTTATAGAACTTATATTACCGGCCGCGTCGATCGGCCGGATCCGGAGGACGAGCGTCATATTCGCGAAGCCATCAACCGTGCAAGACGCCGGAACCAGTCCACCGACGAATCGTTATTCGAGTTCCTCGAGAAACTTCTGTTGCTTGAAGATCCCGAAGGAATCGATCTCGGTCAACGCATG
>DATBID010000260.1:0-27726 GCA_036557125.1 Bryobacteraceae bacterium | reverse complement strand
TCCTCCTCCGTCGACGGATCCTCGGGATAGGCCGGTATGTTGTAGCCCTTTTTCCGGAGTTCCGCGATCGCCTCGCGTAATTGCGGAATCGAGGCGCTGATGTTGGGAAGCTTGATGATGTTGGCGTCGGGCGTCTGCGCCAATTCCCCCAGGCGGGTCAACTCGTCGGGAATCTTCTGATCGTTGCGCAGACATTCGGGGAAGTTCGCGATGATCCGTCCTGCGAGCGAGATGTCGGCCGTTTCGACCTCCACTCCCGTGCCCTTGACGTACGCTCGTATGATGGGCAGCAGTGCGTGGGAAGCGAGGGCGGGCGCCTCATCGATTTTGGTCCAGGTGATCTTGTTGGATGACATGTATTCACTAATAGGAAATGAGTGTCAGGCTATGCAGCCGCGGGGCGGTGCGCCTTCCAGTGAAGCGTAACATAATTCAATCTGCCGGCTTTGTTCCGATCAGAGCCGCGACCGTCAGGGAGCGGTCCTCCTGCGAAATGAGCGAAATCACGCTGTCAGAAACCCAGCCCCCGATCTTCTGATATGTTGTATATTCCCTATGCCCACAAAAACTCCGATCACAGTCGCGCGCGGCGACGGAATCGGTCCGGAAATCATGGCGGCCAGCCTGCAGATTATGGATGCGGCGGGCGCGGCCTTGGAGATTGAAACCATTGATGTTGGCGAGAAGGTTTACCTGCGGGGCAACACTTCCGGCATCGAGCCGCAATCCTGGGAATCGCTGCTGCGCACTAAGGTCTTTTACAAGGCGCCGATCACTACGCCTCAGGGCGGCGGCTACAAGAGCCTGAACGTCACTACGCGTAAGATGCTGGGCCAATACGCCAACGTGCGGCCCTGCGTCTCCTACCACCCGGTCATCGACACGAAGCATCCCACCATGGATATTGTGGTCGTTCGTGAAAACGAGGAGGATCTCTACGCCGGCGTGGAATACCAGTTGAGCCCCGAGATGACCTCGGCTATTAAGCTCATCTCCCGCCCGGGCACGGAAAAAATCGTTCGCTATGCCTTTGAATACGCCCGCCGCCACAATCGCAAGAAGGTCACCTGCTTCACTAAGGACAACGTCCTGAAGATGACCGACGGTCTCTTCCACAAGATCTATGACGAGATCGCCGCGCAATATCCGGATATTCAAAAAGAACACTGGATCGTGGATATCGGCGCGGCCAAAATGGCCGACACTCCCGAAACATTCGATGTCATCGTCATGCCGAACCTGTATGGCGATGTGCTCTCCGACGTGGCCGCGCAAATCGCCGGGTCGGTGGGTCTGGCAGGTTCGGCAAACATCGGCGACAACTGCTCGATGTTCGAGGCTATGCATGGCTCGGCTCCCAGGCGCGCCGGCCAGAATCTGGCGAACCCTTCCGGCTTGCTGCTGGGCGGCGTGCTGATGCTGGTACACATCAATCAGCCGGACGCGGCCGAACGCGTCCACAATGCCTGGCTGCGAACCATCGAAGACGGCATCCACACCTACGACGTCTACGCGGAGGACGTGAGCAAGCAGAAAGTCGGAACGAAGGAATTCGCCTCCGCTGTGATCGCCCGCCTGGGGCAGAAGCCAAATATTCTGAAACCAGTGAGCTACGCCAAAGGGCCCGCCTTACCCGCGGAGCCTGGGAATCTCACGCAAACCGCCTCGGCCGGGATGGAACTGCGCGGAATTGACCTTATTGTGCGCTGGCCCTCTCGCAACCCGAAAGAATTGCATGCGGTGGTCAGCAAGCAGGCCAGTAATGGCATCAAGCTCGATATGATCGATAACCGTGGCGTCATTGTGTGGCCGACGGGCTTGGCCGCCGCCGAGACCTTCTGCACCGATAGCTTCCGCTGCCGCTTCTTCGCGGAGGGCAAGGCCGATCCGGGCAAGCTGATCGATCTCGTGCGGCGGATCAGCGATTCCGGTGTGGACGTGGTGATGACCTCCACTCTTCGCACCTATGGTGGCAGCGAGGGATACTCGCTGGCGCAGGGGCAGTAGCCGATGCCGGCCCCTCTCGTAGTCGTAATCATGGGCAGCAAGTCGGATTGGGAAGTGATGCGTCAGGCCGATGAAATGCTCTCCCAGTTTGAGATCCCACACGAATGCCGCGTCCTTTCGGCCCACCGGACGCCGAACGAAACCGCGCAATATATTAGCGAGGCCGAATCGCGCGGCGTCGAAGTGGTGATCGCAGCTGCCGGCGGCGCTGCTCACCTCGCAGGAGTTTGCGCCGCTCACACCGTGCTTCCCGTGTTAGGTGTGCCGATGGAGAGCGCATCTCTGAAGGGCCTGGATTCGCTGCTCTCCACGGTTCAGATGCCCTCCGGAATCCCAGTAGGAACACTGGCCATCGGCTCCGCCGGAGCGCGCAACGCCGCTCTGCTGGCCATTGCCATTCTGGCGAACAAGCATTCCGACCTCCGCGAGAAACTCCACCGTTTTCGGGCATCCCAAAGAGAGCGGATCTTGCGCGAAACCCTGCCGTAGGTTTTGTGAGCCGCGACCGTCAGGGAGCGGTCCGCCCGCTTTTCAACCGCTCCACCGCCTTATATATCCTCGCCTGCACCTGCTCCATCTCCTCCTCGTCCGCATACTTCCCGCGCGGCCAGAAAAAGCCCCGCAAGCCGTCTTTCTTGCGTCTCGGCACCACGTGCACATGCAGGTGCGGCACGCTCTGGCTTACACGATTATTGATGGCCACGAAGGATCCATCGGCCGAAAGCGCCGTCTCCACCGCTTGGGACAAAAGCTGCGCGGCCTGGAAGAAGCCGCCCAGCGCCTCGGCCGGAAGATCGGCAAGCGTTTCCATATGCACTTTGGGAATGAGCAGACAATGTCCTGGAAACACCGGCCGATGGTCCAAAAAGGCCAGCACCTCATCGCTCTCCATCACGATATTCGCAGTCCGCGATCCCTCCACGATCTGGCAGAACAGGCATTCGCCGGGCATCTTTCTATCATGAGGGGCCTGTCATGAGGCCCGCGCCGCCTGCGTGCTATCATGAGTGAGGAAATCCACTGGAGGAAATCCCATGGGCTCGCTAGGTTGGCAGGAAACGTTGGCCATTTTCATCCTGGCGCTCATTCTCTTCGGCCCCAAGAAATTGCCGGAACTGGGAAGGACGCTGGGAAAGGCCATCACGGAATTCCGCCGCGCATCGAGCGAACTGCGGTCTTCGTTCGATCGGGAAATGAAAAACCTGGAGCAGGAAACGCGGCCTATTAAGGAAGCCGCAAGCGAGTATCCGTACGAGCCGTACAACTACGATTATTCTTCGGGGTCGCACTACGATCATTCCGCCGGCGCCGAAGGGTCTGAATTCGCTGCTTCTCATCCCCAACTCGAAAGCGCTTCCGCAACTCAGGGCGCTGAATCGACAACGTCGTCCGCTCCGCTGGAAGGCACCGTGGCAGTAGGACACATCGCGGACCCGCATGCTGCCGCGGATAATCATACAGGCGAACCAGCCGCTCTACCGGAATCTCATTCGGCTTCCGAAACGGCGGCGGCTTCTACGGTGACGACGGAACACAAAGCGTAACGAATGGATTTACAGAACGACCCGGCGGGAAGCCCGGCTTCCCGCCCGAGTTTCGCCTTCTCTGAAGGCGTGGCAGATACTGTCTCCGGCGGCGGAACCATGCTGCCGGCGCGAACCGCAACCAGCGGACGCCGTCCGCCCGGTTTGCCCCCGCCGCCTCCTCCTCCGGGAGGAGATGACGACGAAGAAGAAGGCATGCTCCGCATGTCCTTCCTCGAGCATCTGGAAGAACTCCGTTCCCGCATCATCAAGGCGCTCATCGGTGTCGGTGTCGCTTTCGTGCTCAGCTTGACTTTCGCCTCGCCCCTTTGGGAGATCATCTCCGCGCCAGCCGTTCAGGCCTTGAAAACTCTGGGCGTGAACCCTCCGGAGCTTTCTCAAATCACCCCGATGGAAGCCTTCAATACCATTTGGGTGAAGCTTCCGCTGCTCTGTGCCGCATTTGTTGCCTCTCCCTGGGTTCTCTACCAGGTTTGGGCCTTTATTTCTCCAGGCCTGTATCGCCGCGAGCGACGCTGGGCCGCTCCGTTCATCCTTTGTTCCGCGACCCTGTTTATTCTCGGCGGGCTGTTCGCCTACTTTATCGCTTTCCGCTACGGTCTTACGTTTCTTCTAGGCATCGGATTGGGAAGTCATGTCCGGCCCATGGTTTCCATCTCCACCTACAGTGACATGTTTATCAACGTGATACTGGGGGTTGCATTAGTCTTTGAACTTCCAGTACTCATATTCTTTCTCACGCTGCTGCGAATCGTAAATCCACATTTTCTCTTGAGGCACAGCCGCTACGCGATTCTCGCGATCTTTATCCTCGCTGCGGTAATCACTCCCACACCAGACGCATTCAACATGATGCTATTCGCTACACCTATGTGCATGCTGTTCTTTGTGGGCATTTTCGCAAGCTATTTGTTGGTACTGAATCGCGAAGGTCGCAGATTTCCGTGGCACAAGGTCCTAATCCCAACCGGCATAGTACTTCTGATTGCAGCCGTGGGTCTATTCCTGGCTATAACTAGATTTGGATTTCATTTGGTACTGCACTGGCCTTATTTCGTACGTTAAATAGTCGAGAGATCCATAGTAATTTCCTTCACGTCCGATGTAACATCGATAGGTTGTTTCGATGAACTCAGCGGAGTGGTAAGAGATCAGCGGAGTGAATAACTTTCGATGGATCTGTATAAGGCAATTCGGGAACTCTACGCCGAAAAAGAAAAGCTCGAACGGGTGATTGCCTCGCTAGAGGAACTCCAACGAGCCGCTGGCGGCAAAAGTCCCTTGCCGGAAGGCACCCGGCGACGTGGGCGAAAATCGATGAATGCCAAAGAGCGCCAGGAGGTTTCGGAGCGTATGAAGCGATATTGGGCCAACCGCCGCCGGCAGGCCTCCGAATAACCAATTGTGGAGGCGGCATTTGGTATAGTATTAGCGTTACCAACGCGCGTGGGCGGCTAGCTCAGTTGGGAGAGCACGGCGTTCGCAACGCCGGGGTCGTGGGTTCGAATCCCATGCCGTCCACCACCTCCATGCCTCTCCATCTTCGGTTTGTACCATCCGTACTTCCTATTGCATTTCGCCGAAGTTCCGCGTACCTTCCGAAATGCGCCCTTGACCAAAGCTCACATTGCCGCTGCAGCGATTCTCATCACTCCGTGGATGCTCCACGCCGATTTCGTTCCAGGCCCCGGAGATACCTACGTAGAACAAGGAACGATGTCCCCATCCTTCACCACCGGGCCCGGTTGTCCTGGTGGAAATTGCGTCCTGGGGTATGACTACCAAGTCTATGTTGACCCTTCAGGCGATGTGAACTTTTTGTTCTCTGATTATTCCACTCCCGTCAACTGGACCGGCACAGATTTTACATCGCTACTACCCGCCTTGCCCGAAGGTGATGCGTACACGACAGCCACTGTTACGTTTGCGTTCGAGCCATCGCCGTACCCAAACTACTCTGCGGTATTTGGCGGCGCTTCTATTGGTGACGGGTGTACTTGGGCATCAGGAACGATATCGTCATCCAAAACAACGGCGGAAGCAATACTTCAGATTCCCGCCATGCTCTGCAACCCGAATTTTGTCATACAGGCCGAGGGAAGCTCAGCCATCGTTCCCAACTGGCCCAGCCCTTCCCTGCCACCGGGCTACTATAGCGACACAGAATTCTATTCTCCCCCAACGATCGATTACACCGTCACGCTGAACTACGCAGATCCGGTACCCGAGCCTTCCTACTTGGCAGCCATCGGCCTCGGCCTTGTTACACTAGTCTGTTTCCGCAACAGAGAACGCTAAATCCGCTCATGAAACTCACATTCTGGGGTGCGGCCGGCGCCGTCACCGGTTCCATGCACCTGGTCGAAAGCGCAGGGAAGCGCATCCTGCTCGATTGCGGCTTGAACCAAGGACGCCGCAAAGAAGCCGATTACAAGAATCGCCACCTTCCCTTTCCGGGTTCCTCGATCGACGCCGTCGTTCTCTCTCATGCCCACATCGATCACAGCGGCAACCTGCCTTCATTGGTGCGCAGCGGCTTTTCCGGCCCGATTTATTCCACTCCGGCGACCATCGATCTGTGCAACTGGATGCTGCGTGATACCGCCCACATCCAGGAAAAAGATGCCGAGTTTCTCAACCGGCGCCTCGAAAAACGCAAAGCTGCAGGCCTCGAAAATGGCTCGGTCGAACCGCTGTACGGTGTAGAAGACGCCGAGCGGACGCTCCCCCTCTTCCAGCCAGTCAACTATTACACTCCCTTCCGGCTCGCCGATGGCCTCGAATACCACGCCAAAGACGCTGGACACATTCTGGGATCGTCGTTCGTAATTCTTCAGGAATCTACCGGGAAACTTCCAGTACGGCTCACGTTCTCTGGCGATATCGGCCGTCCTAACACTCCGATTATTCGCGATCCCGAGCCGCCCGAGTCTACCGATTACCTGATCCTCGAAAGCACTTATGGCGGCCGTTTCCACAAAAGCAACACTCACGTGATCGAGAAGCTCGCCGCTATCGTGAATCGCACCGCAGCCCGCGGCGGCCGCATCATCGTTCCGGCTTTTGCAGTCGGCCGCACCCAGCAGCTCGTCTTCCTGCTGCATCAGCTTTTCGAAGCCAGGCGCATTCCAAACATCCCCATCTTCGTCGATAGCCCCCTGGCTGTGAACGTCACCGATGTATACCGGAACCACCCGGAGTGCTTCGATGAAGAGACTCGCCAATACCTGACGAGTCACGAAGATCCTTTCGGGTTCCGCCGGCTCCAGTACATCCGCGATGCCGAGGAATCGAAAAAACTAAATGATTTGCACGGCCCCTTCCTGGTGATTTCCGCATCCGGCATGTGCGAGCAGGGCAGAATCCTCCACCATCTGCGCAATAACCTGGAAGACCCGCGCACCACCGTGCTGATTACCGGGTTTCAGGCCGCCGATACGCTTGGGCGTAAGCTGATCGAAAAGTGGCCCGAGGTGAGGGTCTTTGGTGAACCCGTGCGCGTCAGGGCCGAAATTTCCAGCCTGGATGAACTCAGCGGCCACGCCGACCAGGGCGAACTGCTGCGCTGGCTGGAGCCTGTGTTACCCTCATTACGGCGGGTCTTTCTAGTTCATGGTGAAGCCCGGCAATCGACCGATCTGGCCGCGGTGCTCGAAAGCCGCTTTGGATTGAACGTAACTGTCCCTCAGCCCGGTGAGTGCTTTGAATTAGATTAGCGAAACCAGACCTGCCTTAGAATCCATCTATACTGAAAGAATCACGATTTAGGAGTATTTGCCGTGACTCCCACGATTTATCCCGAGCATCAACAGGAACGTTCGGGCCTGAAGACCGCGTTGGTGGCAGGAGCACTCATTGCCCTGGTGGCCGCCAATATCTACATGTACATCCAACTGGACCACGTCCGGACAGATCTCGCGGCTACCCGCGGAACCTTGACAGCCGAATTGGCCAGCCTGCGCGACGCCTCCTCCGTCAGCAATGCGTCGGCGACCCGGCACATTCAAACCCTGCAACAGGAACTGGCGACCGCCCGCGACCAGGCCCGCACCCTCTCCAGCCAGGCTAAGACCGAAGCCACTGCCCGCGCCGAGCAACTGGCTAAACAATTAGCCGCTGCGCAGGCCCAGGCGCAACAGCAATTGAGCACCGAAATCAGCGGTGTGAAGCAGTCCGCCGACACAGCCGCGCAGAATCTGGACTCCAAGATTACCGGTGTTAGCACGGACGTTGGCGGGGTAAAGACCCAACTCACCTCCACCCAGTCCGAACTGCAGAAAACCATCGCGACTCTCAAGTCCGTTCAGGGCGATCTCGGCGTGACCAGCGGACTGGTGGCGACCAACGGGACGGAACTGGCCGCCTTGAAGCTGAGGGGTGAGCGCAATTACATCGATGTCAAGTTGGGCAAGACCAAACAGCCCGTGCGGTTCGCCGATATCACCTTGCAGCTTAAGAAAACCGATCCGAAGCATAACCGCTTCACGTTGGACGTGATGGCCGACGACAAGCTGACCGAAAAGAAGGACAAAACCATCAACGAACCGGTCCAGTTCTTCGTTTCGAAGGGCGGACACACGCCGTATGAACTGGTGATCAACCAGGTCAGCAAAGATCAAATCGTCGGTTATCTGTCCACGCCCAAAGACGTGGCAGCGCGGTAAGCTTACTTCGTCTCGCCGACGCCTTCCGCGCAGGCGAATTCCCGCAGCTCGTCATTTGGTGGTTTGGCTTTGCGATAGGTCTTCACCGTATCCCAAGGTTTGGTTAGCGCTTTGGGATCGCTCACGGTGATGTGGTCCTCCAGAAGGCCCGGCGACACTAGGCGAATTCGCTCACGCAGGGTCATCTGGTCGCTGTGGGGTGTGAAGCCTTCGATGAAGGTGTTATCGCCGCGCAGGGCGACCGTATCCACGACCATTGTGTCGCCTTCCCAGTGGCCTGTAGAGTAGCCGGCGTAGGTCGGATCGTCAAGCACTTTTTGGGATGGCTTCCGTCCATCGAGATACACCCGCCGCAGCGCGTCGTTCAGTTCGCTGAAAAAGGTGATCTTATCTTTGGTTTGCATGATTTCCATCCCATAAGCCATGTTCATCATGGCGGGCATGCCCGGCGGAAGACACTTCAGGGTGTAGTCATATTCAGAGGATCCAGCTATGCGTGACTTCCGGATTACCTCCCACTTCGCCATGTACTCCGGAGTGAGGGAGGGAGCACCAGGTGCCCGCCCGAGCGACCCGTCCGCAATGGGCGCAGATTGGGTCGGACGTGGTGGCGGCCCTTTGCGTTCGCCCGGCGGCGGCCCTCCCGCGCGTCCGCCAAGGCCGCCACGGCCAAATGGATTCAGTGGATAGTACACGCCGGAAAAATCCGGGTGGGAATCGGCAGGGGTCTGCGCGCAGACGAGCGCTGGAACAAAGACGAGCGCCAGAACCCAGATGCCAGCCGCCAGAATTGCCTTTGCCGGTTTCATATGTGCCTCCTGATTTCGTCGATGACACTGCGTTACTGCGTGGGCGGCGGCGCATTGGACAGAATCGTTCCGTCCGCTTTCGTAACGCGTGCAATCAGGCCTGTTTTGGAGCCGTCTTTCGCGGGACTCATATCCACCGTAACCACTTCGCCGGGCATGAGCGAGTTCTTGGTCCATCCGGCGCGCAGCAATACACCCGGGGCGCGGCCTTCAACGGCCCAATCCGCCTTGCCGCCCTTCCCATCATCCACCGTCAGCGTCAGCCATGTATGCGGATTGCGCCATTCGAAGTCTTTCACGACGCCCTTCACCGTGACGACCTTGGTAACTTCAAACGCTACGTTGCTGTGATGGGCGAATGCGGACGCGGAGAATACAGCCGTAATACATACAGCGAGCGCTCTCGGCTTCATCTTTTGGGGCCTCCTGAGTGCGTTTTGTAGCATACTCAGGTTGCCGCGCGAAATCAATGTCGCGCCAGGCCAACAACTCGGTGGCCCGTCCGCGCGTCCCCAAAGTATCAAATCGAAGTGAGGCGAGCGGCGCAACAACTGCGGATCACGTCATTATCGAAGCACTCGTTGGCCAGCCATCTCACCGAACGTTCCGACAGGCGAGCAGGCGGCCGCGAAGCCCCTTAGGCGACCACTCTGGATGGGACGAAAGCAGCCTTTCCTCCTCGCCCGCCCGGGTTTCGAAGTACTCGGCCAGCTCGTCCACATGCTTCAAGTAATAGCCAATCACCTGATACACGTCGGGCAGCCGCAGACTGTCATACTTCCGCACGATGTCTTCGGCGGTCGCGCCGCGATTGAACGCCCGAACGACCAGATCCAGCGTCACCCGCGTGCCACCGACGCGATACACGCCTTGAGCATCTCTGGCCAACGGAATTTCGTCAACGACGGCGGTCACACTCAGATTGTCGCCCACGTCCGCAAAGGAGGCAAGGACGTCCCCCCCGCTGCGTCAGGGAAAGCGCGGGGAAATTCGCGGCTCTACCGTCCCTCGGGTGGTCGGCAAAGCTCGTTACCTGAGAACGAGCAGATCCCGCCGGTCATTTAAGAATTCGGAAAAGCGGACGGCATCGAGTCTGATAATCCGTTCAAGCTGAGAGGTCGTGCAACGTCGATTTGCAGCAGAATGACTTTTGGCGGCGCACCCCAAGGTTAAGCTCAGATTTGCGAAATCTTTGTCCTTCGTGAGCAGCGTCAGTCGGTTCGCGGCCGCATAAGCCCAGATGATCGTATCCGGCGAACTGCCAATGCTACACAGTGACGAATAGATTCCGGGAACAGATCCGAAAGGCTTTTTACGAGTCGCGGAGAAAGATTCTCGTCAACGAGAAGCTTCAAGAACTGAAATCCTGTCCGGAATGCTCGCGAAGAATTCGTACACTACTCGAAAATCTTCTTTTTCGAGGAACGGAAAATCCTGCAATCTTTCTTCTTCGGACATTCCCGAGGCCAAGTACGACGCTAAGTCATACACGGTGAAGCGCAGGCCCCGTATGCAGGGTTTTCCGTCCGTTTTGCCCAGCTCCACCGTAATCCGGGGATTCAACGTGGCCATGGATGTCCTCCGCAATCATACCATTAGGTGGCGCGCGGAGCGGCGATATCCGCTCCCGCCCCCTCAGGCCAACAGCTCCAGATACCGCGCCACCGCCTCAATCCCCCGGAAGAAATTCGGCAGGTGGAATTTTTCATTCGGCGCGTGCAGGTTGTCGTCTGGCAGTCCGAAGCCCATCATCACGCTAGGAATGCCCAAGTACCTGTCGAACAGGCCCACAATCGGAATCGAGCCGCCGGATCGGATGTAGACCGTCTCCTTGCCAAACACCTGCTTCAACGCCGCCGCCGCCGCGTGAATAAAACGGTTATTGGGATTGGTAAGAGAAGGTGCGCCCATGTGGACGACCTTGTATTCGGCCGTCACGCCCTTGGGGCTCGCTGCTTTCACGGCTGCCTGAATCTGCCGCGCCGCTTCTTCCGGCTGCTGCTCGGCCACCAGGCGCGCGCTCAGTTTGGTCACCGCGCGCGCGGGAATCACCGTCTTCGCGCCCTCTCCTGTGAAGCCCCCGCGAATACCATGCACCTCGAGCGTCGGCCTCGCCCAGAGCCGCTCAAATAAGGGCACTTCCGGCTCGCCTACCAGCTCCCGCGCCCCCATGTCCTTTTGCAGATAACTCCGTTCATCGAACGGCAGCCGCGCCCACGCTTCGCGCTCCTTGGCAGATGGCGGCACGACGCGGTCGTAAAAACCCGGAATCCGAATGTGCCCTTCGCGGTCCTTCAGCGCGCAAAGAATCTCCGCAGTAGCCTGCATCGGGTTCGGGGCAGCGCCGCCGTAAACTCCCGAATGCAGATCGTGATTCGCCCCTTCTACCCACAACTCGCCATATACAATGCCGCGCAGGCCCACACAGATTGTCGGCAACTCCGGCGCGAACATTTCCGTATCGCACACCACCGCGGCATCCGCTTTCAGCCGCGCAGGCTTCGATTTCACGTAAGCCTCGATGTGCTCGCCGCCCATCTCCTCTTCGCCTTCGACGAGGAATTTCACATTCACCGGCAGCCGGCCCTTCGCCTTCAGCAGGCTTTCCACCGCCTTGATCTGTATGTAGACCTGACCCTTGTCGTCCGCCGAGCCGCGCGCAAAGATGTCGTCGCCCCGAATTTCCGGCTCGAACGGCGGCGATTTCCACTCATCCAGCGGATCGGGCGGCTGCACGTCATAGTGGCCGTAAAAGAGAATGGTTGGTTTCCCAGGGGCTTCCAGCCACTCCGCGTACACCAGCGGATTGCCTTCGCCCTCGATCAACTGGGCTTCGCGCATGCCGGCCGCGCGCAGTTCCTCTCGCACGAATTCCGCGGCCCGCCGCACGTCCGCTTTATGCTCCGAAAGCGTGCTCACGCTGGGGATCCGCAGAAAGGTCTGCAACCCCTCGAGGAATTGAGGATGATGCTCCTGGTAGTAGCTCATTGTTTCTTACCTTAACCCACTTGCGACCGCGGGTCGAGCAACTGGTTAAGCCGCTCCTCCGGCAGGCCGGCTCTCTCACCCGCCACCTGGCGAATAGTCCTTCCGGTGTTGTAAGCCTCTTTCACGATGGCGGCCGTGTGGTTGTAGCCGATCTCCGGGGCAAGTGCCGTGGCGGTGGCGAAGGAATGCTCCACCAGAAACGCGATCCGATCGCGGTCGGCTTCGATCCCATCCACCAGTTTCGTAGTGAAATTGCGAGTGCCCGCCGCCAGCAGGTCGATCCCGTCCAACAGGTCATATGCCATGATCGGCATCATGGCGTTCAGCTCGAAATTGCCTTCCGCTGCGCACCAGGCAATGGTTTCGTCGTAACCAATCACCTGCGCGCAAACCATCAGCAGGCTCTCCGTGATCACCGGATTTACCTTCCCCGGCATAATGCTCGATCCCGGTTGCAGCTCCGGCAACTTCAGCTCGCCCAAGCCGCAGCGCGGTCCGGAAGCTAGCCAGCGGATATCGTTGGCAATTTTCGTAAGCGAGATAGCGTAGGAGCGCAACGCGCCGCTCAGGAAACACACCGCGTCGCGCGCCGCCGCGGCTTCGAAGTGGTTTTTCGTCTCCCGGAACGGCAGCCCGGTCTTCCGCCCGATCTCCCAAATCACCGAACTGACAAATTCCGGCGAGGTATTTAGGCCCGTCCCCACCGCGGTCCCGCCGAGCGGCAGTTCGTAAATCCCGCCCATGGCAATTTCCAGCCGTTCGCGTGAAAGCTCCACCTGCCGGGCGTAGCCGCCGAATTCCTGTCCCAGCCGCATGGGCACCGCATCCTGCAGATGCGTGCGGCCGATCTTGATGATGTCGTGAAATTCCTTTGCCTTTCGCGCCAGCGAGCTTTCCAGTTCCTGCATCGCCGGCAACAGGTTTCCGGTCACAGTCTCCGCCGCGGCAATGTGCATTGCCGAGGGAATCACGTCATTGCTCGATTGGCC
Source organism: Bryobacteraceae bacterium (assembly GCA_036557125.1). Classification (GTDB taxonomy): domain Bacteria; phylum Acidobacteriota; class Terriglobia; order Bryobacterales; family Bryobacteraceae; genus PSRJ01. The sequence goes on along the minus strand of DATBID010000260.1, from coordinate 14,725 downwards.
CCGGTTCACGTCGTCGTTCGGATGCGCTCTCGCGAGGCGGGCGATGACTTCGTTGGCGTTCATGTTTGTCGAAGTGCCGCTGCCGGTTTGAAAAACATCCAGAATGAATTCGCGGTCGTGCCGGCCTTCCACCACTTCCTCGGCCGCGGCCTCAATCTCCGGCCGCCCGTTCACCTTAGCCGCGACGCTCTTGATTATCCCCAGCGCGCGAATAAACGATCGCGGAAACCGTTTGTTGCTGATGCGGAAATTGTTAGCTGCGCGCATGGTTTGCGGGCCATACAGCGCGTCAGCCGGGACCTGGATTTCGCCCATGCTGTCCATTTCAATGCGATAGGTAGTGGCCATGCTTTTATCATGGGCACGCTTGCCGCCGGAAAGGAGATCAGCCGGTACAGTACGTTACAATAAGTCGGTTTGGTTTCATGCGCAATGTCATCATCCTGGGTTCTCAATGGGGGGACGAAGGCAAAGGCAAAATTGTCGACGTCTTCGCCGAGCGGTTCGATATCGTGGTGCGCTATCAGGGCGGGCACAACGCCGGCCACACGGTCTATATTGGCGAGCGCAAGTTCGTACTAAAGCTGATCCCGAGCGGCATTTTGCGGCCTGGCAAGCTGGCCGTAATCGGCAACGGCTTGGTGATCGATCCGGCCGCGCTGCTTGCCGAAATCGACTCGCTTTCTGCCGCCGGAGTCGATGTGCGGGGCTCGCTCCGCATCAGCAGCCGCGCGCACGTCCTGCTGCCCGTGCATCGCCTGATGGAAAAACTCTCTGAAGGGCGCCCCGGGCGCGTTTCCATCGGCACCACTTCCCGTGGTATCGGCCCATGCTATGAAGATAAATTTGCCCGCCGCGGCATTCGTATCGCCGAACTGCTCGACCGCGAAACCTTCCGCCTCCGCTATGACGCTCTGGTGGAAGAAAAGATCGCCATCGCCAAGGCTCTAGGCATCTACGAGGAAATGGATGTGGCCGGTATCCGCGAGCAGTATGAAAGCTTCGCGGACCGCATCCGCCCCCTGGTTTGCGACACAGCCATGCTGCTCCACCGTGCCATGAAAGACGGCAAATCGGTTCTGTTCGAGGGCGCTCAAGCCACTATGCTCGATATCGACCACGGCACCTATCCCTTCGTGACATCTTCGAGCGCCACCGCCGGCGGCGCCTGCACCGGAGCCGGGGTGCCCCCCACCAGCATTTCCTTCGTGGTCGGGGTTGCCAAAGCCTATATCACACGCGTGGGCGGAGGCCCGTTCCCCACGGAAGCCCTCGATGGCGCAGGCGACCGGATCCGCGAGCGGGGCCACGAATTCGGTTCCGTCACTGGCCGCCCCCGCCGCTGCGGCTGGTTCGATATTCCCCTGCTGCGCTATAGCGCCGCGATCAACGGCATCGACAGCCTGGTTATCACTAAGCTCGACGTCCTCGATGAGTTCGATAATGTCCCCGTCTGCGTCGCCTACCGCCGAGGCGGTCAGGAGGTAACGGAGATCCCACCCACCTTCACCGAGATAGACAAACTTGAACCGGTCTACGAATGTCTGCCCGGTTGGCAAGTTTCCACTTTCGGCAGCACTTCCTATGAGGAGTTGCCGCCCCGCGCCAAAGACTATCTGGCATTCCTCGAGTGCCGTGCGGGGGTAGAGATCGGCTGCATCTCCACCGGGCCGGAGCGCACCCAGACCATCGTCAAACCGGGATCGCGTTTCGAAAAGCTGGTGGCCTAGGCTGTAACCAAATTCTGAATCGAGATTGGTACGTACGATCAGGCGGAAGGCGTCCTCTTTCGTCTATGATTCCTTCCAGATGAGCAACCGGACGCATGAAAAGAACGGTGGTCAGGACACGGCAGGCCGGCTCTCTTCAATTGTCGCGAACTCCCTGGACACGCAGGCGAAAACGCAAGATCTGGCACGTCAGGCGTACCAAAGCCGCACGCAGTTCCACAGGTTGTTCCGAATAGTCGTCGAAGAAACTCCGGGAGCCATGCGACGACGGCTGTTGTTGGAAAGAGCAGCCTATCAACTGGCGCATACAGGAATGTCGGTCACGGGAGTCGCCCTGGACGCCAACTACGGCTCGTTAGAGGCGTTCACTCGCGCTTTCCGAAAAGCTTTTCGGACTTCGCCCAGCCTCTACCGCCGTATGCGTGCCCCGCACTTTCATTTGCCGGCAGCCAACAAAATTCACTTTTTTGCCCCTGGTTCAGCACTAGAAAGTTCCGCATCAGAAAGAGGAAGAGACATGGATTTATTCGATCGTTTTGCAGGCAATGACTCCTGGCACACCCGGCGTTTGTTGGAATACGCGGGCACTTTGACGGAAGAACAATTGGATCGGCCACTACCCACGGTCATAGAGCTGCTGCCCTGGAGGGAGTCGAATAAGACTCTAAGGCAGATGTTAGAAAACATTATTTTCACTAAAGAAGTCTGGACCGCCGCGCTGTCCGGAACCGATATGGATATGAACGGCCCTCCTAAATTGCAGCGCTCCCCACAAGCGATGCTCGAAAGGCTCGAAAAGACGGATTCTGAACTGCACCGTATTTTCAGTGAGGTCCGAAACCGCTCCGCCTGGGACGATACGTTCGTCGACGCTCTCTGCGAACCGGCTGAGACGTTCACGTTCGGTGGCGTCTTCGCCCATATCATGACGTTCAACGCGCATCGGCGATTGATGGCCTTGGACGCTCTTCGCCAGCTCGGCGTCCAAACCGAAGGTTTCGGCGATCCCATGGAGTATGAGGAAAATGTGGCGCCCTGGAACGGGCGGGTGTCTGTCAAAACGCCATGAGAACCGAATTCCGCCGAATTAATCGACGAGGTTTTCGAGAAACGTTTACATGCTTGTGCCATGGCTGAAGTGAGGAGGTGCCACGGACCAGCCCGAACCGCGGCGCGCTTTGATACGCGCGAAGTTGCAGGCTTCGAAGTCCGCCTCATTTTCCGACCGACTCAATTCCCATAGCGGGAAGAAGTCATCGCCGACGTTCAATCCTTCCAGGCACCCGCGGGAGCAGTAGACGATTTCGTAATTGGCGTCAATACCCATGCTTCGCAGATCCTCGGCGATCTGCGCCAAGTCGTCGAGTCGAAACGTCATGGTTCCTCCTCTTAGCGTTTCTTCTCCCTGGATATTCCAGTGCTAGCGGATTCCGGACAGGTCCTGTAACAGGCGCCAGTTCTCCAAACGCTCGTCGCGCGCCGCGGCAAGAGTCGGCGACGCATTGCCGTCCTTGTCGAAGTGTTTTGCGAAACGGCCCTCGGTGCGGGCGAAATAAACGAAGTCGACCTGCTCGCCCGTTTTGGGATGAATGTACCAATCTTCCTTCACGTTAGGATTCCCGACGAGGCTGAGACGATCGCGGAAGCGGGCGCCCTTCCGGGGATCGTAAATGAAGACCGGAAAGGTGCGCGAATCGGCGGCCAGCTTGGCCTGGTGCTCGGCCATATTGTCGGCGACTCCGTGCTCCGGCTGGCAGGTGGTGAAGACATTCACCAGAGCAGGACCGGGAAACTGGTTTGCCTCCATAACCGCTTTATAGAAATGGTTCTGGTGAGCGCAGGTAGTCTGGGCCACATACACGTCTTTGTGCATCATGCAGATGTTGGCAAGTTCCTTGCGGTTTTCCTTCTTGCCGGGAATGGCGGTGCCGTGGAAGCTCATCTTGGCATCCTGTCCCTTGAAGGAGCTGGTGGACGCCTGGCCTCCGGTATTGGAGTAGACCTGGGTATCGAGCACCAGGACTTTGATGTCCGCGCCTGCAGCCATCATACGCGAGAGGGATTGGAAGCCGATGTCATTCATGGCGCCATCGCCGCCGACGATCCAGAGACGCTTGTCTTTCCAACCCAACTGGTCCCAGCGCGCGCGCACGCCCAGAGCGTCGGCGGGCGCGTTCTCAAAGAGGGAATTGGTCCAGGAAACCGCGTAAGGGTTGTAAGGATACGTGGAAGTATAGACAGTATTGCAGCCGGTGGCGGCGACGATGCCGATATTCTCCTGCCCGTATAGGAAGCCGGTGGCGGCGAGCATCATGCGCAAGGCAGTAGCTTCCCCGCAGCCCATGCACGAACCGGCGCCGCCCACATAAAGGAGCGCACGTTCGGCCAGCATCATGTCCGCCAGCGCCTTTTCATTGATGAACTTTTCCGGCGTCGGCGGCATGTCTTTGTAGAAGTGGAATGACTTCTTGTACCACTGGAGGTTCTGTTCGGTCTTCAAGACCATCTTCAAGGCGTCGTGATCGCCACAGGCCGAGACGCACTCCGCGCAGCCTTTACACTTGGTGGGATCGATGAAGATGCCGAACTTGCCGCCGCCCAGGCCTTTCTTCTCCAATACCGTGAAGTACTTGGTGGTGTTGACCCACTGGGCTTCCATCTCCTGGCGTAGAGATGGGTCGCCAATGCCCGCCAAGTGCTCCGTGAGTTTGGCGGGTTCGGCCACCTTGCCCAGGATGGCGGTATCGGGACACTGGGTGACGCACTCCATGCACCCGACGCAGTTTTCGGCGATAAACTCAGGGATCTCGGGGGCGATGTAGCTGAAATCGCGGAGCGCGCCGGTACCAGCGGGAACGACGCTGCGCGCAGTCTGGTCGTCGGCGGGCAGACCCTTTTCGGCGAGTCCGCCATTGTAAGCGCCGACCACGCGTTCATTGAAGTCGGCGATATCCACTATGTGAGCGCGTATGTCTTCTAGACGCAGTTCGAGCGGAATGGTCGGTGTCATGCTCCCTCCCGCATGATTCTAAGAGCGGCGTTGGCCTGGTCGGCCTGCGCCGTGGTCTGCATTACTTCGCGCGGCACTTCGATCATTTCACGGTAGCCGCGCTGGACGGCGCGTATATTGTCTTGCACCACGCGCTCGCCGCGTTTGCCAAAATACTTCCGCAGCGATTTTTCGACCCCGCGGAAGACCTCCTCCTCGCTGAGCGTCAGCTCCGCCTGGAAAGGCGTGACGCGGAGGAAGATGCCGAGCAAGACGATTCCCTGCATACGCTGCTGCAGATCGGCGCGCGAGGAGACCTCTTTGGCGATGAGCACCGTATCGAGGGCGAACAGCCGGACGGACTTTTGATAGATCTGCTGGCGAGCCCAGGCAGGGATCGAAGCCCAGATTTCCACCGGGTCGGTGCGGTGGCTCTGTACGAAAACCATCCCACCCTGGGCAATTCCGGCCAGGGGGTTTTCGAGGTTGAAGGCATTCACATCGTTGAGAGCCACAAACTCCACGTGTTCCAGCTCGGAATGCACGCGGATGTGCTCTTTGGCGATGGTCAGATAGTAAGTGGTCGGCAACCCCTTTTTTTCGGAACCGTATTTGGGGTAAGCCTGAACGTCGAGACCGAAGACTTCGCCGGCGATAGTGGCGATGACTTTGTTGGTAGTAACGGAGCCGTAGCCACCCACCGAGTGGCCGCGCATGGAGAACGAACCGGGCGTGCGCACGTCGGGATCGTTGGTCACTTCCAGGCCGGTTTCGTGCTTGATGCCGAGCGTGAAGAAATGGCGCGGATTCGGACTGCGCATGTTGTCGACGACGGCGAGGAAGTCGCCGGCGCGGACGTCGCGGCTTCCGAGGCCCGCCGAACCTCCGAGGAACCGCGGCATACGGCGGATCACGGGATAACCAGGGGTTTCGGCCATGGCGTCGGCGAACGCCGCCTTGATCTCGCAAAGCTGGGGATTGGACTGCTGCATGGGGATATCCAGCCGCTCGATGACGGAGATGGCTTTCACATGCCGCAAGGCGCGCACGACTTCCACGGACGGAAACGGACGGAAGCAGGTGATGTGAAGAATGCCGACCTTGATGCCGTGGCTGCGCATGTAGTCTACGGCGGCCTCGGCGGTCTCGAGCATACAGCCCGACCCCACGATGGCGTATTCGGCGTCCTCTAGCCGGTAGGGCATGACAACGTCGTACCGGCGGCCCGTCAAATCGCCGAATTCGCGCATGACGCTGCGGAGGGTGGGCAGCACACGGTCATAGTAGCGGCGCTGCGCCACTTTGCCCTTCATGTAGCTGTCCTGATTCTGAACCACGCCGGACATGAGGGGGATCTGCGGGTCCATGAGGTTGCGGATGCGCTCGGAAGGATGCCCGACGAAGAGCTTCATCATGTCGGGCTCGGGCAGGCGGACGTTTTCAATCGTATGGGTGGTGAGGAAGCCGTCCTGCACGTTGAGGAATGGCGTCGCGGTCTCTTCGGCGGTCCGGCGGGCGATTAGGGCGAAGTCGCCGGCTTCCTGGGCATTGCGGGCGTATATGACGCCCCATCCGCAATCGGCCACTCCGTAGACATCGTCATGGCCGGCGTGCACGTTGAGCGAGTGCGAGGTGAGGGCGCGGGCGCCGATATGGAACACAATAGGCAGGCGCTTGCCGGAAATGGTATACAGAACCTCTTTCATCAGGATGAGGCCCTGGCCGGAGGTAAAGTTGGTGACGCGGCCGCCGGCTACCGCGAAGCCTTCACAAGTGCTGGCGGCGCTGTGCTCGGATTCCGGTTCGACGAAGGCTAGTTCTTCGCCCCACAGATTCTTTTGGCCGTTGGCAACCTCGGCCTGGTAGCCGCCCCCCATGGTCGTGGAGGACGTGATCGGATAGGCGCAGGCGCCCTGAGTAATATGGGTCTCCACCCAGACCACCATGCCGGCGCCATCGGAGGTTGTCGGGATACCTGGATATTGAGGTTTGATTTCGAAATCAGAGGGAGACGAATGCGTTAGTAACGATGCCCCCTCACGAACAATCGTGCCCATCTAGCCCCTCCTTGAAAGGCTTTTGGCTGGGCACTCTTCGCACGGGACTCAAACTGCCTCTTAGAGGCCCAGTTCCGAATTGGGATCAAGGCTAGCAGATTTGGAGGCGGACGGGAAGGGGTGAGGCAGGTGATTCCATCACACCGCATACCGGAACAGCGCGCACACCGTGGCGCCCTCGGGCATAGCCCTCGCCGCCAGAATCTGCGCTTCGCCGCCCTGTAGAATCGTCTGATGCGCCGCCAGTTCAACCAAGTCTACCGGCGCCTCGAACGTGTCTTCCGGGCGCTTCACCGTCTGCCGCGCCGCATCGTAAACGCCCGGATATCGCGCGTTCGCCTGAAAGAAGAACTGCAATACGCGGCCCCCCAAAGCAGCCGGCACAATTTCCTGAATGTGCGTGGAAGCCAGACCGCCGCTCACCCGCCTGTCGAAATCTCGCGGCACCGCGCGCCCCGGCTCCTGTTCCCACGCTTCCAGCAATTCGAGCGCGCGCCGGTGCATCTCGCCACTTTCCATTCCGTCGGGCGCTCCCTGTACGCCCGCTTCCACCAGCTCGGGGTATGTGTTCACGCGCCGGTACAACGCAAGTTCATGGTCGACGCCCGCCGCGATCAGCGGCTCCCGGGACCCTCTCGGCTCACTTCTCATCAGTGCGTTCACCGCATTATCGACATCCCCGAAAAAATGCAGCAGGTATTCGTCTTTCGCTTCACGATCGGTGGACGTACCGAACATCACCGTACCTGTACCGATGGACGGTCCACCGGTCATGCGGTTATCCAGCATGTGGTCCGGCTGTTTTGTTTGCATTGCGTCAGCCAGGCTGGAAGGAAAGCCCGGGGGGAAGGGAACCTCTGTGAACGCGTCTTCAGTGCATTTGAGGAGCCGGGTCCGTTTCTGGCTCAGAGCCAGTACGGAAAAGCTCTTATGTGCGGATTCGAGCGCCAACACGGTTCGCACTTCAAAGTGGCTGTCAACCCGCACCAGGGACCGCAAGTTTCGCGCACGGTGCACTTCCATCACCGCGGGTGATCGCAAAATCACAGTGCTGCCGCGTGCTTTGACAAAGCGCACTTCCGCGCCCGCCTCCGCAATCGGCCGCAAAAGAGCCTCGCTGTCCACTCCTTGTTTCTGCAATTCCCCGCGAATCGCCGCGATCGCATTCTTGAGTTCGGTCGCCGTATCGCCGGCTTCACTTCCCTCGAGGACCACCGTAATGCAGGGGCCTGGGGACTGCAACAGTTCGCGTACAGTGGCTTTTGTCTCTTCCGTGGTGATCATACTTCCACGGGAGCAACCCTATGGCCAACGCAGCGCTTCTTCGCTCTCTCCGTACCATCTCCCAAATAGCCCGAAAAAGAATATTGGTCCTATCCGTGCGTTGGCTTGGATGTGCAACCACCCGGCGGTCTCATTTGCCACCAGCGGCAGCCGGAGAATCTTGAATCCCCGCGGTCCATCTTCGAGAGCTTCATCACCCCTCGCGACCTGTTTTACGTTCGCAGCCACTTCGATATCCCGCAGATCGATATTGCGACCTGGCGCCTTCAGGTAGAAGGCGAGATCGAACGGCCGTTCTTTTTCAACCACGAAGAGTTGGCCGAGGCGCCACAGCGTAACGTGACCGCCACGCTAGAGTGCGCCGGCAACAGCCGCGCCTTTCTCCCCAAGCCGCTAAAAGGTGTCGAGTGGGGTTTGGGAGCGGTAGGGACCGCACAGTGGACCGGCGTGCCTCTTCCCTGGGTGCTCGACCGCGCCCGCCTGCGTAACGGTGCGGTGTCCGTGATCCTGGAAGGTGCCGACGCCGGTTTTGTAGAGGACGACCTGAACCTTCCGTGGCCGATCCCTTTCGCGTACGGTCTCGATATCGAGAAGGCCTTCAACGCCGATGTCTTGCTGGCGTGGCAGATAAACGGCCAGGAACTGGATAGCAGGCACGGGTTCCCTTTGCGAGCGGTAGTTCCGGGTTGGTACGGCATGGCATCTGTCAAATGGCTTCGCCGCGTGATTGTTTCCAACGAGCGTTTCCAGGGCTACTTCCAAACATTCGAATACAGCCGCTGGAAGGAGCTTCACGGAATCCCATCGCTCGCGTCGTTAACTCAGGGAGAGGTGAAGGCCGAGATCGCTTATCCCGGTGCCGGCGAATCGCTTGCCGCGGGGGCGGTCTGCGCAATTCATGGAGCGGCCTGGGCCGGCGAATCCGAAATCGAGCGAGTCGAAATCAGCGCCGATTGCGGCTTCACCTGGAATTGCGCCTGCCTGCTCGATTCACCACGCCCTTACTGCTGGGTGCGCTGGCAGCATCCCTGGACGCCGCCGCGCGCCGGGTCGTACACGCTCATGGCGCGAGCCTACGCCCGTGATGGCCGTATCCAACCCTTCCGCCGCGACCCCCGCGAGCGCAGCTACAGCGTCCACCACGTTCTGCCCGTGCCGGTCGAGGTTCTATAGATGCGCCGCTAACGATTCGGGCGGCTGCGCAGCGCCTCTTCGACTTTCGACACCAGCGCGTCCACCCGGTATGGCTTTTCTAAAAACGCTGTGGCCACGTCCTGCCCAACTCGTTCCAATGCGTCCGATTCCGGGTACCCGCTCGAAACAATCAGCGGCACATCGGGGCGCAGAGAGCGCATCATCGGCCCCGCCGTCTCGGCTCCCATGACCGGCATGGCCAGATCGAGCACTACGGCGTCCACCTCAGGATGGGCTGTGAGAACGGCAATTGCCTGTCGTCCGTTTTCGGCCAGAAGCACGCGGTACCCTTGTTCCTCTAGCGCCTCTTGTGCAAACGTGCGAAGCGCTGGGTCGTCATCCACAAACAGGACGGCGCCGAGACCGGTCTCATCTTTCCCAGGAGCCCGCGGCTTGGGAACATCCACTCTCCGTGTAGCGGCCTGGCTCGCAGGTAGCAATACCGTAAACACGCTTCCTTTTCCCGGAGCCGTCCGTACGGTGATCGTTCCTCGGTGTGCTTTCACAATGCCGAGCACTGCGGCGAGCCCCAGTCCGCGTCCATGGAACTTTGTGGTGAAAAAGGGATCGAAGATTCGAGCCTGCGTGGCGGCATCCATGCCCGCGCCGCTATCCGTGACGGAAAATGAGACGTATTCCCGGTCGCCTCTCTCGATAGGCACCACAGCATCGCGATAGTCTTCCGGCTGTAGATTGTGGCGTCGGACCGCAACCCTGACCTCGCCAGGAGTGCGCTCCCGAATCGACTCCCCCGCATTAATCACCAGGTTCATCATCACTTGTTGCAACTGCGCGGGATCGGCCTGCACTGATGGAACATTGTCCTCCGCTTCAAGCGAGAGTTGCACCAGCTTGGGGATGCTGGCAGTCAGCAGAGGCAGTAATTCTCTGGCGGCGACCGCAAGATCCAGAGCCTGCAGCTTGCCTTGATCCTTACCTGCGTAGGTAAGCAAATGGCGGGTCAATTGCGCAGCCCTCTCGCTCGCGGTAATGACGGCTTGCACCCTCTCATGAGACCGGCTCTCAGGCTCGAGACTCCCTAAAACCAGGCTCGCGTTACCGATGATGCCGGTGAGCAGATTGTTGAAATCGTGCGCAACGCCACCGGCCAGAATCCCCAGGCTCTCCAATTTCTGTGTCTGCCGAAGCTGTTGCTCGTCTTTTTTGTGCTCTGTCACGTCCGTACACATCAGCAGAATTTCCGTAGCGGCGCCGGTATCGTCACACATCGGGGAGCCGGCAATGTCCAGCCAGACAATGCTTCCATCCTTGTGGCGTGCACGGAACTCTTGTGGTATGCAGTGGCCAGTCTTGCATGCCTCAAATCCGCGGCGCGCGCCGTCGCGCTCTTCGGGATCCAGAAAATCAAAACCGGAACGGCCGAGCATCTCCTCCTTGGTATAGCCGAGAATGGACGCCATGCGGTCGTTGACAAAGCTCGTCTTCCCCGTTGTGTCCACCATCCATATACCTTCGGCAGCGATTTCCACCATGCGCCGGAACCGTTCTTCGCTGTCGCGCAGCGCCCTTTCGGCCCGCTTCCGTTCGGTCACGTCCTGCACGAGCACCACTACGCCATGAATTACGCCGTCAGGTTCGCGGTCCGGCACGTAATTGACATGCACGTCACGTTCGCGATCCGGGTAGTGTACATGTTCCTCGAATTCAACCTGCTCACCGGCAAGGGCACGCTCCACCCGCTTTCGCACGCGTTCGAAGATAGCATCGCCGAGCACCTCCCTGATCTTGCGCCCTTCGAAATCCGATGCAGGCCGCTGGAACCATTCACCGGAAACCCGGTTCGCGAAACGATACCGGTATTCTCGATCGATATAAAGCACCTCTCGCGGCAAAGCGTCGATTACTAACCGCAACAGCATCTCTTGACGCTTCAGCTCTTCGCTCAACCGCTTGCGTTCGGTGACGTCGCTAACCGCAACGGTGAGCCCCAAGGGCGTTCCGTCAGGACGTTTCAGTGGATACGCGCTCACCTGCCAATCGCGCGGCACGCCGGGAAGCGCGGGCGTAGCCGCTCGCAGTTCGTATTCCACTAACGGCACGCCCGTAGCGATTACCTCTCGGTAGACGTTTTCCAGCGATGCTCCAGCCTCCGGTACCACGTCCGCGAGCCGCTTGCCTATGTGTGCTTCGGCGGCTAAACCATCGATCTGTGCCAGCCGCTCGTTCACCCGGATAATTCGTAAATCGGTATCCAGGAAAGCAAGCCCAATGGGAGCTGTTGCGTAAAGGCGCGCAACTTCCTCCAGTTGCTTTTTGACGAGTGATTGACGAAAGTGGAGTTCCTCAACGCCGATATCGGTGTAGATGCCGATAATCCCGATGACTCGCCCGTTCTCTCCGCGAATTGGCCACGTGCTGAGGCTGACCTCGATCAGCCTGCCGTCTTTGGTTCGCCGCGAGATGCGGTGCTGCGAGAATCCCTGGCCGTCCAGGGTACGCCGCCGTAATCGGCAGTGCTCATCCAATCGATCCAGGGGAACCAGCACTGAAGTCAACGGCCGGTCGAGTACTTCTTCTGATGACCAGCCGAACAAGCGCTCCGCGGCCTTGTTCCAGAACAACACAACGCCGTCGGGCGAGATGATGACGGAGGACAGGGCCGATTCCCGAAAAACGTCGGCGAAAAAGGAAATGCCAAACACGTCATGGGAAGACGGTTTGATCGCTCTTGCCAGCATACTTCCTTCCGAGCGCCGAAAACGAATCCCAGGGAGGAACCCAATTCAGGTAATCGGCAGCCGAAAGTCATACTTCAGCGCTCACTTTTAAAGATGTTCAGAGGGTGCGGGCTGATTCGGCCCTGGGTGAACCGTGCATTGACGGACATCTAACCGGTTGGGCGGAAGTCGACACTATGTTACCGGCGGGTCGATATTTCCAATGGAAAATAACGAAAGCTCGTCCTGCGGCCACGGCGTGGGTTTGGCCTTTTCCGGCCGCACCTGCTGATACCTTCCGCTGTAGAAAAGCAGCGGCCGGCCGTCGCGCGATTCAAAATGCTCCACCTGCGCGATGAACAGCGTGTGATCGCCCGCGGGATGCGCATCGGCCACTTTCACCACAAAATAGGCCACGGCGTCTTCAACTAGCGGAACGCCAAGCCGATCGATGAAACGAATGTGCAAACCTTCCACCGTACGGCCGGCGAAGTGATTGCTCAGCGACTCCTGGTCTTCCGAAAGGACGCTGATGCCGTATCGCCCCGTTTCGGGCAACAGCCGGTGCATGGCGGCGCGATTATCGACCGAGACCAGCACCAGCGGCGGCGCGAGCGACACGGACACGAAGGCGTTCGCCGTCATGCCATGGACATGGCCCTGATAGCACGTGGTAATCACCGTGACACCGCTGGCGAAGCGCCCCAAGGCGTTGCGGAACTGGCGGGTATCGAAAGGGGCAGGCTCCATAGCGGGCCAGGCGCTTCCGCCTGGCAACGTCCTCACGACCCGGCGGCCTTACGCAATTTCTCCGGGTTAATCAAATCGGGCGTCGTCCAACCGTCCAAGTCATATTCAGCCATGCACTGCTCGGCGAATCCTTTATATTTTGCCGATTGTCCCATGGCGTCTGCAACCATCAGCGTCTCAAAGCGAATGCTCTCATGATTGCCGAAGTAGTTGCGTTCGTAGAGTTCGTGGCGCCCGCCGAACTCCGTGCCGATCGCGTCCCACATCAGCTTCATCAGCTTCACGCGCTCGAGCGCCGAATACCCATTCGAACCGCGCACGAATTGATCGAGATACTTCCGGATCTCCGGAACTTTGAAATCGTCGGCGTGCGAAGGTAGGTAAATCAGCGCGCTGGCCAGCACGTTCTCAATAATTTCCTTGATCTTCGGATATGCCATGTTCGACATCACGCGGTACGCAAGGCCCGAATCGAGGTTCGGCAGCACATATCCCGGAGTCCAGGGTGTGGTGGCGCGTGCCATGGCGTCGGTCAATCCCCAAAACAGATTCCGCCACGCCAACACTTCGCCCACGTTTGCCTGCACGCCCCGGAACTCCTTGGCGCCTGTGGCTTCCACTGCTTTGAGCAGCAGTCCGGCAATGAAATCCAGCTTCACCGCCAAACGGGTGCAGCCTTGAAACATGAATCGCGGCAGAAAGCCCGAGCGCGGGAAGAAGTTGTTCACCTTGTCAATATCGCCATAAGCGAAAACGTTTTCCCAGGGAACGAAAACTTTGTCAAAAACGATGATGGAATCGTTTTCATCGAGCCGGCTGGAGAGGGGGTAGTCGAACGGGCTGCCCGTGGCCTGGGCCATCATCTCATACGATGGCCGGCAGAAAAGCTTCATACCCGGCGCATCAGTCGGGACGATACAAACAAACGCGAAATCTTTGGTTTTGATGGGCAGAGCGCCATTGTTGGCGATGAAGTTGTAGTGGGTCAGACTGGAAGTCGTCGCGACCACCTTGGCGCCGCTTACGATCAACCCGCCATCCGTCTCCTTTTCGACATGCATGTAGACGTCGCGGACTTCGGCGAGTTCCTTGTTCCGATCCACCGGCGGATTCACGATGGCATGATTCACGAACGTGACTTCTTCCTGAACTTTCTTGTACCAGCGGCGGGCATTTTCGTCGAAGGGGTGATAGAAGTCCGCGTTCGCCCCGAGCGTAGCCAGGAAAGCCGCTTTATAATCCGGGCTGCGGCCCATCCAGCCGTAAGTCACGCGGGACCATTCGGCGATGGCATCGCGCGCGGCCACCAGTTCTTCGGCGCTGCGCGTGGCTCTATAGAACTTGTGCGTGTAGCCGCCGCTGCCGGTATCGGTTTCGGTGCAGAGAATGTCTTTCTTCTCGCCGTGCAGGGCGTCGTAAAGGCGGGCCAGCATGCGCACGGTGTTGCGGAACGCGGGGTGCACGGTGACATCTTTCACGCGCTCGCCATAGATCCAGATCTCCCGCCCGTCGCGCAGGCTCTCCATGTACTCTGCTCCGGTGTATGGGCGCGTGCGCGCCGGCGCCGCTGTGGCAACCGAGGTTTTTTCGTTGGCTAACAAGCTATCCTCCAAAAAAGCTTTCAGCAATCAGCTTTCAGCGCTCAGCTTCTTCGCTGACTCGGCGTACTGCGCCCAGTCGCGCTCGAACCGGAACACTTCTTTCGCCGGCGGCAGCGGCGCTTGGGTTTCAATCCATCGCACCGGCTCGCTGCCCACATTTTCGAAGCTGTGAATGCATCCGACGCTCGTCCAGATCACGTCGCCCGGGGCAAGGTCGTAAGTTTTGCCATCGGCCGTGGCGCGCACCCGCCCGCTGACAATCAGGTACGATTCCTCGAAGGTATGATCGTGCAGATCGATTTTCGCTCCTGGCATGTATTGAATCAGAAACAGCGATTGGTGCACCGCGCCAAACGATCGATCGACGAACATCTTGATCGCCACGCCCGTAAGCGGGTTGAAGCCTTCCATCTGCGACTCGCCGCCGGGGCGGGGAAGCTGC
>DATBID010000259.1:0-18611 GCA_036557125.1 Bryobacteraceae bacterium | reverse complement strand
GAGATGAAACGACGCGGCGCCGAACGTGTGCTCGGAATAGATACGGAACCGGAATATCTGGCGCAGGCCCGGTTCGCCGCCGAGATCTGCGGTGCTTCCATCGAGCTCCGGCAGATGTCTGTATACGATATCGCCGAACTGAATGAACAGTTTGATTTGGTGCTCATGCTAGGAGTGCTCTATCACCTGCGCCACCCGCTTCTGGCATTGGACCTGCTTCATGAGCACGTCGTTAAGGACCTGCTCGCGTTTCAGTCGTTGATTCGGGGCAGCAAAGAAATTGAGCCGCTCGCGGACAACTATCCGTTCTCAGAGAGGGAAATCTTCGCGAAGCCCGGCTATCCGGCAATGTATTTTGTGGAAAAATGCTATTCAAACGATCCGACCAACTGGTGGATTCCGAATCGCGCCTGCGTCGAGGCCATGTTGCGCAGCGCCGGTTTCGAGATTTTGGACCGGCCCGAGGAAGAAGTCTATATCTGCCGACGGAGAAAATGAGCCATGATCGAAGCGGTAATGCTCTGGAATGAGCCCAATAACCTGTCGCACTGGAATTTCGAGCTCGACCCGGACTGGAGCATCTATGCCGAAATGGTGAAACTTGCCGCCAACGCCGTCAAAGCCGAAAATCCCAGGCTCTGCCGGGTGCTCGGCGGCATTTCGCCGATTGATCCCGATTTCATCCGTAACATGAACCGCTATTGCGTGCTCCACCACGTCGATGCCGTGGCTGTTCACGGGTTCCCCCTCGATTGGAACCACTGGACCATCCATGAGTGGCCCGATAAACTGCGCGAGATCCAGGCGGTCACCGAGCTCCCAGTATGGGTATCGGAGGTCGGGGTCTCTTCCTTTGGCGCTGAAGAGGTGCAGGAATTCGGTCTGAAACGAAGCGCTGAGCTGCTGATCGGCAAATCCGCGAGAATCCACTGGTACAGCCTGTATGACTTGCCGCGCACCTGGCCCGCAACCACTCGCCATCGCGAGGCGGAAGGCTCTGCGTACTATCGTCACTTTTATATGGGGCTGCTCCGCGAGGACGGCTGTCCCAAGCGCGCCATGCGCCTGTTTGCAGATTACGCCCCCGAATTCGGCATCTGCCAGTGGATTCACTTCGAGGATCACCGGCTGGAGAGCCTCGTCTCTTGCTTGCGGCAGCTTGGGGTCAAGTACTTGCGAACCGGACTGAGTTGGGCGGATAGCTTGCGGCCCGGGGCAGAGGCTTGGTTCGACCGTCAGATGCAGGCTCTGGAGCCGTTTGAAGTCACGCTGACGTACTGCTTCACTCCGGAATCGGTCGGCATCCAACCCAACCACACCAGCCCTCCCCAGCGCATCGAAGAGTTCGCGGACTTCTGCGCGCGCATGACGCGGCGTTACGCCAGCTAGCCGATGTCCGAGCATGGACCGGTTCAACTTGAGCTGATTGACGCACCCGCGCGATTCTACGAATTTCAAACGGAGTGGGAGCGCTTTGTGAGGAGTGCAACCTCGGCTACTCCCTTTCAAACCCCGGAATGGCTACTCACATGGTGGGCCCACTTCGGCAGCGGGCGGCCGCAGGTTTTCGTGTTCCGCGCAGATGGGGAGACAGTCGGGGTGGCGCCTTGCTTCCTGCACGATTGGAACGGGCGCCGCCAACTTACTCTGATCGGTTCTGGGATTACGGATTACCTCGACCCGCTGCTCGATCATAGATGGTCCGCGGCGATCGTGGAGGCACTCGGTGACCATCTGACCAAGCGCGCGGAATGGGATATATGCGATTGGCAGGATCTTTCGTCGGGTTCCCCTCTCCGAGGCTTGGGGCTGGCGCGTGAGGACACACCGTGCAGCCGCATCCGTTTAGCTGCGTCATTCGATCAGTTCCTTGCGGCTCGCCCTAAAGACCTTCGACGCAATCTCCGCCGCTGTCAGCTCAAGGCCCGGGGGCTGGGCGACCTTCGCTTTGACGTAAGCCGGACCGCAGACCCGGAGTTGCTCACGGCGCTCATAGACTTGCATCGCGAGCGCTGGCAGATGACCGGCGAAAGCGGCATGATCGAAGCAAACCGCGCAGCCGGATTCTTGCGCGCCGCCGCCGAGGCGCTCGCGGACTCCGGAATGCTGCGGATATTCACCCTGTGGCTCAACCAGCGCATCGCTTCCATCATCCTGGCGTTCCCCAACGGCACAACCATCTTTGCGTACCTCAGTGGATTCGATCCATATTTTGAGCGGTTAGAGTTAGGCCACGAACTGGTGGCGCAGGCGCTTCGCTACGCGCATTCGCAACAGTACTGCTGGTGGGACTTTCTGCGCGGCGAAGAGCAATACAAGCTCGACTGGGGTGCCGAGCGGATTCCGAAGTCGAGAGTAATCATCGATCGCAGGGCCGTTTAGTTGGCCGGCTATCGCAGCGCCGCCTTTACCCGCTCCGCCGTGAACGGCACCGTTCGCAGCCGCACGCCTGTCGCGTCGAAGATTGCGTTGCCGAGGGCGGCCGCCACCGGCGCGGTCGACGCTTCTCCTGCGCCCATTAGCGGCAGCTCGGGATGGTCGAGCAGCGCCACTTCAATCCTGGGCGCTTCCGGGAACCGCAGAATCGGATAGCTCGCCCAATCGAGGCTGGTGACGCGGCGATGATCGAACTTCACCTCTTCGTGCAGCGTGCGGCTGAGCGTCTGCACGATCGAGCCTTCGATCTGGTTGCGCAGCGCATCGGGATTCACCACCAGGCCGCAATCGTGCGCGCACACCACACGGCGCACGGCCACTTTGCCGGTTGCGCGCTCCACCGCTACCTCCATGGCCATCGCGACGTAGTTTTCCGCCTGCTTGTAGCGCATATAGGCAAAGCCGCGGCCCACCAGCCATTCGCCTTCCGCCGCTTTCGGATTGGGCGAAGGCCGCTGTTGCCACGCGATCATCTCCACCGCGCGCTTTACGACTGCAATCGCCCGCGGATCGTTGCCCCGCTCTTCGAGGCCGCGCAGCCGGAACGCCACCGGGTCGGCCTTTGCCGCCGCTGCCAACTCATCGGTGAAGCTCTCCACGGCGAAGACATTGGCGATTTTGCCAGGAGCGCGTAGGTTGGAAATCCGCAGCGGCGTTTGCTTGATCCAGTGAACGGTCACCATCGCCGGAGTCCCGACACGATACGGCGGATCGCCATTCTGCGAAATCTGCCCCGCGTTCTGCCCATGCGGTTGAGCGATGCCGGCCGCTTCGATTCCCAAAAATGGCCGCGTCCCCGGCACCGCCGCGGGTAGCCACATTTGTGTCTGCCAGTTGACGATGCGCCCATCCTCGCTGAGGCTCGCCTTCAGATCCAGCAATTGCTGCGGGCCTTTGGGGTCCCAGCCGTGCTCATCGTGGCGCATCCATTGCACGCGCACCGGCCGCCCCACTGCGCGCGAAAGCAGCACCGCGTCGGCCGCCGCATCGTCGTTGCCGTTGCCGCCATACGAGCCGGCGCCCTCGAGATAAATGACGCGCACCTTCTCTGCCGGCAGGCCAAAAAGTTTCGCAAACGAACTGCGCAGCCCGTGTGTGCCTTGTGAGGAACTCCAAACAGTCAGGCCATCGGGCCGCATGTCCGCAAGCGCGCACGAGGGGCCAAGCGACGCATGACTCTGATTGGGCCAGAAATAGGTGGCGGAAAGCTGCTTCGTTGCAGGCGGAATCGCGAAATCGCCTGCTACCTTTTCCGGCGTCTTCTGATCCCGTTCCACAAGGCTTTCGCGCACGTACTGCTCCAGCCCTTCACTCCCCGGAAGACCCTCCCACTCGCTCCAGTTCGCCTTCAGTTCGCGCGCCGCCCGCACTGCAGCCCACTCGTCCGGGGCTACTACGCCCAGGAAGTTCTCTATTCGAACCACGCGCACTTCCGGGATTTCACGAATCGAGGACTCATCCACCGACAGCAGCTTCGCGCCAATAGCGGGAGGACGCACCACGCGCCCATGTAACATGCCCGGCAGCGAGAAATCCTGAATGTAATTCCCATGCGCCGTGCACTTGCCCGGGACATCGGGACGCGGAAGCGGCTTGCCGACAACCTTATATTGCAGCGAATTCTGAAGGGGCGCATTCGGGTCCACCTTCAGATCGAACCTGCGGTCTCCCATCAGCGCCGCCAGCGTCACGCTTGCGCCGCCGCCGATTGGCCACACTTCACCATCGGCGATCGTCAAATCACTTGCCGGCCGGTTCAGCTTTCCCGCGGCCATGCGCAGCAATGCCTGCCGCGCGGTCGCCGCTGCCTGGCGCACTTCCGAGCCGCCGCGCGTCAGGCCGGTGCTGCCGCCGGTGCCACCCTGATCTGGCGACAGGCCCGTATCGCCTTCTATCAAGTTGATGCGCTCCACCGGAATGCCCAACTCTTCGGCGGCCATCTGCCGCACAGCGATGCTCAGCCCCGTCCCGACATCCACTTTTCCGGTGTAAACCGTCACGGAACCATCCGCATGAATGGCCAGGAAGCTATCCACCTCTTTGGGGTCGAGCGGCTTTGCCGGTTCGGCTCCGGATTGCGCGCGCCCGGCTCTCGTGTTCAGGGAAAAGCCAACCACCAGCGCGCCCCCGGCCTTCAACCAATCGCGTCGCGAAATCGTGCCTCGCATGTTTCAGGCCCTCCCTTCTGCCGCCCGCATCACCGCGCGCAGAATGCGGGTGTGCGTGCCGCAGCGGCAAAGGTTGCCGGCTAAAGCCTGCCTCGCCTCTTCAGCCGTCGGATGCGGCGTCTTTGCCAACAGCGCCTTCACGGCCATAATCATGCCGTTAGTGCAATATCCGCACTGCGCAGCCTGCTCGGCGATGAACGCAGCTTGCACTGCATCCGGCTTCTCGGGCGTACCTAGCCCATCCAGCGTCACGATCGCGTGCCCCGTGGCCTGCTTGGCGGTGGTCAAGCACGAGCGCACAGCCTTTCCGTCCATCAACACCGTGCATGCTCCGCATTGTCCCAGGCCGCAGCCGAACTTCGGCCCGTGCTGGCCCAGCGAATTGCGTAACAGATAAAGTAGAGGCTGCGCCGGGTCCCACGATTCCACGCTTACCAGCCGCCCATTCAATTGGAAGGCATACTTCGGCATTGAAACCCTCCGTTAGTATGCCCATTATTTCACGGCGGCTGTGCCGCCATCGCCAAAGAAGATCCGGTGCTATGCTTGGGAACGGCAATGACGCGGAAGGTGCTGCTACTGACCGGCGATGGAGGCGATAGCTACGAAACCTTTTATGCGTATCAGCGCTTTCTGGAGGCGCACTGGGAGCCAGTGATCGCGGCGCCTTCGCGACGTCGATTAAATCTGCTGATACACGACCGTGAGCCTGGCTGGACTACGTATATCGAGCGGCCCGGACTCGGACTGGATGCGGACGTGGCTATTACAGCAGTTGCCGCCAGGGAGTTTGCCGCGCTGGTGATCGTCGGGGGCCGAGCGCCCGAATACCTTCGTAACGACCCGAGCGTGCTTTCCCTCGTCCGCGAGTTTGCCAAGCAGAACAAATGCATCTGCGCCATCGGCCACGGAGTGCAGTTGCTCACGGCTGCCGGATTGACCCACGGCCGCAGTCTCACCGGCCATGAGCACGTGCAGATTGAGGTGGAACTGAGCGGGGGAACCTACGTGTTCAAGCCGGCTGTCCGCGACGGGAACCTGATCACGGCGCAGACCTGGCGGTCGCATCCCGAGTTTTATCGTGAGGTGTTTGCCTGCCTGAGCGAGATGGTCCGTGCGGCCGGGTCGTAAAACGCTAAGCTTAAATTTGCGGTATGCGCCAATCTATTTTCCCGATCCTTGCCGCCACGTTGCTGGCGGCGTGTTCTAACGGGGGGAAAGACCCCGCGGTTAAAGCGGCCACGGAACCAGAAGCGAAACAACACACAATTCAGAATCCGCTGCCGGGAATGCCCCCCGTGCTCGACGCGAATGACATCTACGCGGCCGACCGGCCGAACCAACTCAGTCCGGTGGTGCGCGATTTCATTTCCCGAGTGTACGTTCCGAACACAGTCAGTAATACGGTCGACGTGATCGATCCGGCTACGTACAAGGTCGTGGAGCATTTTGGTGTTGGCCGGCTGCCGCAGCACGTTACTCCGTCGTGGGATCTGAAAACACTCTGGGTGCTGAACGATCGCGGCAACAGCCTTACCCGGATTGATCCCAGAACCGGCGCCAAGAAAGAAACCATTCCGGTTTTGGATCCCTACAACATGTACTACACGCCAGACGGCAAGTATGCCATTGTGGTAGCCGAGCAGCGGGAGCGGCTGGAGTTCTATGATGCGCGGACTATGAAACTCGAGCACCCGCTTTGGGTGAATTGCAAGGGTGTGGACCACATGGATTTCACCGCCGACGGCCGGTACCTGATCGCGAGCTGCGAATTCGGACACGCGCTGGTGAAGGTGGATGTGGCGAAACAGGAACTGGTGAGCCGCTTGTCAATCAGTCCCGGTGCTATGCCTCAGGACGTGAAAACGGCGCCGGATGGATCTCTCTTCTATGTTGCCGATATGGACGCCGATGGCGTTCACGTGGTGGACCCCGATCATTTTCAAATCGTGGGCTTCATTCCCACGGGCAAGGGCGCGCACGGCCTTTACGTGAGCCGGGATTCGCGCGTGCTTTATGTCTCAAATCGCGGTGAAGGCAGCATTTCGCTAATAGACCTGACTACCCGCAAGGTCACAAAAAAATGGAAGCTGCCTGGCGGCGGCAGCCCCGATATGGGCGGAGTCTCGGCCGATGGCAAAGTGTTGTGGCTATCAGGCCGTTACAATGCCGAAGTCTACGCGATCGATACCGCCGATGGCCACCTGTTGGCGCGCATACCAGTCGGCAGGGGGCCGCACGGCCTCTGCGTATACCCGCAGCCCGGCCGCTACTCTCTCGGCCACACCGGCGTTTTCCGGTAGTCACACCTGCGAAGTTGTCAGTTTTCTAGCAACTAACTACCGTACTCTCCCTCTGCACTCACATCGTGCGAAGAGAGACACAGTGGTAGCACAACTGCAATCTGCTTGGTAATTCAAGCCTGGGCAGAGCGCCGCCGCGGTGTGAGCTTTCACATGAGGAGATCAAATAAATGAATAGTGATCCTGCGATTCTTACGTTTTCCCATCTCCGTTGGGATTTTGTGTACCAGCGGCCCCAACATCTGCTATCCCGCCTCGCTTCCGCGCACCGTGTAATTTTTGTCGAAGAGCCTCAGTTTTCGGAGGACTCAATACCCCACTGGCGATTCGATCGTCCTAAGCCGAACATACTGGTCGCGCGTCCTCATACTCCCTCCCGCACGCACGGCTTTGATGAGCCTCAACTGCCGTACCTGCGCCAACTTATTTCCGAACTGTGCCGGAAAGAAGATTTGAAAGATTACATTCTTTGGTTTTATACGCCGATGGCGCTGCCCTTGGCCGATGCCGGCCCCTGGGAACCGCAAGCGATCGTGTACGACTGTATGGACGAGCTTTCCGCCTTCCTGAACGCCCCCGGCGGGCTGCTGGAGCGTGAAACGGAGCTTCTGGAACGCGCCAGCATGGTCTTCACCGGCGGCCCCAGCCTCTACCGAGCCAAGAAGGACCGGCATCCGCACGTTTATTGCTTCCCCAGTAGCGTGGACGCGAACCACTTTGCTCCGGTTGCGCACCGCCCGGAGCCCGCAGACCAAGCGACGCTGCGCCATCCGCGCCTCGGTTGGTTCGGCGTGATCGATGAGCGTTTGGATACGTCGCTTGTGGAATTTCTCGCGGATGCCCATCCGGATTGGGAAATCGTGATGATCGGACCGGTAGTGAAGGTAGACCCATCGATTCTGCCCCGCCGCTCCAATATTCATTACCTGGGGCAACGCCCTTACGATCAGTTGCCTTTTTATCTGCAAGGCTGGGATCTCTGCCTTCTCCCGTTCGCGCTCAATCAGGCTACCAAGTACATCAGTCCCACGAAGACACTGGAGTACATGGCGGCGGGCAAACTGATCGTGAGCACACCGATAACTGATGTGGTCGAACCTTATGGCGATATTGTGTTTTCGGGAGCAAAACCGGAAGAGTTCACGGTCGCGTGCGAACGCGCTCTAGGGGTAAGCGCCGCCGAACGGGCGAAGATCGAATCGCGAATGCGCGAAGTACTGAGCCGGACGTCCTGGGACGCCACCGCGGCGCGCATGCATCAACTGCTGATAGAGGCTGCCGCCGAACGCGAATTCCGCCTGCCTGTGTCCTGCAGTCACGAGTTCGCGCGCTCGATAGTGATCGGCGCAGGTCCAACTGGTTTGAGCGCGGCTTACCATTTGGGAGACGACTGTGTGCTGGTGGAGCAGGCTGAAAAGCCCGGGGGCTGGTGCCGCTCGATCGAGGTGAATGGGTTCACCTTCGATTTCGCCGGGCACATCATGTTTTCCAACGAACCCTACGTCCATCAACTCTACCGGATGCTGCTGGGCGATAACGTTCACTGGCAGGACCGGGAAGCCTGGATCTACAGCAAAAATGTCTTTACGCGCTATCCATTCCAGGGATCGCTCTACGGGCTGCCGCCTAAGGTGATTCAGGAGTGCATCGTGGGCGCGATCGAAGCCCGCTTCGGCCAGCTTAAGCAAGCCCGGAATGGTTATGCCAATGGGAAAACGAACGGGAATGGCGCGTGCGGCAACACCGCTCGAAAAGCCGTTGAAGACTGCTGCGCCGATGGCATTCTGGAATCGACCGCACCGCTGAAGGAAACGCAAGACTCGCCCCGGAATTTCGAGGAGTTCATCTACTCCGTGTGGGGGGCCGGAATTGCGAAACACTTCGCCATCCCCTACAACCGCAAGCTGTGGGCGGTGCCGCTTGCGGAAATGGAAACGTCATGGCTGGGCGGGCGCGTGCCGCTGCCCGATTTGGAGGAGATTATCGAAGGGGCTTTGTCTCCCAAGCCGAAACCGATGGGGCCGAATGCGCGTTTCGGCTATCCTTTGCGCGGCGGATTCCAGGCGCTTATGGACGCATGGCTGCCGCACTTTCGGGGCGAACTGCGATTGAATACCCGAGTGGTGAAGGTTTCGCCACAGAATCACACCATCCTACTTTCGACCGGCCAGGTGCTGCGTTATGACTACCTCGTGAGCACGATGCCCTTGCCGGTATTGATCGCTCAAATCGGCAATGAAGCGCCGGAAGAGATCCGCGCGGCCGCCCGCAGCCTGCGGCATGTCTCGGTACGCTGCGTCCATCTGGGCATCGGCCGCGAGAAACTGACGGAGAAGCACTGGATCTACTATCCGGAAGACACTGTTTTCCACCGCATATTCGTGCAGGGCAATGCCAGCCCGTACTGCAATCCACCGGGTGGTTTCGGCCTCACTTGCGAAATAACCTATTCACCGCACAAGCCATTGCCGTGCGATGGGGATGCGCTGATCCGTCGCTGTATCGAAGACTGTCACAAGGTCGGAATATTCAGGCCCGAAGATCCCGTCTGGGCTTCAGCGCAATGCGATTTACCGTATGCTTATGTGGTTTACGACCACAGCCGCAAGGCCGCCGTGGCCAGGATTCGAAATTGGTTGGAGGAGCGGCAGATTCTGTTAGCCGGCCGCTACAGTGAATGGGAATACTATAATTCCGACCACGCCTTCATAGCCGGGAAGAACGCGGCGGATAAAGTGAGCCAGTTGAAGCAGCAGACAACCGGAGCAGGTTTAGGGGCAGGGTTTCCACTGATTGGATTCGCGATGGGTGGAAACCCGGCGGCGCCTTTGGAAAACCAGCAGAAGCCCTGACCCTGTTCGAATGCTACTTGCTGGGCGTAGCTTTGGTTGCTGCGTTCTTCTTTGTCTTTTTGGTCTTCTTCGTTTTCTTGGCAGCCGGAGTGGTGTTCGCACCGGAATTGGCTGCCGGAGCCTGCTGGGCGAACGCGAACGGCATCATGGCCGCGGCCAACCCGAGCGCTAGTAAAGTCTTCTTCATTTCCTTATCTCCTGCGAGCAGCCTTTCCGGTCGCTCACAGTTCCATGATGCGGCGCGACAGCCGGAAACACGATAGCCTCTGCAGGCTAGTGGAGGAGCCAAATCAGGGGTGAGTGAGGTTAATCTTTATTAGTCTACTCGAATAGACTGCATCGGGGATGGGGCGGCGGCCTTCTGCCGCGCGATACTGTAAGCGCGGCCTCAGCCGCGCGCAGAGCAAAGCCGCGGCCTCAGCCGCGCGATAGAAAAAACCGTGGAGCGGCCCTTATGGCACAGGAACAAATCACCCAGCGGAATATCTTCCGGGCGTTGCTGGGCGGATTAAGTTTGATGATTCTGCTACTGGTGGCCGCTTCTGTCGCTGGCGTCCGTAATATCCAGTCGATTCAGAGCAACGCCGGCGAGCTGGTCCGCGAGCAGGCACTCAGCAACCGGCTGATCGGTGAGTTACAGGACCAGGAGCGTAATGTCAGTGACGTGTTTTCGGTGCTGGCGCGCGACCCGGAGTCGGTGGATTACGACGGCATCATGAGTCAGCTCGACGAGGCCGATCGGGACATCAAGCGCATCTCCGCCCAGGGCGAATCCACGCCGGAGCGCACGCTTTGGGAAGGCCTGCAGCGGGCCTCGCTGGACTTTTCAGCGGAAGCCCGCCGCCTGCTGAACGACGAAGCCGCTGAAACCTACGCTACTATCGACCTGTTCCGCGATCACGAGGCTTTTGTCTCGATTGTCGCCCGGCTGCTGGGGGTCGAGTACGGCAAAGTGAGCGCCGCGCAGGCACAGATCGACCGGCGCTCTTCCCGTCTGCTTGAGACCTCGATCGTTTTCGCTTCCACCGTGCTGTTGCTCGGCCTCATCTTCGCCATCGCCACCGTGCGGGCAGTCTCGTCGCTGACACACAAGATGGAGCGCCAGACTGCCGAGCTGGGGCGTGTTTCCTGGCACATGCTGGAAAACCAGGAAGCCACAGCACGGCGGTTTTCGCACGAACTGCACGACGAACTAGGGCAGTCCCTCACGGCTATCAAGACCAACCTGGCCGCGCTCGAGATGAACGGGCGCCCCACTCCCGAACGCCTGAACGACTGTTTGCGGCTGGTGGACGAAGCCATTGGCAACGTGCGGCAGATGTCGCAATTGTTGCGGCCGACCATCCTGGATGATTTCGGCCTGGAGGCCGGGCTACGCTGGCTGGCGGACGGGTTTTCCGCGCGCACGAGTATCGCCGTGGATCTGGAATCCCACTTTTCAGGCCGGCTGCCGGATGAAACCGAAACTCACTTGTTCCGCATCGCACAGGAAGCCCTCACCAACGTCGCGCGCCACTCGGGCGCCAGTCGCGTCCATCTGCTGCTGGATCGCCTCGATTCGCAGGTTCAACTCTCTATATCAGACGATGGTTGCGGACTTCCCATCACGCCGGCCGGCAGCATCGTATCTGGCGCCGGCCTGGGCATGACCGGCATGCGTGCGCGCGCCCGCAGTATTGGCGGCGATCTTACCATCCGCTCGCGCCCCAATGGCGGGGTGCGCATCGAAGTCCGCGCGCCGGTTTTCTCACCACCGAGATACGAGGACACGGAGAAAAGCGAAATCAAAGTCTAAGGGCGCCAAGGTGACAGAGGGCACAGAGGGATGAAGCCGATTCGTATTCTCCTCGCGGACGATCATGCGGTTGTCCGGCAGGGTTTCAAAATGATTTTAGACGCGCAGGCGGATATGGAAATCGTGGGCGAAGCGGGGAACGGGCGAGAGGCCGTGGATTTGGTGCAGAAGCTCAAGCCGGATGTGGTGGTAATGGATGTCGCCATGCCGGAACTGAATGGAATCGAAGCCACACGGCGGGTGAGCGACTTGTCTCCGCATACACGCATCATCGCTTTGAGCATGCACAAGGATTCGGTTTATGTTCGTGAGGTGCTGCGCGCCGGGGCGCGGGGGTATCTCCTGAAAGACTCGGGGGCGGGCGATCTGGTCTCCGCGGTGCGGGCCGTAGCCCGCGGCGAAGGCTATCTCAGCCCGGCGGTTTCCAATGCCGTTCTCGACGATTACCGCCGCCACGTCACCAACCCTATCGATCTTCTGAGCAGCCGCGAACGCGAGGTGCTGCAGATGCTCGCCGAAGGCAAAACCAACAAGGAAATCGCCACCATCCTAAACTTGAGTGTGTATACGGTGGATGCCCACCGCGGCCGCATTATGGAAAAGCTGAATCTGCACAGCATTAACGAATTGGTGCGGTTTGCCGTGCGAAACGGTCTCATCGACTAGCGGGGAAATACCTGGCAATGAAGCGTTAATTCCACTATCGGCCGCGCGCGGTTTTGAAACCTACATAGGAACGGCCCGAATCCATCACTGAACAAGTCCCTGGCAGCCTCCTTCCCAACAATGGATCCAGAAATGCCGCGACAACGGGAACGCGTGCAATTGGCGTCGGAGGCACTCATGAAGTACTGGATCTCATGCCTGCCAACGGCTATGGCGCTGGTGTGCTGCGCCGCGGCCGCGCGGGCGCAAGCCCCGCAGGCGCAAAAAGCATTTACCTGGCCGGAGCTGCGTGACCGTTTTCTCGCCACCAACCCGACAGTCGCCGCCGGGACGATCAGCGTCAGTGAATCCCGCGCCGAGGAGATCACCGCCTACCTGCGTCCTAACCCGAACCTTACCATCTCAACCGACGGAACGCAGATCACTCCGTCCAATGGCGTCTGGCGGCCCTTCACGGGCAACATCTTCGTAGCGGGGGCCGATTACCTGCATGAGCGCGCTCACAAGCGTGAATTGCGCCTCCGCAGCGCCCGCGAAGGCACCCAGGTAGCAGAATCGCAACAGGCCGATCTGATCCGCAACATGATCTTTGATCTTCGCAGCGCATTCGTGCAGGTATTGCAGGCCAAGGCGGTGCTGACCCTGGTCGAAGACAACCTGGCTTATTACAACCGCGTGCTGTCGGTGAGCCGGGAACGCTTCAAGGCCGGCGATATCGCGCGTGTCGATCTGCTGCGCCTCGAAGCCAGCCAGGCTCAGTACGAAACCGACGTACAAACGGCGATGGTGAATCTGCGCACCGCCAAAATCCAGCTTCTGCAACTGCTCAACCAGCGCATTCCCATCGATCAATTCGATGTCATGGGAGCTTTTACTTTTGCCGATCCGAGGCTCAACCTCGAACAACTTCATCAGGAAGCCGTGGCCAATCGTCCCGACTTGCGGGCCGCCGAGCAAGCCGTCACAAAGGCTGAAACCGATCACCGCCTCGCTATCGCCAACGGTTCCACCGATCCTACCTTCGGTCTTTGGTGGACTCACAATGCCACTTCCGTCCAGCCTTACGCTTACGAAGCGCTGGGCGGCAGTGTAAGTATTCCGCTGCGGATCTTCGACCGGAACCAGGGCGAGAAGGCTCGCACTCAACTCGATATCTCGCAAACCAAACGGCTGCAGGATGCGGCCTCGGCGCAGGTCTTCAGCGATGTAGATTCCGCCTATGTCACGCTCAACAGCAACGTAGCGCTTCTCAAGCGCTACCAGACCGATTACCTGGACCAGGCTTCTACCGCGCGGGACATCATTTCGTTCTCCTACCAGCGGGGCGGCTCATCGCTGCTCGATTTTCTCGACGCCCAAAGCAATTACCGCACAGTGCGCCTGGGCTATCTCAATCTTGTAGGCGCATATCTCACTGGCGCCGCCCAATTGAATCTCGCCGTCGGCGCGGACGTGATTCCGTAAAGCGGCCGTTGTCTGCTTGCGCGTGTCATTCTGCGCTCTGCGGCAAATGATCGTTCGGTCTTGCCCACCATACATAGAAGGTAGGCAATAGGAATGTACTCATGAGCAGATCGACAATTAGTCCACCCACGATCACTATGGCGAACGGGCGCTGCGAATCCGAGCCGATCGCATGGGAAAGCGCAGCCGGGAGCAGGCCCAGCGTGGCGACCAGCATGGTCATCATGATCGGCCTGAGCCTGCGAGTGGCTCCTTCGATAGCGGCCTCTTCGACAGGCAACCCGCGAGCCCGCAACTGATTGATGTATTCCACCATGATCACGCCGGTCTGAACCGAGAGGCCGAATAGAGCCAAAAAACCGACACCGGAGGAAATGCTGAAATGCGTGCCCGTAATATAGAGAGCCAAAAGGCCGCCGACTCGCGCCACCGCAACATTGACCAGGTGGAGGCACGCCCATTTGGCAGAACCAAAGGCTCCGTAAATGATGAGGAAGATCAGGAAAATCGTGACCGGTACAATGATTAGCAGCCGTGCCTCAGACCGTTTCTGGCTTTCATACTCACCCGCCCATTCGACGCTGTAAAGGGGTGGAAGTTTCACCTTGGCGTTGATTCGGGTCATCGCTTCCTCTACCGTTCCACCTAAGTCACGGCCACGCACACTGTATCGGATCGCAACATAGCGCGAGTTCCGCTCCCGGTAGAGCTGCGATGCCCCCTCCCGAACCTGAATGTTACAAAGTTGCGCCAATGAGACGCGCTCGCCGGAAGGCGCCAGCAACCGGATATTCTCGATAGCATCCTGAGTATCGCGGTAGGAAGGGAGATAACGCGCAACCAAATCGTAGCGCTGCTCGCCTACCAGCACCTGGCTGAGAGCATTGCCACCCACGGCGGTCTGGATCGCATCCTGGATATCGGCGACGTTGATCTGGAAGCGGGCCGCGGCGTCGCGATCGACTGTCACGTCGAGATTCGGCTGACCCGTCACATGGAATACGCCCAAGTCCTCAATACCGCGAACAGTCCGCATCACGCTGACCATTTCATCAGCTTTTTTCTCCAGTATTTTGAGATCGTTGCCATAAATCTTGACGGCGAGCTCTCCTTTGACGCCACTCACCGCTTCATCCATGTCGTCCGCGATCGGCTGGGAAAAGCCCCACACGACGCCCGGAATCTTCCCCTCCAACTGCCGGTCCATAGCAGCGACCAACTCCTCTTTTTCTTCGTGGAATGCCGGCCGCCACTGTTCTTTGGGCTTGAGCCCGACGAAGAATTCGGTGTTGGAAAAGCCGGTAGTGTCTGTGCCGTCATCCGGCCGCCCGACCTGCGAAACCACCTGAGTTACTTCCGGGAATGAGGCAAGAAGGATACGCGCCCGGTTCATGATGTGCGTGCCGTCGGTGAGCCCGGTGCTCGGAGCGCTAGTCCCGCGCAACCAGATGTCGCCCTCGTTCAGGTGCGGCAGAAACTCAGAGCCGATCCGCCCGGGAGATAGCAGCCAAAGGCTGCCGGCGACCGCTGCCGTGGCAACACCGACCATCGCCCAGCGATGATGAACAGTCCAGG
This sequence comes from Bryobacteraceae bacterium, assembly GCA_036557125.1. GTDB lineage: Bacteria > Acidobacteriota > Terriglobia > Bryobacterales > Bryobacteraceae > PSRJ01. Next base: position 3,352 of record DATBID010000259.1, on the reverse strand, counting down.
TCAAGGCGATCCGATACCCTCTGATCGTCCCTCGGAGTACGGGATTTTGCCACTCGCGGACCGGGTGGCGGAATAAGAAGGTCGCCAGAACCGGAGCGATTACCACTGAGAACGTTAATGCCCCTAGAAGCGCAAAGGCGACCGTCCAGGCGAGCGGACGGAATAACCGCCCCTCCACCTTCTGGAGCGTAAAGATTGGCAGATACGCAGTGATGATTATCGTGATGGCGTAGAAGACCGGCCTTTGCACTTCATGCGCAGCGGTGCGAATCCTTTGGGAAATTGGTTGCGATGCTTCCACCGGATTGCCCAGGTGCCGAAGGATGTTTTCCACCATTACTACTGCGCCATCCACAACCATGCCGAAATCCAGAGCGCCAAGAGACAGGAGATTAGCAGGGATCTGACGAAGATTGAGGCAGATCGACGCGAACAGCAAAGAGAAAGGAATAGTTAAAGCAACGATCAGAGCGCTTCGCAGGTTGCCGAGAAATAGGAAAAGAACAATTGAAACAAGGACAAATCCGGTAGTGAGGTTGTGCAGGACCGTGTCAGTGGTGTAGTGAATCAGGTCACCACGGTCCAGAAACGGCACTATCTTTACTCCGGGGGGTAGAACGTGGTCGTTGAGCTCAGCGACTTTCTTGTGGATCCTGGCCAGTGTGGGTTCCGCGTTGGCGCCCTTGCGCAGCATGACCACACCTTCCACCACATCATCGTCGTCAATGATCTTGCCGTCGGTCCGGTGAATCGCTTTTCCGATCCTTCCTAGCCGGATCTTCGCTCCTTGCTGGATCGTCCCGATATCGCTCATGCGAAGCGGCGTTCCGTTCTTAGTCTGGAGGACGATCTTGCGGATGTCGTCCACGGTTCTGATCAGACCGACTTCTCGAACGTTGATCTGTTGCAGCCCTAGCTCCAGGAAGCTGCCGCCCGCATTGACGTTGTTGTTCGCAAGTTGCTGCTCCACCTGACCTAAGCTCAGGCCGTACGACACGAGCTTGTCGGGATCGATTAGTACTTGGTATTCCCTGGTGGTGCCGCCGAAACTGGACACGTCCACCACATCCTTGACGGAACGGAACTCTTTCTCGAGTACCCAGTCTTCGAGAGACTTCAGCTCCATAACGTCGTATTGCGGGTTCGTGCTCTCGAGCGTGTACAGGTAGATCTCACCTACCGGGCTGAAGTCAGTCCCGATCTCCGGCTCCAGCTTTTCCGGCAACTCGGCCTCCGAGAGCCGTTCTAACGTCTTCTGGCGGTTCCAGTCGTTATCAGACTCATCGTCGAAAGTTAGAATCAGGTTGGAAAGACCCTCCATGGAGATAGACCGCAAGTGCTCCAGATGAGGAATACTGTTGACGGCCGCTTCAATCGGGATGGTAATCTGTTGTTCCACTTCCTCGGCGGCGCGCCCCGGCCATTGTGTGATGATCTGGACATAGTTATTGGCAATATCCGGGTAGGCTTCCACGGGTAGGTTACGAAAGGAAATGACGCCCCAGGTAGTCAGCAGCGCGGCAGCCGCCAGGATCAGAAAAGGATTATTCAGGGCAAAATCGACGACCTTGCGAATCATTCGTCTTAATATTCCGCCGCATTCTGCAAGGTCAGGGCATTCATCACCACGAGCTGACCAGGTTGAACACCTGACAAAATCTCCTGCTGGCCGTGGGTGAGCATTTTTCCACCGCGGACCTCTACACGGCGAAATGTCCTTCCGTCTTGCACATACACCCAATCGCGGTCATGAAGGTGGAGCACGGCGCTGGCGGGGACTACACCGTGCACCTGCGTTTGCTGGCCGTGGAACGTCGCCTGGGCGAACATCCCCAGCCGTAACATCCCGGGATTGTCGACTTCAATGCGAACCTTGGCGGCGCGAATCGTGGGGTCGAGGATAGATCCGATATTGCTAATACGACCCTTAAGGACCATCCCAGGGTATGCATTGAGGCGAATGTCGGCGTACTCACCGATGTGAACCATAGCGAGATCGTTTTCATAGACGTCGCAAAGGACCCATTCCCGGCTCAGGTCGGAGATTGTGAATGCGCTGGGTGACGCTAAACCTTGTGTGCCAGCGGCGGAGGTCACCTGCTGATCGGTAATCACACCGGAAATCGGCGCCACGACGTCGACGAGCGCTGATGGGTGATCCTTATCTGCTCCGAGTACGCGAAGATGTTCGAGGGCGGCATCGACAGCGGCATCGGCCTTCTCCTCAGCGTCTTCTTCGACCTCCAGATCCTTCTTCGCGATTGCACCTTTATCGAATAGAATCTTGGAGCGCGCCAACTGCGCTTCTGCCAACTGATCGTCGGCAAGAGCTTGCTTATAATCCGAGAAGGCGTCGGCGATATCAACGCTCTGCACCCGCATCAGGAGCTGGCCTTTCGTGACGGTGTCGCCCAAGCGCGCCTTGATCTCCAGAATCCGGCCCGAAGCAATCGAGATCACCGGCACATTTCGTGAGATGTCGGCGCTGATTACGCCTGTGACGTTCAGTTCGGCAGTAGCGGCGTGTCGAGAGACGAGGGCAAGCGGGAACCGCTCGGGATGCGTCACTCTAACTAGATCAAAGCTCCCTGCGCGCTCTACCTCGGCCGGCGGCGGGTCCGTGAGGGAGGGATCATCGGCAGACACACTCCTTGCGCAACCTGCCAGGAGAACACTAAACACAACCGCCAGTCCGGCTGGCACGAGCACAATCAGCTTCATGGGATCACCTCACGCCTATAGTTAAGCTCCGATTTACCCAAGAGCGGACCGTTGTAGAACTCACGACCTTTGAATCATCGCCCGAATCCCTTTTACGTGGACATGCTCTAAGGATGCGGCGCAAACTGGCGAGTTGTAAAAAAGAGCCCCACCGCAGTAAGCTTAAGCACTTCATCGTAAGATGTACGATCTGGAGTTACCATGATCCGAAATCGCCTATATCCGAGCCGCGACCGTCAGCGAGCGGTTCTCCGCGACAGGGTCACTGGTTCTCCGCCGGGATTACTTTCGGAGCGGCGGCATCTTTAGGTACGGCGGGCAGACTGCGGAGCTTTTCTACGGCAGCGACGGTCTTGCTCCAGACCTTAGGCTTCTTGCGGGCAGCGTATGGAAGATCAAGATTGTGGAAGAAGGCGAGGACGTTATCCACCAGTTTCGGATCAAGCTGGGCTGGGTCTTGACTGGCGAGCTTGACGGCGAGCTTGGCGTAGGCGTCGTCTGCCAGTCTGTATTCCCCGGGGCGAGTGGGCGCGCCTGTGTCGAGATCGCGGTTCTCCAGCTCCAACTGCCCCCGTCCGGCGAGCGACAACCGCTCACGATAGACGCTGAGCGTGTGATTGAAGCTGTTCTC
>DATBID010000258.1:0-14356 GCA_036557125.1 Bryobacteraceae bacterium | reverse complement strand
TGGCCCTGAATGCCAGAACCGGGAAGGAAGTATGGACTACCAAGGTGGCAGACAACAAGGCTGCCTATTACATCACCATGGCCCCTTTGGTTGCCGACGGCAAAGTAATGGTCGGGGCCTCGGGCGGCGAGAATGGAATCCGGGGTTTCATTGCCGCCTTCGCCGCCGATACGGGCAAGGAGGTGTGGCGAACCTACACCATTCCAGCGCCTGGTGAACCTGGGAGCGAGACATGGCCCAAGGGCGACCAATGGCAGCACGGAGGTACCCCGGTTTGGGTCGCCGGCAACTATGATCCCGAAACCAATCTGGCTTATTGGGGAACTGGGAATCCTGGGCCGTACATCGGTGATCAACGTCCCGGAGATGACTTGTATAGCTGCTCGACAATTGTGATTGATGTGGCCACAGGCAAAATCAAAGGCTACTTCCAATACAATCCCAATGACTCCTGGGACTGGGACGAAGTCTCGCCGCCAGTCCTGGTGGATTATAAGCGTGGTGGGCAGACGGTCAAGGGCCTCATCGACGTAGCACGGGACGGGTATCTCTGGTTCCTGAAACGCACGCCGGATGGGACGATTCAGTTTCACGATGCCAAGCCTTTTGTGAAACAAAATGTCTTCAAGAGCGTCGACCCGAAAACCGGGCGCCCCGAGATCGATCTCGAACACAAGCCGGCTACCGGCAAAATGGCCTACTTCTGCCCCGGCTGGTGGGGCGGCAAGAACTGGGTGCCGATCTCGTTCAGCCCGAAGACCCGGATGATTTATGTTCCGGCCAACGAAAATACGTGTGGAACCGGCATCGGAACCGAGGTGACCTACAAACCCGGCCAGGCGTTCGAGGGCGCTCGCTGGCAGTTCCTGGTCGCGCCCGGCGCCGACCACATCGGGGAAGTACAAGCGTGGAATGTGGATACAGGCGAACGCGTCTGGATACACAAGTATCCGAAGTCTTCGAACTGGGGTGGCATGCTGGCTACCGCTGGAGGGCTGGTGTTCAGCGGTGGCACCACGGATCGTTTGGTGCACGCCTTCGACGCCTCCACCGGCAAGTTGCTATGGCAGTTCCCGACCAACTCCGGCGTCATCGCGCCACCCACGACTTTCATGCTCGATGGAAAGCAATACGTAGCCTTCTACTCGGGATACGGCGGCGACGCGCGCGGAATGCAGGGGGGCCTCAATCGGGCCTTTCCCGGCGAATTTCCGGAAGTGCCCGAAGGCGGAGCAGTTTGGCTGTTTGGCTTGGAATGACCGCTACACATCCATAATTTCAAGTACCTTGGCCAGGGTTTGGATAGGGTCCGATCCGGGGCTCGGCCTGTACTCGTGGCAAATGAAGCCCGTGAACCCAAGATCGGCAATTGTCTTAGCTACAAAACGGTAGTTGATTTCCTGCGTGTCGTCGATTTCATGCCGTCCGGGTACGCCGCCAGTGTCGAAGTGCGCGATCCACGGAAAATTATCACGGATGTTCGCGCAGATATCGCCATCCATGATCTGCACGTGATAGACCGAAAACAGCAGTTTCACTCGCGGGGAGTTCACCTGCTTGCAAACATCCACACCCCAGGCCACGTGATCGCAGATTTGATCCTCGCGGCCGAACGCCGGGTCTTTATACTTGCTGTTCATGATTTCCAGGCAGATGGTGACGCCTTTATCTTCGGCGCGAGCCTTGACTCGATTCAGCATGGCCACGGCATTCTCGGCGCCTTCCTCATAGGACATTCCGCGGCGCTGGCCGCCTACGGTGATCATGTTCGGGCAGCCATTCGCGGCGCAAACGTCAATCGTCTCTCCCATCGATTTTTCGAGGCTGCCGTGCAGTTCCTTCCGGATCAGACCATCCCGGAAGGTGACTCCGCCTGTCGGTCCCATGGTCGGAATGAGGCCGTACTTTTTGAGAGTGGGCCAAGTCTCCACCGGGACGGTATCCATCCCTTTCGCGCCCAGTTCGGCGGCATGGCGGCACATCTCGTCGAATGACATTTTCGGGTCAAAGACGGTGGTCATCACCGTCTGTTTCAGACGCCCCTTCCGCGGAACGCCCGTCTGTGCCGATCCCATTTCTCCGGCGGCGTTTGCCGCAACGGCGGTGGCTGCGATGTTGACGAAATCCCTGCGGCGCATACTGAAATATCACACCTCCGGTTCGCTGCTAGTATACACTGAGCGGGCGCCGCAATCTGACGATCTTTGACGAATCCCGTTATTTTCTGGCAGTGACCGTAATCTCGATGTGCCCCCCGGCGCCCGCCAGCTTCGTAACTCCCAAGGTGGTGCGCGTAGGGCGAGGCTCCTTGAACACCTCCATATAGACCGCGTTCATGCGTTGGAACAGGTCCATGTCGGTGAGGTACACCTGGACTGCGACCACATCGGAATAGCCCATTCCGGCCGCTTCCAGAACAGTTCCCACATTGCGCAGACAGGAACGCACTTCATCTTCGAACTTGTCCGGTATCTTTCCGGCTTTCGCGTCAAAGCCGCCCTGGCCGGAAACGTAGAGCGTATCCCCAGCTAAGATCCCGGCGCTGAAGGGTCTCCCGGCAGGAGTGCCTTGGGGCGTGATCACTCTTTTATTGCCGTCGTCCGCGGCCATCGCCGCGAACAACAGTAGGAGCGAAACGCCGGAAATGCGAGTGATGCGATTCAACATGCAGGCATAATAGCTCACTCAATCGCTGTGTCAAACAAGTTTTTGACAACTGATATAGCATCTGCTACGATCCCCCCATGCGAAAGCTCGTGCTCCTCCTTGCCTTCGCCGCACTGGCGTGCGCCGCCGGCCGTCCGCGGGTTCGAGCGGTCACGGCCTTCATCCAAGTCGATTCAAAGAACCCTACTGCGAGTATCCAGGATGCGCAGAAATTCCTGGCTAGCGCAAAAGATGCCTTGAATAAGGCAGGATTCGAGGGCGGCGGTGGACGCATTACTACTCAAGCCTTTCCGCTTTACACCAAAGGCATGACCCGGCAGGACGCGGTCGCAATGCTTCACAAACTGGGCGAGGCCGCATCCAATGGGCGCACTTCATTATGTATTGGGCCGGCGATGGCGCGCGACAGTGACGATACGGCGCCAGTCGATGTATTGATCGACATTCTTTCCGAGGGTAGCGTCAATGGAAATGTGGTCATTGCCGACGAGCAGGGCATCCACTGGCGGGCTATTCCCCAGGCGGCGAGGATCATCAAAACGTTATCCATGCGCAGTGATCATGGAAACGCCAATGTGAACTTCGGAGCCATGGCTCTGATCAAGCCATATGGCCCGTATTATCCGAGTTCCTACTATCTGGGCGAAGGACATGCCTTCACCTTGGCTATGGAAGGGGCCAATGTTGTGGCCGATGTCTTTTCCCATAATCATGACCCGCGCGAAGCCGAGCAGCAACTCACTTCAGAGTTTGCGCAATATACCCGGGAACTGGAAGGCGTAGCCAATCAGATTGCGCGGAGCACAGGCTGGAGGTATGAGGGAATCGACGCCACGCCCGCGCCGCAAGGCCAAAACTCGATTGGCGGGGCCATTGAGTCATTTAGCGGCGAACCGTTTGGTTCGAGCGGTTCTATCACCGCATCCGGCATCCTCGCCCGCGCCCTGCTCGCAACCCCGATCAAGCGGGCGGGCACGTCGGGTCCGATGCTTCCGGTGATGGAAGATCCTGTGCTGGCGAGCCGCTGGGGCGAAGGGACCTATAGCCTGACTTCTCTATTGGCTTACTCCGCAGTAGGCGCGAACGGGTTAGAGACCGTTCCCCTGCCGGGTGATGTGACGCAAGAGCAGATCGAACACATTCTGCGGGATGTGGCAACAGTTGCGTTTAAGGATAAGACACCCTTGAGCGCGAGGTTGCTTCCCTCACCGGGACGTCACGCCGGCGAAAAGAGTGATTTCACGGTAAGTTATCTGATCAACACAATCCTTCAGCCTTTACCGGGCGTGAAGCCTTAAACTTCGATTCTATGAGGAACGCGAGCGCGACGGCAGCGATTTCATTCTTCGGATATTGCCTGGCAGCCGCGGTCTGTGCGCACAGCCAAGTCCTCGATGGCGCCACGCGCGCCGACTGGCCCCACTACGGCGGCAGCCAGGCGGCGTGGCGATTCAGCGCGCTGGATCAAATTAACACCACCAACGTCAAGAGTCTCGTTCCGGTATGGCTCTTTCAAACTGGAGATTACGTCGACGGACTTGGGGCCACGCCTCTCGTCCGTGATGGCGTTTTGTATCTCATTACACCGCGCAACCAGGTGTACGCGGTGGATGCGGCGACGGGACATCTCATCTGGCAGTACAAGCCCCCGACGCCCCGGCCTGGCCGCGCCGGAGGCCAGGTCTACGCGTTGAGTCGCGGGCTAGCCATGACTGCGGGCAAACTGTTCTTCGGGTCGAACGACAATTCCTTGGTCGCACTCGATCAGAAAACCGGACGGGAGGTCTGGCGGGTTGCCGTGGATGACGCGAAGCAATGTGGCTGCAGCATCACAGCGCCGCCTTTGATCGCGAGAGATAAAGTAGTGGTCGGTGGGACCGGCGCTGACGCCGCCCACCGTGGCTATTTGACAGCCTTCGATGCTGCCACGGGCCGGCTGGCCTGGCGCTGGTATGTCATTCCGGGGCCCGGCGAGAAGGGTCACGAGACTTGGAAAGGCGAAAGCTGGAAGCAGGGTGGCGGCGCGCCGTGGATGACAGGGTCCTACGATTCTGACTTGAATCTGATCTATTGGGGAACCGGCAACGCCTCGGGCGATTTCTATGACGGCGATCGAAGTCCTTCGAGTAACAAAAGTAAGGATGTGAATCTCTATACCGCAAGCGTCGTGGCGCTGGACGCGGATACAGGGAAGCTTCGCTGGTATCACCAGGAGGTTCCCGCTGACCTGTGGGACTTTGATTCCTCCTACGAAGTAATTCTCTTCGATCGCGAGGTGCGCGGCAGAACACGTAAGCTCCTGGCGCATATGAACAAGAGCGGTCTCACATTCGTCTTGTACCGAGTGACTGGGGAAGTGATTCGCGCTTTCACTGTTCCGGAGGAGCGGACTTGGATCTCTGGCGTTACGGAAGATGGCACACTGATCGGCCGTAAGGAACCGGTGGTCGGCAAGCCTGTGGATGTATGCCCTAGCGTCGGGGGCGCAAAGAGCTGGAATTCGATGGCCTACTCGCCCCGCACTGGGTTCTTATACATCCCCGTGATGGAAATGTGCAACACCATCACGGCCAATCCGCAGGATCCCCAAGAGGGTCGCTTCCGGGCAAACGGCTCCTTGTCCTTGCGTCTTCCATCCAATCGATCCACCTATGGGCACGTGGATGCTTGGGACGCCCTTACCGGAAAACGGGTCTGGAGCGTTCCATCCAAGTATCCTTTACTTGCTTCGATGCTGGCTACGGCGGGAGACCTGGTGTTCACCGGTGATCCGGAGGGCAACTTCTTTGCGCTCGATGCCCGTACGGGAGAGAAACTTTGGAACTATGAAACCGGCGCCGGCCACCGTGGTTCTGCAATCTCGTATTCAGTAAATGGGCGTCAATACATTGCCACGCCCACCGGTTGGCAGCAATCCCTCACCGGCGGGTTCGTCGCTTCGGTGTTTCCCGATCAGACCTTCCGTGTGGGTTCGACTTTGATCGTGTTCGCGCTGCCAGGGGAGATCAAATGAAGACGGCAGGTCTCGTGCTGGCCAGCGTGCTCTTGGCGTCTGCTGCAACAGCCTTCGCCCAGAACCGTCTTCTGATCGAAGGCGAACAGGTCTTCAATCGCTCGTGTGCGACTGGCTATTGTCATGGGGTAAAAGGCACGCCAGCGGGGGCGCCGCGCTTGGCTGCGCGCGGGTTCGATCAAGCTTACATTGAGAGTACCGTCGCTCGCGGTTTGCCTGGCACATCAATGCCTCCGTTCGCGGGGAGTCTACCGCGGCCGGAGCTGGACGCGGTCGTCGGCTATGTAGCCAACCTCAATGGAATTGCGTACTCCCCAACGAGCACGGGTGCAAATGGCGTAGGCCAAGCGAAAGACGCTCTCTCGCCGGAAGCCAAGCGAGGACGGGACTTGTTTTCGGATGCGGTAAGAGGGTTTGGACGATGCTCCACGTGTCATGAGTTAGACGGGATCGGGATCCCGGTAGCCACGCCAATTGCCAAAGTACCGGAGAACGCGGCGGCCCTTCGGATATTGCCAACTCCGTCCGTGCGCACGGCGATCTTCGAAAACCAGACGATGCCGGCACTGCTCCTCAGCAACGGAACGCACGCTGTCCTCTTCTACGACCTGACAACGGCGCCCCCTGTTCTGCACACGGCTCAACCCGGTACCATAACGTGGAGAGACGCTAGCGATTGGAACCATTCCTCTTTTGTCCGGGCTTATGATGATGCCGAGCTCGGATCCATTCTCACCTACTTACGCTCGGCGGCTCACCCTTGAGACTATAATTCACAAGGAGGGCGGCCTATGCGCATCCGATACGCGTGGTCATTAAGTGGGATCGTTTTTGTGGCAGCGCTGGGGGCGTACGGCCAGAACTGGACGCCACCGCGAACCGCGGATGGCCAGCCGGATTTGCAGGGAACCTGGAACAATGGCACGGTGACCCCTTTGGAACGTCCGAAGGAACTGGCCGGCAAGGAGTTCTTCACCGAAAAGGAAGCGGCTGCCTACGAAAAACAGATTGTGCTGACACGCAATTCGGATCACCGCGGCTCGACAGCCGAGACTGATCTCCAGTTTGCCTACAACAATACTTGGTACGATTGGGGATCCAAAGTCGTCAAGACACGCCGCACATCCATTATCATTAACCCGCCTGACGGGAGGATTCCTCCTTACACTGCCAAAGGGCAAGAGATGGCACGCGCGCGGGCCGCGCAACAGTCCCATCCACCCGAGGGCCCGGAAGATTTTAGCCTGGAGGATCGCTGCCTCGTGTTTCCCACCGGCGGACCACCCATGCTGCCGTTCACCTATAACAACAATTACCAGATTGTCCAAATTCCTGGCTACGTCGTGATTCTGATTGAGATGATCCATGATGTCAGGACCATTCCGATTGATGGACGCCCTCATGCTCCCTCCCGTCTGCGCCAGTGGATGGGCGACTCACGCGGCCACTGGGAGGGCAACACCTTGGTCGTCGATACTACAAACTTCAACGGCAAGACGACTTTCGGCTTTCTTTATAACGGCCTGACCGACGGAAATTATCACTTGACCGAGCGCTTTACCCGCACCGATCCGGACACGATTCTTTATCGATTCACCGTCGATGATCCTACTATTTATGCGCGACCCTTCACCGGCGAACTTACGATGAACCGAACCGCTGAGACCATTTACGAGTACGCCTGCCAGGAGGGAAACTATGCGCTGGGCAATATGCTAGCCGGAGCGCGGGCCGACGAAAAGCGCGCCGCCGCCGCTGCCAAGAAATAGACGCCATAGTTCCTGTCGAGTTCTTAAACCTTATAATCAGGGAGCACAACCGAGGAGTGCCTCATCTGGGAAATAGAGGTCGCGCCACACTGTCGCATGGTCATCGCCAACTCGGTGTTCATGATATCCAGTACTCGTTCCACGCCCTCTTGTCCAAAAGTGGCCAAACCGTAGATGTAGGGGCGGCCAATGCCTACGGCCCGCGCTCCTAGCGCCAGCGCTTTGTAGACGTCCGAGCCCCGGCGAAAACCGCCGTCCACAAAAACCGGTATGCGTCCGCCGACGGCATCCACCACTTCCGGAAGGCAAAAAATCGTGGGACGCAGAGTCTCCATCACCCGGCCGCCGTGGTTCGAAACTACGATACCATCGGCGCCGCGCTCGAGCGCCATCTTCGCATCCTCACGCGTGTCGAGACCCTTGATCACCAGCTTCATCCTGGTCAACTTCTTCAGGCGATCCACAAAATCCCAAGTTACTGCGCTCATATTGAGGCCGCCCTCGATGCCCTGAAGCATGGGTGATTTGATTGTCGAGTGACACGACGCACAGTCTCTTGTATCAGTCCGCGAAAAGCGCTTGGAGGTTTCCAGGTTCCGTCCACCTTGGCCGTCGACGGTCCAGACCAATACCGAGCACCCGACGGCCTCGACCCGTCGGATTAGTCTCTCTGTAGCATCCCATCGCGCAGGTAGATAGAGCTGGTACCACGGCGGCATTCCAAGCGCTTGGGTCACATCCTCCACAGAATGGGAAGTATCTTGAGAAAGCATCTGCAGGGCTTTCCGGGAGCGAGCAGCCCGAGCCACAGCCAGTTCGCCCTCGGGATGAAAGAGCCCCTGCGGTCCAACCGCCGACAAGTAAATAGGCTTATCCCATTGCACGCCGAACATTTCCACTCGTGTATCGACTTTGGAAACATTGACGAACCGCCGAGGCCGCAGTCCGATGTGCTTGAATGCTTCGATGTTGGCCTGGAGAGTCAAGTCGTCATCCACGCCAGAGGCCAAGAAACCCCAATGGGCGGGTGGAAGCTTACTATGTGCCAATTCCTTTAGATCCATTACGGCAAGGACGTCTTTGGGGCTCTTGATCTGGAACGCATCTTCCCCAAACGCCTGCGCTACGATTGGGCTGGCGGCCAGAAACTTCAGGAAATGACGGCGATTCGCGCGCCTAATCGAAGTCATGGCCGTGTATTCTAACACCGTGGGCTGTTCGAAGGGGCCAAGGGCCGCCCATTGACACTGGCTCTAAAGCTAAATATCCTAAAAAGCCAGCTACCTCAGTGCCTCAGGAGAGATTTCGATGCAGTTTAAGCTAACACTTGCGGGCCTGTTGCTCGCCACCGGTCCGATGTGGGGGCACCATGCCTTCCAGGCCGAATACGACGACAAAAAGCCTGTTCATCTGGTCGGAAAGGTTACCGAAATGGAGTGGATCAACCCCCACTCCTGGATTCATATCGATGTAACCGGACCGGATGGCAAAGTCACGAACTGGATGGTCGAATGCGGCAGTCCGAACATTATGCTGCGCCGCGGTTTCACCAAGAAATCGCTCGAAACCGGTACCGAATTGATCATCGATGGCTACCAGGCCAAGAGCGGCGAGAATAAGGCCAACGGAGGCAGCGTCACTTTCAAGGACGGCCACCGGTTGTTCGTAGGCGGATCGAATCCGGACGATCCCGGAAGCCAAAAAGAACCCGGCAAGTAAGCGCAAAAGGAGATCGCCATGCGCACATACTCAATCGCGATTCCGGCTGCCATCTTCTCTCTGGCAGTCATGCCGCTGGTGCTAATAGGACAAACCGCGCAAACTTCGGCTGCGGCCAAACCCGCCGCTACGAACGGGCAGGGGCAGGTGAAGCCCTACACGCCGCCCAAAACACCTTGGGGCGATCCTGATTTGCAGGGCCAGTGGCCGGCTTATGCCCAGATCCCCATGCAACGGCCCATCACCGCGGAAGAAAAGGCCAGCCTGAGCCCGCAAGAACTTGCCAAGCGGGAAGAACAGTACCGCCGGCAGCAGGAGACCGATAACGAGGAATTCGCGGGCAGCAACAAAACCACTACCATCAACCCGCCCACCTACTGGGTCGAGCATGGGAAACCCAACGCGCAGGCTTCGCTGGTCGTCGATCCCCCCAGCGGCCGCATCCCGCCGCTCACCGCGGCAGGCGAAGAGCGACGTAAAGAATTGCGCGGCGGCCTGGGGCCGGGCCAGCACTTCCCCGCGGTCGTGAACTCCTGGCAAGATTTCGATATGTACAGCCGTTGCATCACCCGCGGCCTGCTCTCCGGCATGTTGCCCACGCTCTATAATTTCGGCAACCAGATTGTGCAGGCCCCGGGATATGTGGTCATCCGCAATGAAATGATCCACGAATCGCGCATCATTCCGCTCGATCGCCGCCCGCACGTCGGCCCGAGCCTCCGCACGTACATGGGCGATTCCCGCGGCCATTGGGAAGGCAACATCTTGGTCGTCGAAACCACCAACTTCAACGGCAAAGTGTTCATCGGCGGCAGCGGCCCCACCACCGATCAGCTTAAGATCACCGAGCGGTTCACCCGCACTTCTCCCACTGACCTGATCTACGAAGCCACCATTAGCGATCCCGGCACTTGGACGCGCCCCTGGAGCATCCACATGCCCTACAAGCTTGACCCGAACTACACCATTTACGAGTACGCCTGCCACGAAGGCAATTACATGATGCTCAATGCTCTCAAGGGCGCGCGCGAGCGGGAAAAATCGGGTCTCGATACTAAGGTCTCGAGCGACAACTTCGTGCGGCCCGTGGACGCGAACAAAACGCAGAAGTAGGCGTCCGGAGTATCTGCACGTGCACTCCAAATAGGAGGCTGTCAGTAAGTCGCTCCGCGAGCGGTTGATCTGAGCTTCGAGTCCACCGAGAGGGACTATCCCAGCGTGGAGAACGAGATCCCTTGGTCGTCGTTCTCGCCTTTTCAGGCCATGAAAATCCTGCCATCCAGCTCCCCCAGCGCAGGGCCGGTGGAGCTAGTCACGTTCAAGACCCGGATTGCGCCTGACCAATCCGCCGCATCACCAATGCCGCGCGTGGAGAACAGCACCCCTTGATCGCCATGCATGCCCTTTCAGGCTAGAAAAATTATTTGGTCGCGAACCACGGCGGTGGGATGATGATCGGTGAACACTGCTTCCAGGCTCATGCCCGAAGTCTGCGAGGCTGGATATGCGACCTGCCAGCCCGGCTGCCAGATGGAGTCGGCCGCTGCATCCAGCCATGAGAAGAAGATGCGCTGCTCGTCGCCCATTCCCTTCCAGAACATAAAGAGCCGGTCGCCAGCGCTGGCAAGAGCGGGGGCGTGCGAGGTGCCGCGGCCGGCGATGTTCTGGAATGGCGTCCAGGAGTTCCCGTCGAACTTCGACCAGTAGATGCCCTGGTCGTCTCCCATGCCTTTCCACGCGATCACCATGTTGTTCCCCAGCCTTCCCAATGCCGGACGCGCGTTGGAAAAGGCGCCCGGCACCGGCCGGAATGCCGTCCATCCCTGGAAGTCCAGGTTTTGCGAAAAATAAATCGCCTAGTCGCCTCCCTCGCCTTTCCATGCCATGAAGAGGTCGGTGCTGCTCCCTTGCGAGAGGCTGGCCAGGGCCGGTCCATGCGACGATCGGAAGTCATCTCGCCGCTGGCGCTCAAGGGAGAAGCCGTCGCCGTCGAATTCGGCCACATGCAAAGCCGAATCCCCTTCCGCGCCTTTCCATGCCATGAACAGATGAGGGGAATGGCCGGCTGCAAGCGTCGTCATTTCGGCGAATGCGAGCGCCGGCGAATCGCTGGAGAGCTCATTGATGCGCTTTTGCGGCCTCCATCCATACATGTTTTGAATCGCCTGGATTGACTCGACATCCAGTTCGGACGCTATCGGGCCGAAGGGGTACATGATGGAATTCGGGTCTGTCGAGTGCCTGAGGCCGAGTGCGTGGCCAATTTCGTGCAATGCCACAGCAAACAATGACTTCTTTCCTACCGCCCAGTTTTCCGTCACGTCGAAGGCAACCTTGCCCACCGGCGGATATTCTGTTTCGGCCAGCACGCCCCCTGGCTTTCCAAGATCCGGACAAACATTTTCCTTGGCGAAGCCGAAGTTGAGATCGGCGCTGGTTCCACCTAGAGTGAAGCTGAAGCTAAAGAAACCCCCGGCCGCCTCTTGCCACAGGTTTAGCGCGTCCGAGATGTCGCTTGTGACACTGGCCGCACGGGCCATGTCCAACACCGGGCTCACCCCTTTTGCGGGCATTTTGACGGTCCACGTAAGGTTGCCGCGAGTCCACAGCTTCACTCCGCCACCGTACGTGAGCGGGTTGATGTTTGGATGAATCTGCCACTGCGGGTCGTCCGGAACCCCGCAGAAACGGACGCCGCTTGCCCGCTTGGAAAACGCCTGCATCAGCGAATCGGTTTGGTACTGCTGCAACAGTGCCCCTCACGGACACAGGAAAGGTTGCGAGGCCGCTTTCCCTCGCTAGTTGGATTGTGCTGTTCATGCTAAACACTCCCGCCGCGCCGGCTATTGAAGAGCAACGAGGATCGGGAGAAGACCCTGACCCTGCTGGATTGCCCTCAGCGCCTTCCCGATCACCGCGCCGAATGCCCGCACCCGATCGGCGGCTTTCATTGCATGCCCCGGGGTGGCGACGTAGTCAGCAGATCGCCCACCTCGATCGTGCCGTACTGCGCGTCCACTTTGCAATACACCTTCCCCAGCAGTGCGACGGGCTTTCGGTTTGTGGCCGGCTGCCGGTCGTCCAGCACGATGCCGGGCCTGTAGTTGCCGGCTCCCGAGATCACTCCCGCGACACGCTTATCGTAGGCCTCTCGGCTCGGCTGGAGGACGCCTTCGTCGCCAAGCACCATCACGGTTCCCGGCTCGACGGTCAGGGCATCCGATATATCAAACCCTTCGGCGCAGTCGGCAGCGCCGGTCAGGCGAATGTCGCCGGTTACTTCGACATCCCCTTGGAAGTACCCGGCCAGCCTTCCGCCCTTGCCGTATACGCCGACGTTATCGTCGCTTTGCCCGTAGACTCCCACGTTGGAATGGCTGAAGCCGTATACACCGACGCGAAAGCCCTGATCGCCCTCGGCGATGCCGGGAGTGATCGCGTTTCGCGGCAATTCGAGAAACCCGTTTTGGATCGACGGGTATAATTCCATCGCTTGTCCCACTGTCATGGCAAGCGCCGGCAAGTCTTTCAAGGCGCCAATCACAGCCTGGTCGGTCCGTATGGCTTCAAGAATCGTCATGTTGGATAATGTTGTGGGCATCGTTCCTCCTCTCAGTCCGGCTCACCAGCAACTATGGCATCGGTTCGGCCGCGCTTCCATGAACCCTCAATGAAACTGGATGATTTCGGCATGAAATATACATGTCCTGGCATGGTAAGCTCTGCTGGGGAACGCAGCGAAAAATGGAGCCTGGGCCGGGGATCTTGAGCTTCGATCTCTTCGAAATGGACTTGAGCAGCCGGGAGCTGAGGCGCCAAGGGAAATCGATTCCCCTTCAGGACAAGGCCTTCCAGCTATTGGCGCTGCTTTTGGAAACGCCGGGAAAGCTTGTTTCTCGCGAAGAGATTCGCCAGAGGCTCTGGAACGGCGACACCCATGTTGAGTTCGATGACAATCTCAACCATGCGGTAAGGAAGCTCCGGCAGGTGTTGGGTGACTCACCGGATAAGCCTCGTTTTGTCCAAACGTTTTCTCGCCGTGGCTACCGATTCCTGGCGCCTGTCAAGACCGAGCCGTGCCCAGGCGATCGGAAAACCCTCGCATTACCTGACGCGCAGGGCCGCCTACTCTGGCTGTGCTTCCTTTTCTCAATCTAAGCCCCGATCCTGAGAACGAGTACTTCGCAGACGGGCTTACTGACGATTAATCCATACGCTCACGAACATCGACGGACTTCGCGTAGTGGGGCGGACCTCGAGTTTTCAGTACAAGGCGAAAATACTTGATCTCCGCTTGATAGGCCGCCAATTGGGAGTTTCAGCCGTGGTGGAAGGGAGCATCCGGAAAGACGCTGACAAAGTGCTTGTCATCGCGCAACTCGTCAATACGACGGATGGTTTCACTTGTGGTCCGGGCGCTATGAGCGGGAGTTGAAGGATGTCTTCGCGATACAACGGGAGATCAGCGAGGGCATTGCCGAAACGCTACGCATTCGACTCGCCCAACCGCTCGGCCGCACACTTGCACTCCGATATACGAGCAACCTTGACGCCTACAGGCTTTACCTCCAGGCCCACGCGCGTCTGGGGAAACGCAGCCGCGATGGTCTGCTGGAAGCCCGAAAGCTCTTCGCGCGTCTCCTGGAACTGCAACCGGACTACGCCCCAGGGCTGGCCGGAACCGCGATGGCGCTCATCCTATCGGTGCAATACGAGATGCTTCGTGGAGCAGACGTGCTTCCGAGTGCCAAAGAGGCAGCTCTAAGAGCGATTGAATTGGATCCGGAGATGGCGGAGGCGCGCACTGCTTTGGCCTGGATTGCTGGATGGTTTGACTGGGATCACGTGGCCGCCGTCAATGCATTTCAAGCCGCCATAGCCTGAGCCCCGGATGGCCGACCTCACATCAGTGGTTCGGAGAGTACTTGACCGTGCGTGGACGCCAGGCTGAAGGCGTGACTGAAATCAACAGGGCTTTGGCTTTGGATCCGATTTCTCCCGCAGCAAACGCCGTACTCGCATTCGCCTTAATTTCACTCCCGGCATTTGCGGTTGTCCCCTCGGATGAGACAAACAGTTAAGACACTGTTCGCCGTTCGCTGTAAGTTTATTGTGCCCCATCCCGGAACGGTTTTAGGATGAAGCTGCCGGTAAAGCGGAGACGGGCAACGCAGGCGTGCGACCCGAT
>DATBID010000257.1:0-14390 GCA_036557125.1 Bryobacteraceae bacterium | reverse complement strand
GCGCTGGACTCCACCTGCGCGTCGCGGAGGATTTCCTCCAGTATCGGGATCTTCTCGATGTGACCTTGATAGACGTAAGTCATCTTTACCTGGCGCGCCCGCTCTTCGGTGGCCGGCGATACGCGGCCGCTAATCACACCGGTGCGGATGCCCTTCGAGTGGAGCCACTGCAAAGCGATGCCGTCCTGTGAATCGAAACCCTTGGTCTCGATCATGCGGCCTTGCGCGTCGGGCAGGTGGTAGAGTTTGCCGTTGGTGAGTACGCCATCCACATCCATTAGCAGAAGCCGGACCTGCGAGGCCAATTGCGTAATATCAGGCATAAGTAGATTGTGACGCGGTCGCGGCGGAGGCAAGCAGAAACGCTAGTTATCCAGATCCACTACTTCAAAATGGAAGCGGTCCGGCGGCAGAAGCGCCAGAGCATCCGGGATCAGATGCGCCCAAGTCTGGTAGGCACTGGCCGCTACGGTCGAATTGAGGTACAGCAGGAACTGATTGGAGCAGCAGTCGATGGGAGGCGGCTGCCGGAACGTCAGGCGTAAACCGACGGCGCATTCCAAGGCCACTGCGCGGGCGACACGTTTTTCTTCCAGCAGCGCTACAAAGCTGGCCCGGCTGGCGTGCGGCCACACATCCGGATGCAACAGGTTTCGCAGCGCGGCTTCGCTCTCAAAAGTAATTTCGCACTGGCGGATCCATTCCAATACTGAATCGCCCCATTGCCACTGCGAACGCAGGGCGCGGTATTGTTCGGTCAGTTGCAAGGCAAGATCGAACTTACGCAACTCCACCAGGCTCTCCGCGGCGTCGGTGGCCGGTAGCATCTCCTCGGCTTCCGGCATTACCGAATCCAACTCAGGCACGCTCTCAGCGCCCGGATGCTGCACCAGCAACGGTGGCAATTCATGCGTCTTCGTACCGGGTATCGAGATGTACCTCCCGCCGCTCATCGACTTCCCTCTGCTACTCTTATCGACGCAAACGCGCGTCCTTTGTTTCAATTTGTAGCACAGGCTCCTCGAATGTGAGCTTAAGAAGTTTCAATCCGCCCGATCTGTTTTGGCGATGATTAGCAGTCGGCATGGTGCGCTGCTAGCTGCGTTCTAGGGAAATGGCCTTGTCGTGCGTAAAGAGGACAGGTACTTATCTCACCGCCTTCCAAACCAACAGCGCCAGCCCTGCCGCATACCCCGCCGCCGCCTGATATTCGCGGTTCTTAAGATATAGCCGCCACGCAAACGAGGGTTCCCAATGACGGCGGAAGCGCGGCCACAGCGCGGGTACTCTTCGCGCGTACGCCTCATACTCCGGAAACAATTTACGCAGATGCTGCTCTTCAAGCTGGATCACCGGCAAATAAACCAGCAAGAAAACAGCGGCAAACAGCGCCGCCAGACCAATCTCGCGCGATGCGATCACCAGGCCCGCAGCTACCAGCAGCGTGCCTAGGTAAAGCGGGTTGCGGGTGTACGCATACGGGCCTGCGATCGCGAGTTCGTGATCTTTGGTCAGACAGCCGGCCGCCCAGGCACGCAATAGCAGGCCCGCCACGGAAACCGGAACGCTCCACGCCAGCGACGCCGGTATGGGGTGGGAAAACCAGGCAAAAGCGGCCGCCAGCACAAAGCCGCCAGGCACGCGCAGGCGCGCGACCCGGTCAGCGTAAGCTTTGAGGACCAGCGGCACGCAAAATTCAGGCCGTGTAGCTCGCGGGCCAGCCCCCCCCAGCGCCCAACCCGCGCCTTCCCAGGGCCGCCCGCAAAGTGAGGAAGACCTCTTCCGGAGAGATGCGCGCCATACTCTCGTTCGAGCTGATTCTCCGATACGTGGTCTCCACTCCGGCCGGGCGCAGCACGCGCAGGCTGTTTCCGTAGGGGCCATTGCGCGCAGGATCGGTGGGGCCGTAAAGAGCCACTCCGGGTTTGCTCAAAGCTGCGGCGATATGTAAGGGCCCGCTATCCACGCCCACCACGGCCGTGGCGCGCCGCGTGGCGTAGATCAAGCCTTCGACGCTCGAAGGATGGGCAATCGCGCCGGGAACGGAGGTGAGCACAGGCATGGCAGACGGCGGCCCATCGAGCACCAGGGCGACATCGAGTTCGCGGCGGAGCAAAAACGCCAGAGACCGATAATGTTTCAGGGGCCATTGTTTGCCGCGCCAGCCGGCCAGCGGCGAAGCAAGCACGAATTCCCCCTCGGGCAACTCGCTCTCCTGGCGTCCAGACGGTAAGGGAAAAACCCGCAGGGTGGCGCTTGCGCCCGCGCCGGCGGCCAAATCCAGGTGTTTGTCCACCATGTGGGCCGAGCGGCTCAAGACAGTATCGGAATAGAACATGGCCGCGAGGCGTTCGCGCGTCTGGTTGGAAGGAAAGCCAAAAATGCGTTCGGCGCGAGCCAAGGTGGCGACCAGCGCCGACTTGATCAGCCCCTGGAAATCCACCGCAAACTCATAGCGGCCGGCCCGGAGCTGGCGCCAGCTTTCCGCCACACCGGAAGGGAATTCGCGCCGCACTTGCAGCACCCGGTCCACAAACGGGTTTTGCTCCAGCACGGAGGCCCAGCGCGCTTCTACCGCCCACGTAAGCTGGCATCCAGGAAAACTCTGCTTCAGCGAAGCCACTGCCGGCAGCGTGAAGATAATATCGCCCAAAGAACCCAGGCGGACCACCAGAATGCGGCCAGTCGACGGTTTGCCCATTTCTATGCGTGCTCTTCGAGCCGGCGCAGACGGCGCTCGAAAATCTCAACTTCGGATGTATCCAGGCGGACGATTTCGCAGGGCGTGAGAATTGTCAGCAAGTCATCCAAGCCGCCAGGATGGCTGTTGGCAGCGGCGATCAACACGTAGTCTACCATGCGTAACGCGGCAGCCATGCGCGCGCGATCGTGCTGGTTGAGGATTTCCGGCGTTTCTTCGCCGGCCGGCAGCACGATGGCGATCACCGGGATCCAGCGGGCGCGGAGTGCGGCGAGGACGCGTGTATGCTCCACACCCGGCACATCGAAATGCCCCACAGCCACCGCGGCGTTGCGCGGCGCCTCGGAGACGCTCACGATCTTGCTTCGTGTGTCCACCGGACGGTAGATTCCTCCCAGAGTTGAAGCGCTGCGCCTACGACCACTTCGACACTCACGCGGATCATGCAACGATGATCAATAGGACACTCGCGGAGCAAGCACGGGCTGCATTCGGCGCGCTCGCGGACTACACGCGCACACGGGCCCACGGGGCCGGTAGTAGCATCGTCGGTTGCCCCGAAAATTGCTACTGTGGGAACGCCCAGGGCGGAAGCCACATGCATGGCGCCGGAATCATTTGTCAGGAAGAGCCGGCAGGCTGCCGCCAGATCGATGAATTCGCGCAAACTCGTTTCGCCGGCAAGGTTCCGTACGCGAATGGCGCACCCGATTCCCGCTGCAACCTGCTCACACAGAGGCCGCTCGGCTGCGCTTCCGAATACCAACACTCCGGGCCTCAAACCGGTATTAGCCAGCCTCGAGCAAATCTCCATGCCTGCTTCGGCGAAGCGCTCCGGTAGCCAGCGCTTGGCATTTCCGTAAGCCGCTCCGGGGCTGATGCCAATCACATCGCCGCCCAT
Organism: Bryobacteraceae bacterium; assembly: GCA_036557125.1. Lineage (GTDB taxonomy): Bacteria > Acidobacteriota > Terriglobia > Bryobacterales > Bryobacteraceae > PSRJ01. The sequence goes on along the minus strand of DATBID010000257.1, from coordinate 10,788 downwards.
GCCCATCGCGGCGAGGCGCCGCGCGCCGGAGGTTTGCGCTGCCGCTATACCCTCCATTTGAATGTCTTGGACGCCCACTCGAAAATATTGCTCGTCGCCGATCAATTTGGCCCGGCGCAGCATCTCCAGATAGTAGAATCGCTCGTGACGCGGAATGTCGCCCGGCTCGGGAACCGCAACCGACGTGGTCAGTAAGCAACCGCGGCCATCCAGCCCGTATCCGATCCGCGCCGGAATTCCGGCCATCCAGCCCATCAGTGCGGCATCGAACGCATTTTGGAAAAGAATGGCGCAATTGAACCGCTCCCGCCGCAACCGCGCCCAAAACTCGCGGCGGTCCGCCCAGCCGCGCGGCTGATAGAGCATTACCTCATCAATGGCACTTTCGCGGGCGTAGAGATCGGCTACCCAAGGGCGGGCAACTACCGCCAAGCGAGAATTCGGGAAGGCTTCTCTTATCGCGCGAACGGCCGGCAGAGACATTACCGCGTCGCCCAGCCAGTTGGTGGCGCGCACCAGTATTTTCGACCCGGGCGTTTTCGATCGGATCTGCGGCACTGCCTACAGCATAACAGTGGTATCCGAATTGCGATCTTTTCTGTAATGGTGATGACCAATGAAATATAAGGTGACGTTCCGCAAGCGCTTCACCCCGGAAGGGGAACCCGCCGATGATCCGAAATCGCTGGTCGATCCCGGCGACGGCGTCATTGAAGATCAGGAATTCATCGAGATCCTGGAACCCGCGGGCATGGGTGTGGCGGGAGACCTAAACGAAGGAACTGGGTCGCAGGAAAGCAACGACGACGGTTTCCTCGGCTTGGGAACCGAAACCTGGGTCTACGATATCGCCGAAGGACACGAGCAGGAGTTCATTCACTCCTTGGTTGAGAGCCAGGTGGTGCTCGATTTCGAAGAATTAGTGGATTGATGGGAGCGATCAGCTATAAGCTGTCAGCTAAACCATAAATACGAAAGCTGAAAGCTGATAGCTGACGGCTGATAGCTCATTTATTCCCGGAACAGGTGGCGCGCGAGGAAGGCCAAATTGGCGGGGCGTTCCGCCAGCCGCCGCATGAAATAGGGATACCACGCTTTTCCAAACGGAACGTAAAGTCGCAGGTTGTAGCCTTCGGACACCAGACGGCGCTGCAAGTCGCGCCGGATCCCATACAACATCTGGAATTCGAAACGATCAGGCGTAATGCCGCGGGCGCTCGCATAAGCGATCGTCTCTTCAATCATCTTTTCGTCGTGAGTGGCGATGGCGGGGTACTCGCCCTCATCGAGCAGCAGTTTCATCAGCTCCACGTAATTACGGTCGACGTCGGCTTTGTGCGGAAAAGCTGCGCTTGCGGGCTCCAGGTACGCGCCCTTGCAGAGGCGCACGCGAATCCGGCGCGCGCACAAATTCTCAATATCCTCGCGGCTGCGATACAGATATGCCTGAATCACCGCGCCCACGGAGCGGTATTGAGCATGCAGCTCCTCCACCAGGCGAATGGTGCGTTCGGTATACGCGCTCGATTCCATATCAATCCGCACGAAATTTCCGACCCGCGCGGCCTGTTCGATTAGCTGCGCGATATTCGTGCGGCACTGCTCCTCGGAAAGGTCCAGGCCGAACTGCGTCAGCTTGATAGAAACATTACCGCAAACCTTGTTTTGGTGGATCGCAGCGAGTGCCCGCAGATAAACGTCCCGCGCTTCCGCGGCTTCCGCTAGCGTGGTGACGCTTTCGCCCAAGTGATCGAGCGTTACGGTGATCCGCTCGGAGTTGATTTGCCGGCTCACCACGAGGGCATCGTGCAGCGTCTCGCCTGCCACGAACCGTCCGGAAAGACGTCGCGCAGTCTGTGAATTTTCCACCCAGTTCCGCAAGTGCTTTTGGCTCGAGAGAAACAGGAGCAAGCTGCGCAGCACGATTCCAGGCTAACACCACGCGTCCGATGTGGCTATTTCATGCGTGCTCCCGGAACGTCTCCAGAATCGGCCGTATCCGGTCTTCTATGCGCGTCCGCCGCGCGCGCTCGGCGTGAACAATACCGCTCAGCACAGCATCCGATTCGGCGAGATCGCGGTTGATCAGCACATAGTCGTAGGCGCTGTAGTTGCGGATTTCGCTCGCGGCATCGCGGAGGCGCCGTTGAATCACCTGCTCGTCGTCCTCTCCGCGGGCGCGAAGGCGCTGCTCCAGGATGTCCCGGGACGGCGGCAGGATGAAAATGGAAACGGCTTCGCGAATGCTGCACCGCAGTTGGCTTGCGCCCTGGACGTCGATATCGAGCACCAGGTCGTTCCCCGAAGCGCGGGCTTCCTCCAGAATGCCGCGGTGCGTGCCGTAGCAATTGCCGAACACTTCGGCCCATTCCAGGAACTCGCCGCGCTCGATCATGGCTCTAAAATCCTCGCGCGAGACGAAATGATAGTTCTGGCCTTCGATTTCGGCGCCGCGCGGCTTGCGGGTGGTGTAGGAGATGGAAAACATCAAGCCGGGCACTTTGGCCATCAGACGCGAAACCAACGTCGATTTTCCGGAACCGGAAGGCGCCGAGATAATGAAAACCGTCGTCATTCGAGAGCCGTCACTCCAGATTCAGCGATTGCTCGCGAACCTTGTCGATTTCGGCTTTCGCTCCCAGCGCCAGCTCCGTGATGGTGAGCCCGAGATCGCCCAGGCCGCCGGTTTTCGAGAGGATCGTATTGGCTTCGCGATTCATTTCCTGCAGCAGAAAATCCAGCCGCTTGCCCACTTCCCCGCCGCTGGAGAGCATATCGCTAGCCTGTGCTGTGTGCGTATGAAGGCGTAGCAACTCTTCGGCGATATCGCTGCGGTCTGCCAGGATGGCGGCCTCCTGAGTCAGGCGCTGCGGGTCGAGAGCAACGCCGGCCAGCAACTCCGAGAGCTTTTCGCGCAGGCGGTTCTGGAAGGCGGGAATCGCGTTCGCGCGAATCTCTTTCATGCGCTCCACCTGGGCGCAGATGGCGGCGCAGCGCTCGTGGATTTCGGCGGCCGTCGCCGCGCCTTCCCGCTCGCGAAATGCATTGAGCACGCCGGTGGCTTCCGCGGCTGCCTCCAAAATCGCGTGCGAAACCTCTTCGCTCATTTCCTCGTCTCCGCCGGCTGCCAGCATTCCTGGAAGGCGCAGCGCGGCATTCAGATCGGGAGCCCCGGAAAGGCCGTGCCGCCCTGCCGCTTCGCGAAACGCCCGGATGTACGCTTCGAGCAGCGGGCGGTTCAGGGGGGCGGCGGTTTTGTCCGTCTGTCGCGCGAAAGTAACGTGTATCTGCAAATGCCCGCGCGCTACCCGCTGCTTCAGCAGGTTGCGCACCTCGCCTTCGAGTGCATCCAGTTCCGGCGGCATGTGGAAGTGTATATCCAGGCCGCGGTGATTCACGCTCTTGATGCTGACAGTGATCTCCCCTTCCGGGATGCTCTTGCGCACGCGCGCAAAGCCGGTCATGCTGCGCACGCTCACTGAGTCACCGCCGATTGCGCCTCCGAGAATTGCAATTCATGCAGGCGCCGGTAGATGCCGCTCTGCCGCATCAGTTCCTCGTGCGTGCCGGTTTCGCGGATTCGGCCGTTATCTAGAACCACGATGCGATCGGCCCGGCGAATGGTGGACAACCGATGCGCGATGACAATCACCGTGCGATGCTCCATCAGGTTGGCCAGCGCCTTCTGCACCAACATTTCCGATTCGGCGTCGAGGTGCGAAGTGGCTTCATCGAGGATAAGAATCGGGGCGTTCTTCAGCAGAGCGCGCGCAATCGCAATGCGCTGCCGCTGGCCGCCGCTGAGCTTCAAGCCGCGGTCGCCAATGACGGTTTCGTAACCTTTCGGCAGCCGCTCGATGAATTCGTCGGCCAATGCCGTTTGGGCGGCGCCGCGGATCTCCGCCATTCCAATGTCATCGCGGCCATAGGCGATGTTGCGGGTCACACTATCGTTGAACAGAAAAGTATCCTGGGCAACGATGCCAATCAGCGACCGCAACGAAGCCAGGCCTACATCCCGAACGTCGTGGCCATCCACTTTTACCGATCCGGCGGTGACGTCATAGAAGCGCGGCGGCAGATTGACCAGCGTGCTCTTTCCCGCCCCGCTCGAGCCAACCAGAGCTACCACCTCTCCGGCCTTCACTTCCAGGCTGATCGCTTGCATGTGGAAGCCGTCGGGGTCGCCGGGATAGCAAAATCCAACGTCCTCAAACGTGATCGCCCGCTCGAAACCTTTGAGGCGATACGCACCGGGCTTTTCCGCGATCTGTTCGGCATGATCCAGATGCTCGAATACCTTCTGCGATGCGCCCAGCGCCTGCTCGAAGATGTTGTGAATGCCCACCAGACGCTTCACCGGCTCGTAAAGAAGCAGCAGGGCGGTCACGAACGCAGTGAAATCGCCTGCGGTCATCGCGCCGGCTTTGATCTGCGTCACAGCGTAGGTGAGCAGGCCCACGATGGTAGCTGCGCCGAACAGTTCGATAACAGGAGAAGAGAGCGCCTGCTGGAGGGTGTAGCGCAGATTGCTTTTAAGCAGACGCCGAGAGGCTTCGCGGAAGCGGCCCGATTCATACGGTTCGGCGTTGAAGGCCGCCACCACCGAGTGACCGCTGAGAGTCTCTTGCAGAATTTGGTTCAAGTCCGCCTGGCGGTCCTGCGTCCCGCGGCTGGTGCGGCGGATGCGGCGGCCGATTAGCCGCGTCGGCAGCAACACGAACGGCAACACCGTCAGGCTCACCGCTGCGAGCCGCCAGTCGCTGGTCAGAACCACCAACGCGAAGGCGAGCGCGCTGAACGACTGCCGCAGAAAATCGGCCAGCATCTGGGAAGTCGCGAGCTGCACGCGATCGATATCGTTCATGATTGACGACATAAGCTGCCCGGTGGAGTGCGCTTCAAAGAACGCCGCGCCGTGTCGCAGGATTTTGTCGAAGACGGCGTTGCGCAGGTCGGTAACAGAAGAATAGCCGGCGTAGCTGATGAGGTAATTGCCGATGTAATCGCAGATGCCCTTAATGAGGAAGACTGCGACGATGGCAAAGCCCACGAGCGTCCAGACAGTGCGGTTGTGCAGCGGCACGATCTGGTCGAGGTAGAGCTGATGGTGGAAGATCGGATGGGGCAGCAGCGGGATCGGTCCTGGCGCGGCAGCGGGGTTGAGAACTTTATCGAAAATCGGCTTAGTAAGCAGCGCCATCACGCCCTGGGCTGCGCCGGCGATCGCCATGAGAATGGTGGAAGCCAGCAAGTGCGGCCAGTAGCGCCGGGCGTAGCCGATGAGGCGCAGCAATTCCCTCATGCGGGCACCCGCAAGCGCGCGAGCGCCTCAACCACGCGGCTAACCGGAATGGTGTGGATGCCTTCGGGTGAGCAGATCACCGCGGCAGGCGCGCGCCACGGACCCCAGATCGCGGGATCGGTGGCGGCGAACAGAACCACCGAAGGAACACCGAAAGCAGCGGCCATGTGGGCTGGGCCGGAATCGTTGCCGACAAAGAAAGAGGCCTCGGCAAGTAGGGGTTTGATTTCAGCAAGCGGCGCACCCTGGAGCATCCGGAACGCGCGGAAAGGCGAGAAGTCATCGGCAGCTCCGCCGACGATTACGATCTGATTTCCGGATGCTTCCAATCGGCGTGCGACTTGCACGAAATTCTGAGCCGGCCAGGCCTTGGCAGCGCTAGCCGCAAACGGGTGAATAACAGCGACCGCTCCCTGATGTTCGCGGCTCCGAGCGGTGAGCTGCGCGCGCGGAATTTCGCATTGAGGCACGCCCAAATAAAACATCGCCGAAGCCAGATGTTCCGCAGTATGTACCTTGCGCTCGAAACCGAGAATTTCCTGCGCTCGCGGTATCCGCACATTGTAGGCAAACTGCTGGCGGAAATGCCCGAATCCGGCCCGCCAGCGCGCGCCCGAAAGAACCGCAAGCCATGCGCTGCGCGGGCCGCCATGGAAATTGAGGCATACGAGCGGCCGGAAGCGGCGGAGCGCAGCCAGGCTCGGCGGCAGGACCGTATCGATATCCGGATTGCCTTCGAAGACCTCCCGGAACCGCTCCTCGACCACAACGGCAATCGACAGATCTCGCCGAAAATCCTTCAGTATCCTCAGAGCGGGAGTGGTCAACACACAGTCGCCGAGAGACCGCAGCCGGAGAATGGCCACGCGGCCCCCGCGCGGCAGAGCTTCGAGAACTCGTTCCACCGGCTATTCTTCGATTTTGGCTTCATCGATCAGCATGATGGGTATATCGTCCCGAATGGGATAAACGCGGTGGCACTCGACGCACTTCAATCCGCTCTCATCGGGCTTCATCTCGAGCGCCGATTTGCAGAAGGGGCAGACCAGAATTTCGAGCAAATCCTTATGAATAGCCATCTCGTTTCCATCCAGTTTATCAACCGGATTGGCACAACGCCGTCCGTCGCGGTTTCTGATATCGTACTCTAAAGCATTTTCCCAAGGAGGCTAACCTTGAAACGCTATTCAATGGTCGCATCGGCGTGCCTGGCCGCTTCATTCGCCCTCGGCGCATTCGGCGCCACGGAACCTTCTACCACGGCGTCCCAGATCCCCTTCGACGCCATCGATATTCTCAAGCTGCCGCCCAACATGTACCTGGGCGAGCCCTCCGGAGTCGCCGTCAATTCCAAAGGCCACATCTTCGTGTTCAACCGCGGCAACAGCACCGGGCCGGCTTACGGCGCCACGGCAGCGCAGCTCCTCGAATTCGATCAGAACGGCAAGTACGTCCGCGAGATCGGCCATAACCTTTACGCCTGGTCGTTTGCGCATGACGTTCGCACCGATAAGGATGACAACATCTGGGTCATCGATAAAGGCTCGGATATGGTGATCAAGTTCAACCCGGAGGGCCGGGTCGCCATGGTGTTTGGCCGCAAGAAGGAGGCCTCGGATGAAGGCGGCCCTTGGACCCGCGTGAATCCGCCGCGGCCGGCGGTCGACGGCCAATTTCGCCAGCCCACCGATGTCACCTGGGACCCGCAAGGGGACATTTTCATCAGCGACGGCTACATCAATTCCCGTGTTGCCAAATTCGACAAAAACGGCCATTGGGTGAAGTCCTTCGGCACGCCTGGAAAAGGCCAGGGCGAATTCAATACGCCGCACGGCATTGCGGCCGATGCCAAAGGAAACATCTACGTGGCGGACCGCGGCAACCGGCGTATTCAGGTGTTCGATTCCGACGGCAATTTTGAGCGCCAATTCACGATCGATGTACCCGTCCCGCCCGACGCCATGCCGTGGATGGGCAACAAGCCATCGCCCGAGCAGGCGGCCAACGGCACCATGGCCGGCGGCGCACCCTGGACCGTTTGCATTACGCCTCCCAACAACAGCGGAACGCAGTACCTGTTTACTTCCGACGCGTATCCAGGCCGGGTCTATAAAACTACTCTCGATGGCAAGCTGCTCGGATATTTCGGTTCGTCCGGCCGCATGCCCAAAGAGTTCGGCTGGATTCACCAGATCGCCTGCCCCTCGGAGAACGAAATTTTCGTGGCGGAAATCCTGAACTGGCGCGTGCAGAAGCTGATGTTGCATCCGGGTAAGTGAGTGACTAGGTGCGCCTGGCAGTTCTGTTTGTAGCATCGGCGCTGGCGGTGAGCGCCCAGACTAATCGCGGAGCCTGCGACCGCGTGTGTCTCGAAGGCTTCGTGGACCAATACCTGGATGCCATGGTGAAGCACGATCACAAGGGCCTGCCGCTGGCGCGCAATGTCCGCTTCACCGAAAACGGCCAGCATCTCGAGCTGGGCGACGGCCTCTGGAACTCGATTGCCGGCAAGGGCAGCTACCGGCTGTTTGTCGACGATCCCGAAGCGGGCGAAGTCGCCTTCATCGGCACGATCCGCGAAGAGAGCCGCAACCCGGCCGAGCCGAGCCCGGCGGCGATTGCGCTGAGGCTGAAGATCCAAAACCGGCAGATCGCCGAAGCCGAAACGTTGGTCGTCCGGCAGGAGCGGGGCGCGCAGAACATGGAAAAGCTCGGCGCGCCCAATCACGTTTTTCTGGAAACCGTCCCCGAGGCCGAGCGGCTCTCGCGCGAGGAACTCGTTAAGACCGCCAACATGTATTTCTCCGGCATGCAGCTCAACGACGGCAGGGGCGTGTATCCGTTCACCGATGATTGCAATCGCATCGAGAACGGCTCTCAGGCGACGAACGTCCCCACTCCTCCTGGACAGACGCGGCCCGATCCGGCCACGGCGACCGGCTATTCCGCCCAATGGGGATGTAAGGAGCAGTTTCAATCGGGCCTGATTCACTTTGTCACGCGCATCCGCGACCGGCGCTATGTGGCCGTGGATCGCGAGCGCGGTTTGGTTTTCAGCTTCGCGTTTTTCGATCACGCCGCGGGCAAGACTCGCACCTTCCAGACGCCAAGCGGCCGCACAGTGACCGCGGGTCCTATACAACCGTGGACCTGGGAACTCGCAGAGATGTTCAAGGTGATTAAAGACCCGCACGACGGCCAGCCGAAAATCCGCCAGATCGAAGCCCTGCTCGACCGCGCGCCTTATGGCATGAGTTCCGGCTGGAGCAGTTGGGAAGACGGAATGTCGGACCGCGCGCGGGAAGTAAAGTGAAGGGGCACGCTACAGCAGCTTCACGAATTCTTCGACGCTCAAGCCGGATTGGTCAATGATTGAGGTGAGGGTTTTCCGCTGGCAATCGCTGGCTCATGCCGGATCAGGCACGGCGATTTCGATCTCTTCTTTTACGGGTTCTTCGGCCAAAGGGATATCTGCAGGCGCGGAGAGGCCGTTCTTTCGCCAGACTCTCCAAATAGCCCCGGATCGCGCCACGAGCCATTTCCCGAGCCTCTTCCAAGGTGCCACCTTCGTAACCAGGCCGGGCAAAGCAGGACAGGTGACAACATAGCCGCCTTCTTCAGCAGGTTCGAACAGCACGGTATAGCGGTGTTCGCTCATCCTCTCGCCTGCTCTATTTTAACGGGAATCTTCCAATTCTCGGCCAAGGGTCACACTTGCGCCTACACCCCGCACGATACCGTCGCTTCCTCGTAAACCCCTCGCCCCATCTCTCCTTCACCAAAGATATGGTGCCGCTCAATCCACTCGAACGATTGCTCGTAAACTTCCCTCGTATAAGGTTCGAAGACAAGGCGCTCGCCAGGCCCCCAGCGGCGGGTGTCCATCTGGTCGTGAAACTTCGCGGGAAATTCCTTTTTGTAGTAGTGGGTATAGGCTTCGGGTCTCAAATCGAGATCGCGTTGGGCGCGGCGCAGGGCGCGGAAATATTTGCGCACATCTTCCAGATCGGGTTCCCCGGTCAGCATGGTGGCGATCATGAAGGTGGTATCCACGACCTTCCGGAAACCGAGCTGCTCGGCGAAATAGTAAGGGCCGCTAAAGAGCGCCACGGCGGGAGCGGTGCGGTCCAATAACGATTCCATGCGCCGGAACAGCAGCCCTTCTTCGAACGAGAGCTTGATTTCTTCGGGCTTGAGAAACCGTTCCAATGCCTGAATCGTGGAGTAGTGGCTCCCCGACTGGATTCCCACGGAGATGGGCACTCCCGCCAGATCTTCCGGCGTCTTCACCGACGATTCGGGAGCGACGAAAATGCCCGCGGGAGACACCGAATATACGTCCGCATAGAGGCGGCCATGCCCATTGGATGCTGCGACGTTCACCGTCCAGTGGCACGCGCAGCTCACGTTCGCCGTACGGCCCCGCTCAAAAGTCTGGTAAGCGCCCACCAGCCGGCCCAGATCGTGCCTTCGGCCTTCCTTGGATATGAGCTCGTCGCGAAATTCATAGTCGAGCCCTTCCGCGCGAAAGTAGTCTTTCTCTTCGGCAATCCATTCCTGCAAGCGCATATGCGGACCGATGACGAACTTGGACATGAGATTCCTCCGAAGAGAAATTATACAGCGGGTTCTCTGTAGGATGCTCAGTGCGTCATCGAGTAAACCACATAGTTGACGCCGTAGTGGTAAGCCAACGTGGTCATGTTCTCCGGATAGAATGGCGCGTCCGCATATTCCCAGGCGTCGCCAACGTCCGTGTTGTAGTTAATCGCGACCATAACGCGCTCGCGGTCGTCATACATGGCGCGCCAGGCGGGGGTGGTACCAGGAGGCTGGCGGACGATGATCTGGCCGCCGGGGCCGCGCCAGAGATGGCGGGTACCCGGAATCCATGTGCGATCTTTTTCGCGGATGTCGTAGACCACGTGCATCACGGCATCGGATTCCGGAATATCGGTGATGGTCTTGCTGGGGAAAAGCCGCGCCATGGCGCTGGCAAATAGGCCCCAATCCTCGCCCCAAAAATCGTCGGTCACCAGGAAACCGCCGCGCAGAAGGTATTCGCGCAGCCGGGCGATTTCTGCATCGCTCAGGTCCCACCAGGCGGTCTGCGTAGCGTAGATCCACGGATAGTCGAAGAGGCGGTCGTCAGTAAGACCGAAGTGGCGGGGATCGCCGGTCGCAACGCGTGTCAGCCTTCCGATACCCATCGAAAAGTGATCGTCTGCGTCGGGCCAGTCGACCATCCACCACCCTTGGCCCCGGGCATTGCGTGATGAGAAACCGAAACCGCGCCGGAATTCGGGCAGGTCGTTATACTCCAAGCGAATGAAATGAAACTCGGCGCTTGAGGGGAAATTGGGGCGGGGGCCTTCCTCTTCAATGTCCCGCCCAGTGTACCGAAAACCGCGCTGCGCCAGCGCTCCGGCGGCCAGGATCAAAACGGCGAGCGTGAGGAAACCTCTTTGCGGAGAGAACCGCAT
>DATBID010000256.1:0-4590 GCA_036557125.1 Bryobacteraceae bacterium | reverse complement strand
AACCGGCATCGGCGCGCAGGATATGCAGCATATGTTCGACGCTTTCTTCACGACCAAGCCAACGGGCACGGGCATGGGATTGACCATATGCCGTTCTATCCTGGAGGCTCACGGAGGGCGAATCTGGGCGGAAGCCAACGAAGACGCGGGCATTACGGTGCGATTCGCTTTGCCGGCCGAGAAGGCGGACGAAATGCTATCCCTTGCAAGCGAGGCATCAAAGAGTCAGACAGCATGAGTTCCGGTTGCGCTGTGGTCTTTGTCGTCGATGACGACGTTTCGATGCGCGAGGCCCTTAGAAATCTTCTAAGGTCGGTCGGATTGCAGGTAGAGACATTCGACACGGCTCAGGAATTCCTGGCGCGCCCGCGGCCGGAAGCGCCCGGCTGCCTGGTACTGGACGTGCGGCTTCCGGGTTTAAGCGGGCTCGAACTGCAGAAGGAACTCGCAAAAGCGGATATCGAGATTCCGATTATCTTCATCACCGGGCACGCGGACATCCCAATGTCGGTGCGGGCGATGAAGAACGGCGCGGTGGAGTTTTTGGAGAAACCTTTCCGGGACCAGGACTTGCTGGATGCGGTGCAGGAGGCGATTGAGCGGGACTGCGAAGCGCGCGCGCAACGGCGGGAATTGACAGAATTTCGCGCCCTCTACGACTCACTGACAGCGCGCGAGCGGGAAGTGATGGCGCTGGTGGCGCGCGGTCTGCTGAACAAACAGATCGCCGGCGAACTGGGGACGACGGAAGCCACCGTAAAGCTGCATCGCGGGCGCGTGATGCACAAGATGAAGGCGGAGTCGTTGGCGGATCTCATCCGGATGGCGGGGAAGCTCGAGCTACACGCAGACAAAGCGAGCGCTTCCGAGCCGCGACCATAGTTTTCGAGCCGCGACCATAAGGGAGCGGTTTATTGCGCGAGCTGATGCAACCCGGCGCCACAGTCCCTACTTCGGCGGGCCGAAACCTAGACCAAAGTATAGTTTTCTTCGACTAAGACAATCCGGCCACGAGACATGCGCCAGCCGGACACTAAAAGTATGGAGTACGGGAGGTTGGGCGCGCGTGGCGGAACTGATAGCAGTTATTGACGACGACGAATCGGTGAGGGACTCAGTCAAGGGATTGCTGAGAGCGGCGGGATATCGCGTGATGACTTTCGAATCGGCGGAAATCTTTCTCGAATCGGGCGCAGCGACGGGAACTTCCTGCCTCATCCTGGATGTCCGCATGCCGGGCATAGACGGACCGGAGTTGCAAGTCCGCCTGCAGGAGGGAAATGCGCGCGTTCCGATCATTTTCATAACCGCGCATGAAGACGGGCGGGTACGCGAACGAGTCCTCCGGGCAGGGGCCGTAGACGTGCTGAGCAAGCCTTTCATGCCAAACGTTTTACTCTCGACAGTGCAAGTGGCGCTGGGTGAGGAGGCGCGATGATGGCGCAAATTGTGCTTTTAGCGGAAGACGAGCAGGAGCTCCGGGATTATCTCGCCATGATTCTCGAGCAGGATGGTTTTCGCGTTCTAGAAGCGGCGGACGGAATCGACGCGCTCTCTCTTCTGCGCCGGATGGGTGGCATGGTGGATATTCTGGTTACGGATGTCAGCATGCCGCGCATGACGGGTATCGAACTCGTAAATGAGGTAAAGCTGGAGTTTCCGAAGATTCCCGTCATATATATTTCCGGGCAGGGGCTGCGGGACGAGCTGCACGATCCCCGCCGCCGGGTGATGTTCCTGCAAAAACCGTTTGCTCCGCAAGCGATCCGGGACGTGATGCACGCGGTGACTGCGGCATGAGACTCGCGGGCTGGGCGCGGTTCCACCATACTATTACGGATATTGAGCCTTTCAAGACAATCAGGCGGAGATCCACGTAGAATAGTAGGTTATGAAGCTGTTTCCATTCTTGCTCCCGCTGCTGCCGCTATTGGTAAGCGCCTCCCCAATCGATAAGGGCAAAGCGTTCGGGAACCCTGCCGCGCCCATTACGATCGAGCTGTTTAGCGACTTTCAGTGCCCTTCCTGCCGGGCGCTGCATACGGATTTGCTGCCCTCGATCATGCGGGATTTCGTGATCCCAGGCAAAGCCTATCTGGTCTACAAGGAATTTCCGCTACCGATGCACAACCACTCCCGTGAAGCGGCGGCGTACGCTTGCGCGGCTGCCCGCGTGGGCAAGTATGAACAGGTCGCCGATGTTTTGTTTCAGAATCAGCCGTCCTGGGCCAATGATGGCAAGGTCTTTGAAACCGTCGCCACGGTGCTAACGCCGGCGGAACAGAAAAAGGTGCAAGCACTGGCGAAAGATCCCTCGGTCCTGGCCGAAGTGCAGGGAGATGTGCAGGAGGGGCAGTCCAAGCCGGTCAACGAGACGCCCACAATGGTCATCCTGGCGCATGGCAAGGAGTATAAGATCCCTGGTGCGTTGAATTACAACCTGCTGCGCGGTTTTCTGGACGGCTTGGCGAAGTAAACTGCGATTCCGAGCATGACTTCTTCGCCGGGCAAGGTGTTGCGAATCATTAGCATTGCGCTCCGCCTGGGCCTTGGGGCGGTTTTTGGGTACGCGGCATGGACTAAGCTTCGCGAGCCGTGGATGCTGTTCGCGATGTCTGTGGATGCATACCACGTGCTGCCGGAGTGGGGAGCGGTAGCGGTCGCCAGGACGCTGCCTTGGCTGGAGCTGATGCTCGCGGTGACCTTGGTTGCCGGCATCTGGAAGCGTATTACTCTGCCCGCAGCCTCGGCTCTGCTGGCAGTTTTCTTTGGCTTGATGGTCCGCTCCTACGCACGCGGTGAGGGCATCGATTGCGGTTGTTTTGGAACCGGAGAAGCCATCTCACCGATAACACTGCTGCGGGACGGCGGATTGTTGGCAATTTCCCTTTTCCTCACGGCTACAGCTTTTGGAAATCGAAGCGAGAAATCTCACAAGCAATCGGCGGGTTAGTTTCGATCTTGGCGTACTAATACCGTACTCCCGTTCAGTGCTGGTACTCATATTTTCCGGAGTTGTCCTAAACACAACATATTCAGCAGTTTCCGGTGTTGAGGATATCGTATCCTCGGGGCTATTCTGAATTATGGGAGTTGAGGTGGCCGAGTTTCGGTCCCCTAGCCCAGTATCCCGGATTCCCGCGCCGGCTGACCTTTGCCATCTCCCCCGAGTTAGTGGTGATGATTTGTGTCTTCTAAACGCCTACTGATCGATCGGGACAAAAGGTTCCGCCTTCTCTTTGAAGAGCACCCGCAGCCCATGTGGGTTTTCGATCTGGAAACTCAAAAATTTCTTGACGCGAACAAAGCTGCGCTCTCCCTGTACGGATATAAAGGAACGGAATTCCGACGCTTAAGCGTTGCGGATATTTTGGGAGAAGAAGATGCCAGTCGGCTGGGTGCGGAGATGACACCCGCCGGCATTCCGGCGAGCATTTGGCGCCATCGGGCCAAAGGAAATCGCATTATCGAAGTAGAGATGGCGGTCCATGAAATTCAGTACGACAGCACCAAGGCCGGTCTTGCGGTATTGATGGATGTTACCGAGCGGCGCCGTCTCGAAGAGCAATTGCGCCAGGCGCAGAAAATGGAAGCGGTGGGCATGCTGGCGGGCGGGGTGGCTCATGACTTCAACAACCTGCTCACCATCATCACGGGCTACGGCCAACTGATCATGAACAATCTGCCGCCGGACAACCCCAGCCGGCATTCGGCAGAGCAGATAGTCAAGGCGGGGGAGCGCGCGGCAGCCCTCACCAAGCAACTCCTGGCTTTCAGCCGCCGGCAGGTGCTCCAGCCCAAGGTGCTGGATTTGAATATGCTGGTGAAGACGCTGAGCGCGATGTTGCAGCGGTTAATCGGCGAGGATATTGAACTGCGCTTGGTTCTCAGTCCGGACTTGGGACGGGTAAACGCCGACCCCGGACAACTGGAACAGGTGCTCATGAATTTGGTGGTGAACGCGCGGGACGCCATGCCTGGTGGCGGCACTTTGACTGTGGAAACCCTCAATGCGAGGCCGGACTCCGATGACTCGAAGTCCCTGAGAGAACGAAAGCCGCGCGTGATGCTGGCGGTAAGCGATACCGGGCATGGCATGGACGAGAGCACGCGGGCACGCCTGTTTGAGCCGTTCTTCACAACCAAGACGCCGGGCAAGGGCACCGGCTTGGGCCTTTCCACCGTTTTCGGAATCATTAAGCAGAGCGGCGGTACCCTGGACGTTTCGAGTGAGCTGGGCCGCGGCACGACTGTTCGCGTCTACCTTCCCAGCATTGACCAACCTGTGGCTGCCGAAGCCGAAGTTGTGAGCCGGGCGGCAGCAAGAGGCCACGAGACAATCCTGCTGGTGGAAGACGACGAGATGGTGCGCAGCCTCGTCCGCGAGACGCTCGAGCGGGAAGGCTACAAGTTGCTGGACGCGGCAGACTCGGCGGAAGCGCTACGCATTGCCAAAAATTATAAGGGCGACATTCAACTGCTGATCACAGACGTAGTGATGCCGAAGATCAGCGGGCGGGAGTTGGCCGAACAGATGGTCAGCGCGCGGCCGAATGTTAGAGTGCTCTACATGTCGGGCTACACCGACAC
>DATBID010000255.1:0-4232 GCA_036557125.1 Bryobacteraceae bacterium | reverse complement strand
GCCACGAAAATTCTGATCAATAACCGCTGGGTGCCGAGCGCTTCCGGCAAAACCTTTGCAACCATCGACCCCTCCACGAGCGAAGAAATCTGCCAGGTCGCCGAGGCCGATGCGGCCGATGTGGATCAAGCCGTCGCCGCTGCGCGCGCGGCTTTCGAGCGCGGTCCCTGGCGGAAGATGGCCGCCTCCGAACGCGGCCGCCTGTTGAACCGCCTTGCCGACTTGATCGAACAACACGCGGATGAACTGGCGGCTCTGGAGTCCCTCGATAACGGCAAGCCCGTCACCGTGGCGAAAGCTGTCGATGTGGCGGCAACCATGGGCTGCTACCGCTACTTCGCGGGTTGGGCCGACAAAGTCCACGGCAAAACGATTCCGATCGACGGCGATTTCTTCTGCTATACGCGCCACGAGCCGGTGGGCGTTGTGGGCCAGGTCATTCCGTGGAACTTCCCGATGCTCATGCAGGCCTGGAAGCTTGCGCCCGCTTTGGCCACTGGAAATACAGTGGTAATGAAGCCTGCCGAGCAGACTCCTCTCACTGCCCTGCGGATTGGAGAGTTGATTGTCGAAGCCGGCTTCCCGGAAGGCGTGGTGAACCTGCTGCCGGGCTATGGCCCCACGGCCGGCGCGGCAATTGCTAATCACATGGATATTGATAAAGTCGCCTTCACGGGTTCGACTGAAGTCGGGCACCTCATCATGGAGGCCGCCGCCAAATCGAATCTGAAGCGTGTCACGCTGGAGCTAGGAGGAAAGAGTCCGAATATCATTTTTGCCGACACCAACTTGGACGAAGCCGTGGAAGGCGCGCATTTCGGCCTCTTCTTCAATCACGGCCAGTGCTGCTGCGCCGGATCGCGCGTTTTTGTAGAGGAGAAAATCTACGATCAATTCGTGGAGAAAAGCGCCGCGCGCGCCCGCAGGCGGACGGTCGGCGATCCGTTCGATCCGAAGACCGAACAGGGGCCGCAAGTCGACGATGCTCAGTTCGAAAAGGTGATGAGCTATATAGAATCGGGCCGCAAGGAAGGGGCGAACCTGGTGTGCGGCGGGGATCGCGTAGGGGATCGCGGCTACTTCATCCAACCTACGGTATTCGCCGATGTTCAGGACGATATGAAGATCGCCAAGGAAGAAATCTTCGGCCCTGTGATGAGCATCATCCCGTTCCACAGCGCCGATGAAGTGGTGGACCGCGCCAATCGCACCACCTACGGCCTTGCTGCCGCGGTTTGGACGCGCGACATTCAGAAAGCCCACGCCATTGCCAACAGCGTCCGCGCCGGCACGGTCTGGGTGAACTGCTACAACGTACTCGACACCCGCGCGCCTTTCGGGGGGTTTAAGCAGTCGGGCATCGGCCGGGAGCTGGGCGAATACGGACTGCAGCAGTATACGGAAGTGAAGACCGTGACTGTGAAGCTATAAGATGCCCGCGTTTGATTACTTCGGAACGATCGAGTCTACCTGAATCAATTGTTTTTTTGGATCGAGGGTGCCCATAACGGTCACCCTCTTCCCTGCGAATTTTTCTGGCGTCTTCTGGTCACTGAGCGTGTAGCTATTCTTGCCGTCCCATAAAACATAAGAGGCGCCATGAGCATTCACGCAGGCGATGGTGCATTCGGCATCCGTCGGTCCCATTTTCATGCGCGAGTGATCGCCGTTCTCGCACATGCTGTCAGTAATGACACCGGTGAACGCGCGTTTCCCTTGGCCGGCCGCAAGCGCCGCCACGAGAACCCCGAACAGAAGGATTTTCATCCGTTCTAGTTGCCTGGGATCATCAAATGCGCGGTCGTCGTCCCCGCGTTCATAATCCACATGCCTCCCTGACGGGGATTATCGGGCATGCCCAGAGACTGAGCTGTAGCTTCCGGAACGGCGATGGTGACGTGCTTGCGCGTGTGTTCGGCGTCCGGGCCCATCAGGTGGATCCACACCGACCCGAATTCCGGTTTCACCCGCGACCCGTCTTTTTCCGCTTTCGCGAATGCCTCGTCCCGTTGGGCCTTATCGGAGATTGCATTGAATTTGAGGTTCTGCGCTACGCGATCCAGGTTGGCGATGCTAGTGCACTCGATGGCAAAGGGGGTCCGCTGCCCTGGTTCACCCGAAAGGTCATAGCACACCATGCGATTGGTGCCCTTCTTGAGCGTCTCGTAGGTAAAGTCGGACTTCCACTTGACTACGGTTGCGTCCTTTTTCATATTGTCCGGCGCGCCCATCAGCGCCTTTTCAACTTCGGCCGACTCCGACTGCGCCCAAGCGCAGGCCGCGGCGGCCAATAAAGCGATTACGATTGGTTTCATGCGTTTCATCCATTCCTCTCTGTGGAGTGAAGATTAATCAGTATATCGCGGCTCGGCGCGCGTCAACTGAACTCGCCGCGGATTGGAGAAATTCAGCCGCTTCCCGAATCGCCTGCCGCCCGGCGTTCAACATCCCGTGCATGGACACGAAACCGTGAATCATGCCCGGATAGCGGCTTATCGTAACCGGAACGCCGGCCTCGCGCATGCGCCGCGCGTACGCTTCACCCTCGTCGCGAAGAGGATCAAATTCGGCGGTAATCACCAGCGCTGGCGGCAGACCTGCCACGTTCGGCGCCAGAAACGGGGATGCCTCCGGGTGCCGCGCCAGATCCGGAAACGGAAGATAGTGGCCATTGAACCAGGTCATGGCGGCGCTGGTAAGAAAGTAAGCTTCGCCGCACTCGCGATGGGAAGGTGTGTCTTGCGAGCTAAGGTCCGCGACCGGATAGACCAAAATCTGCGCCACCAGCGGAGGCCCGCCAGCATCGCGGCAGCGCATGGCGGCCACGGTGGCCAGGTTCCCTCCGGCGCTATCACCTCCGATTGCGATCCGCTGCCGATCGATGCCCAGGCTCTCCGTATTCGCCGCCACCCAGGTCACAGCCGCGTAACAATCGTCGACAGCCGCGGGAAATTTGTGTTCCGGGGCGAGCCGGTAGTCCACGGAAACCACCACCGCGCCGGATTGTTTGGCGAAGGACCGGCAGACGGTATCGTGCGTATCCAGGTTGCCGAAGACGAACCCGCCGCCGTGAAAATAGATATATCCGGGGCGCAAACCGCCAGTCGTCGTAGCATAGATCCGCGCCGGCAGACTGGTGGCGGGGCCGGGAATGGAAATATCTTGGATGCGCTCGAGGGGCTCGGGCTCGCCGCCCATTTGAGCCATAGGCCCGGTGCGAGTGGCGCGGGCTTCCGCGGGATCTAGGCTCTCGAGCGGCGGCCCTCCCTGGGCGTCCATGAATTCCAGCAGCGCGCGCGCTTCGGGGTCCAGCCGGTCACTTCGTTTGATCGATTCGGGCATAGTGCTTTCCTTCCCGAATCATCATACATCTGTAGGCCCGGTACTGCCCGCGGGCGACAATCGATCGAGACGGCCTTCGACCGCTAGTTTCCGCGGTGTGTTATAAGCTCCCCTACTGGTTTTTTTCGGTTGCTGTTAGTATCGACCTTGGGTAGCGCTACACTTTTTCGGTGCGAGTCACTGATGAATAGAAGGAGGTAAGAGTGAGAACACTCCTCTTGTTAACACGCTCAGCTTGGGAGCCTGGCTCGGCGAGCTGAATGCGCAGACACTAACGGGATTGCCTGACAACGGCATAGCTCTGTCTGGTAGCCCGAGCAGTCCGGTCTTGGTCAACCACTCAGGCAAGACAATCCTTGCGACCGTTCTGGTCCGCACGGGCTTTGACGGGAAGAGTTGGATTGACCGCGGCTTCATGGCCATTACCCCGCAGAATGCCATTTCTGACGGTGGCCAGCGAGAACTTCTCCGCGCGCTTCGTGGCGTCGTAATCAATGGAAACGAGGGCGCAACAATGCTCAGCGCGAAGCTTGATCTGGTCGTTTTCTCTGACGGACAGGTGGTCGGGCCGGACGCCTCTAACTCACAGGCGGCCCTGCAAGTGCGCCTGCAGGCTACGGCTGTGGCGGGGGCTATCGCGAACGGAGGGCAGTGGACTGAAATACAACTCTTGGCCAACAGTGCCGATCCGCGGGATAAGCCCCAGCGGTTCAAGCAAATCGCTGCTCGCTATATCGTGAACAAATGGCTGCGGTTGTCCCCTCGGATGAGACAAACAGTTAAGACACTGTTCGCCGTTCGCTGTAAGTTTATTGTGCCCCATCCCGGAACGGTTTTAGGATGAAGCTGCCGGTAAAGCGGAGACGGGCAACGCAGGCGTGCGACCCGAT
>DATBID010000254.1:0-4003 GCA_036557125.1 Bryobacteraceae bacterium | reverse complement strand
GACCAGCCGCTATTTACGACTACTTCCTCGGCCTGGATGGCCCCGGCAACGGAGAGCTTGCAGTTGGTGATTGACCCAGACTGTGAATTGGTACACGGATCGGTGGTTCCGATGCCGACGTAGCCGGATGGCGTGACTGTTATGCTGGCGAAGTTCCCATACGTGGATGTGCCGTTAGCTCCCGTGCCGAACAAGAGATCCCCAGCGCCGCTGCTAACCACCAGATTGCCTCCGCCGTCGCCCTTCAGAACACCTGTGAAGGTAGAACCGCTGTAGAGATAAACCGGCACTTGTCCAGGCCCCGCGATTATAGCCGCAGGAGTATAAAGACCACTACCCGAAGCGTAAACATCGAGCGTCGCCGTAGGGCTCGTAGTCCCAACCCCGACGTTGCCGCTGGAAGGAAAAGTGTTCTGAGCTAAGAGCGCCGGACTCGCGCAGAGCCAACAAAAAGCGAGAGCCGCAGCCAGTACCCCCAAAGTGGGACGCGGGAACATGAACTCGGTACAAGAAGACAGCGCGAAGCGACGGGTCACTGACAACCTCCGAAAGTAAATTCTTCCCGAGAAGAAAGTACTCTACTGTACTATCGATGCCTTGGCAAGTATTAATTTGAAAGTAATTTTAAGTAATGTAAGTTCTGGAAGGACTGATTCGCTTGCAGGAATAAAGTAGATGTCTACCGCGACAGTGTCACCACGGCTTCCGCCTCCGCTGCGCGCTGCTCGCCCACGGGTCCCATGCTCTCCGCCGTCTTGAACTTGACAGAGACGCGGTCGAGTTCCAGTCCCAGGGCGGCGGCGATGGACTCGCGCAAAGCCTGGCGATAGTCCTTCAGCTTTGGCCGCTCCAGAATCACGGTCGAATCCACGTGGACTATGCGATAGCCTTGCGCTGCCGCGAGGTCCCGCGCATGCTTCAGGAAAATCAGGCTGTTCGCGCCTTTCCACCGCGGGTCCGAATCCGGGAAATGCATACCGATGTCACCTAGAGCGGCGGCGCCCAGGATGGCATCGGTGATCGCATGAGAAAGAATGTCGGCATCGGAGTGGCCCTCCAGACCTAATTCCGAAGGAACAGTCACTCCTCCCAGAATGAGGGGGCGGCCGGGCACCAGCCGGTGGGTATCCCAACCCAGGCCAGTCCGGATTTCGCTCAAGAACGGACTTCCCCGGCTAACTGCTCCTGGAAAAAGAGCCGGGCCAGATCCATATCGCTGGGCTTGGTGATTTTGATATTGCGATCGCTCCCCAGCACGACGCTGACCTCGACATCCAGCCGCTCCACGAGGCTCGCTTCGTCAGTGCCGGTGAATCCGTCATTGCTTGCAGACTCAAAGGCGTGCATCAGCAAATCGTAGCGGAACACCTGAGGCGTTTGCGCCATGACTAAGCGCTCCCTAGGAAGAGTGGCGCGGATCCGTGCCCGGCCATTGGCGCGGCTCACCTGCTTTACCGTATCGACCGGAACCACTCCGACAATCGCAGCACCCGTATCCGCGGCCTCATCCATCACTTTGTGGATGGTTTCCAGATCGATAAACGGCCGCACCGCATCGTGCACCGCCACCAGGTTCGTATCCGGATCGAGTGCCGCGAGCCCGTTTTGCACGGACTCCTGACGGCTGTTGCCGCCTTCGACAACCCGCGCCAAACCCGCCCGACACTCGCGCGATAGGATATCCCGAACCCAATCGAGGTCTTCCGAGCGGACAGCGACCACGATTTGGCTGATACGTGGAGACGCGGCGAATTTACGCACGGTGTGCAGCATGATGGGCGAACCTTCGAGCAACATGAACTGCTTGCGGCTGGTGCCGGCCCGTTCGGCGCTGGTCCGACCTGATGACGCCCGGCCCATCCGCGTGCCTAAGCCCGCGGCGGGAACGATCACGGCGATTTTCATGTGCCTTACGATTCTACCGTGGTTTTCTCGGGACCGAGATTCGTGACGGGTTGCGGATCGCTCTTGCGTAGCGGGCGCTCGTGACGTTCCGCTCCGGCGGCCGCAGCGTGCAGCCGCTCATCGTATTTGCCGAAAATCATCTTGCCGGCGGTGGTTTGCAGGACGCTGGTGACGACGATCTCCACGGTTTTCGAAATCATCCGCTTCGCATTGTCGACCACCACCATGGTGCCGTCATCCAGATACGCAACTCCCTGGTTGTATTCTTTCCCCTCTTTCAGGATGAATACACGCATGGTTTCGCCGGGCAGAACGATGGGCTTCAAGGCGTTGGCCAGTTCGTTGATATTCAACACTTCCACGCCATGGAGCTGGGCGACCTTGTTCAGGTTGAAGTCGTTGGTGACGATTTTGCAGTCGTGGATTTTGGCGAGTTCGATCAGCTTCATATCGACCTCGCGAATCTGCGGGTAATCCTCCTCCACGATTTCGACGCTCAGATGCGCCATCTTCTGGATTCGCTGGAGAATATCCAGGCCGCGGCGGCCGCGGTTGCGCTTCATCGAGTCGGAGGAGTCGGCAACCAACTGGAGTTCGCGCAGCACAAACTGCGGGATGACGAGCACGCCGTCCAGAAACCCGGTTTCGGCGATATCCGCAATGCGTCCATCAATGATGACACTGGTATCGAGTACTTTCAGACTCCGCTTCGAGCCGCCCTTTTCGCCGCCGAAAATCCCGCCCAATGCAGCGAGGTTGAGCATGTCGCCTTTCTGAGCGCCGACCACCAGCCCGATATAGGTCATCAACAAAAGCACAGCCACCTGCAGAAAGGCGTCGGAAGAGGCTCTGCCGAGCACGAGCGAGATCAGGAAGGCTCCGAAAATGCCCAGAACCGAACCGGCGGCGGCGCCGATCAGCCGCTTCAAGCTCACCTGTTCCAGGCGGATTTCAAAGAAAATGATGGCGCTGCCAAAGACGGCCCCGCCGGCCGCGGCCAGCCAGGGAGCCGAGTGAAACGGATGAAGAGAGTAGGCCGTCCCGGCCAGCACCAAAACAAAAATGGCACGAACAATTACTAGATCAAACACAAAAGGCACCCCCTCTGAGATTCGTAACGGGATCAGTATGTTGTTTATGTCCGCACGGAAACCCGCACAGCGCGATTAGGGCGCTGGAAGAGTATATCATCTGGACTTGCCAATTCGTAAAAGACAAACGCCCCTCGGCGCACGCTCACGCGGCAAGGGCGCGGAACTGCGAACAGTCCACATTGCCCGGCCATATTGCCGGACGAGCGGTGATCTGCCAACCTGGATTAAGAGTTCGCGCGGGAGAGCGTCACTCCGTTTTCGGCCATGCAACTGGGAATTCTGGTCCTGCTCGCGGCAGCAGTCCTCGGGTTTTTCTTTCCAAAGGCTCAGGAAACTCTGCGGCGTTGGTTCGAGCGCCGGCCGGGCCTGATTTTCGCCGTTCCGCCATTGCTGGCCGGAATTTTCAGTGCCGCCGCGCTGGCGGCACACGCGTGGAGCTGGTCCCTTTCGCTTTTGATCCTGGTGTACACGCTGTTGCCGGTGGGTTGCGCAGCCGCTCAAGGAGCGGGTTTTGCCAAGCGCCCCACGTGGATCGACTTTGCCGCCATTCTGCTGCTGTGGCTGCCGCTCGAATTCGGAGCCGGCGCAGGGCTGGTGCCGCTTCCGGCGCGCGGCTATCTGCACAGCATCGCCTATGGAGTGGCAATTCTCTTAGGACTAGTACTATTCGCCGCCTTCCGTTGGTTTCCGGATCTCAAATACAACCTGCCGCGGCGCCGCCGGGACATTTGGCTGGCGCTAGCCGGATTCGCCGCCGTTGCGCCCGTGCTCATCATCCTGGGGATTGCAATCGGATTCATTCCGCCGCCGCATATGCCGATCAAGACAGCAGGTTCGATGGCTTCGGCGGCTCCCATTATCTTTCTGGGCACAGCGCTGCCGGAAGAGATTCTGTTCCGGTCCCTCATCCAGAACTTGCTTATGCAGCGATGGGGCGGCGGGGTGCGAGTGCTGCTCGCGGCCAGCTTCATTTTTGGATGCGCCCACCTGGATAACGGGCCGCA
>DATBID010000253.1:0-22109 GCA_036557125.1 Bryobacteraceae bacterium | reverse complement strand
ACCTGGATTACAATCGACAGACATGGACTCCAAGACCTTGTTCTGCCGTTCTCTTCTGGTAGCGCTGGCGACCACCGTGATGGCGGGGATGGTTCACGCGCAGGTGCCGGCGAACATCGAAGCCCAGCTTCGCAAAATCGGCCAGATCGTCGATCCGCCTTGCACCGCCAAGTTGTACCGGCCGCTGATGCCGGCAAACGATTTCAATAGCAACGTCACGCCCCTGTATCCTGGAATCACCATCGCGCGCGACGTTTCCTTCGGCCCGAACCAGAAAGATGTGGTCGATATATTCAGTGCGGATAAAGGCCCCGCAAACCGCACGGTACTGATGTATCTTCCGGGCGGCGCGGGCAATAAGATCGAGCAGCAGAACCGTGAAGGCAACGCTTTCTACGACAATATCGGCCGCTGGGGAACAAAAAACGGCATGGTGGTGGTTCTGATGCAGCGCCACCCCGGCAAGAGCTGGGACGACCCAGCCAAAGATGTTTCGGCGATTGTTCAGTGGGTGGAAGCCAACATCGCGAAATATAAAGGCAATCCCGAGCGTATGTTCATCTGGGCGCAATCGGCGGGCAATGGTCCGCTGGGCACCTACATCGGCCGGCCGGAAGTGTGGGGACCGAAGGGCGTGGGCGTGAAGGGCGCCATTTTTATGTCGGGCCAATGGAACATCGCACCGCTGGAAGTCCCCGGGGCGGGACGCGGGCGCGGAGCGGGCGGCAATCCGTTAGCGGCTATGGGCGCAGCGTGTGGCGAAGGGGGCGACAATGCGAAGCCCGGTTTGATCGCCGGTCCCAGCCGCGCCGATCCACGGCCCCCCGCCGGAAGGGGTTTCGGCGGGTTTCAGCCGCCTGACGCGGCAACCCAGTTAGCGCGCTCGACCCTGCCCGAGTTCAAAAAGACCAAAGTCAAGCTGCTGTTCGCCACCGCCGAGCTCGATCCGGGAATCGATGGCGCAATGAGTCCTTTCTTCCAGACCTTACACGATGAACTCTGCAAGGAAGGGCCGGACCATTGCCCCACCATGCTCTTCGAAAAGGGTGAGAGCCACATGTCCGAAGTGTTTTCAATCGATACTTCGGATCAGACCGTTTCGGGGCCGATACTGTCCTGGATGAAAAAGGTGAAGTGAGCTAGCAGCGTTCCAGGATCGTCGCAATGCCTTGGCCTACGCCGATGCACATGGTGCAGAGGGCGTATTTTCCACTGCATTTTTCTAGTTGATAGACGGCTGTGGTTACCAGACGCGCGCCGCTCGCGCCTAATGGATGGCCGATGGCGATAGCGCCGCCGTTCGGATTCACATGAGGGGCATCGTCGGGGAAACCTAAGTCGCGAGTGACCGCGAGCGCCTGGGAAGCGAAGGCCTCATTCAACTCGATCACATCCATCTGCGCGAGCGAGAGGCCCGTTTTCGCCAGCACCTTGCGGGTAGCGGGCGCGGGGGCAAATCCCATGATGCGCGGCGCAACGCCGGCCGTGGCAGTAGCCACCACGCGCGCGCGCGGCGTTAGATGATATTTCGCGGCGGTCTGCTCACCGGCTAGCAACAACGCGCAGGCGCCGTCGTTCACTCCGGAAGCGTTGCCTGCAGTGACGGTGCCGCCCGGTTTCACCACCGGTTTGAGTTTCGCGAGTGCTTCGAGCGTAGTGTCGGGACGTGGATGCTCGTCCACATCGAGCCGCTTGGGGTCGCCCTTCTTTTGCGGAATGGAAACGGGGATCACTTCGCACTGAAAGAAGCCCGCCTGCTGGGCCGCCGCCCAGCGCTGCTGCGTCCGAAAAGCGAAGGCGTCCTGATCGGCGCGGCTCACTCCGAAATCTGCGGCCACATTTTCGGCGGTCTCCGGCATAGAATCCGTGCCGTACTGGCTCTTCATGAGAGGATTGACGAAGCGCCAGCCAATGGTCGTATCGTAAATTTCGGCCGCGCGGCTGAAGGCCGTATCGGCTTTGCCGAGCACGAATGGCGCGCGCGACATACTTTCCACACCACCGGCGATGATGACATCCGCCTCTCCGGATTTGATGGCTCGCGCCGCGATGCCCACAGCGTCCATACTGGAACCGCAGAGACGATTAACGGTAGTTCCGGTTACTTCCTTCGGCAGACCAGCGAGCAGCAGGGCCATGCGAGCCACGTTGCGGTTATCTTCGCCGGCCTGATTGGCACAGCCGAAAATCACGTCGTCGAGGGCCGACCAATCCACGCCCCGGTTCCGTTCCATCAGAGCGCGGATCGGCAGTGCAGCCAGATCGTCGGTGCGGATCGGTGCGAGCGCGCCGCCATAGCGGCCGAAGGGTGTGCGGAGGGCGTCACAGATAAAGACTTCTTGCATGGCAGAGTACTCATTGTAGCCCCCGGCGGGCGGAAGCTCAGATGCGGCTGGGTACAATCGTCGCATGACTTCGGCTGCTTTCTCCGGCGTGGTTTTCGGCGTCTCGGCTCTGGCCGGCTGTCTCGGCGCGCTCACCGGACTGGGCGGCGGCGTGGTAGTCACACCGGTGCTCAGTTCATTTCTGGGAGTGGACCTGCGTTTCGCGATCGGAGCATCGCTGGTTTCGGTGATTGCCACCTCCTCGGGAGCTGCCGCGGCTTATGTACGCGAGGGCTTCTCGAATATCCGGGCGGGGATGTTCCTGGAAATAGCCACTACGTTGGGGGCGGTCGCGGGAGCGCATCTCACTACCCTGCTGCCCGGCCCGGTTCTGGCCATCATTTTCGGGGCGGTGCTGCTGTATTCGGCCTGGCACTCATTTCATGTCCGCCGGGAAATTCCCGCGGAACAATCTGATCCGCTCGCCATCCGCCTGCGCTTGGAGAGCAATTATCCCGGACGGGAAGGCATGGTGAATTACAAAGTGGCGCGGGTCAGAGGCGGGTTCAGCCTCATGTTCGTGGCGGGCCTTCTATCGGGCCTGTTGGGAATCGGCTCAGGCGCGATGAAAGTCATCGCCATGGACCAGGTGATGCGCTTTCCCTTCAAAGTCTCCACCACAACCAGCAACTTCATGATCGGAGTGACGGCCGCGGCGAGCGCCGGCATTTACCTGAGCCGCGGGTATATCGATCCAGGCGTGGCGATGCCGGTAATGCTGGGGGTACTCACAGGATCCTTCGTCGGTGCGCGCTTGCTCGTGGTCTCCCGCACCCGCATGCTGCGAATCATTTTCGCAGGCGTGGTGGGACTTCTCGCGTTTGAGATGCTCTACAGCGGAGTCAGGGGGAGATTCTAATGACGGACCAGCGCCTGGAAATCATCATCGGCAATCTGCTGCGCGCGGGCGTCCTGCTTTCCGCGGCTGTGGTGCTTGGGGGCGGTATTTGGCTGCTCTTGGATTGTGGTGGGGCGCTGGCGGATTACCACCAATTTCTGCCTCCGGCAAACACGCTGCGGTCGCCGCGGGCGATCGTTGCCGCGCTAGAGCACCCCAACCCGCCGCTCCTGATTCAGTTCGGGCTACTGCTGCTGATCGCCACTCCAGTCGCGCGAGTGATCGTCTCACTGATCGCGTTTGCGATTCAGCGCGACCGGCTGTATGTGGTGATCACCGCCATTGTACTGGCGATATTGCTGTACAGCCTCGCGGGCGCTCGCGGTTAGGGATCACTCGGCGATCAGGTTGATCTGCCCGATGCCTCCTCTAACATCGACGCGGATTTGCGGCCGGTCGGAATCGTACCACTCGTTAAGCCAGCGGCCGTTCTCCTGCCGCAAGCCCCGCACTTGGATCTCGCCCAGGCCGCCTTCGGCTTTCGCATAGATTCCCGCGTTGGCCGGCAGGTTTACCGTGGCTTCTCCGATGCCGCCGCGGATGCGGACATTGTAATCGTGCTTGGGCATGCCGCGCAGATCGACATGGATTTCGCCCACGCCCATCTCGACTTCGACGCTGCGCAAGTTTAAGCTTCCGAGATCGAGGTGCGCTTCCCCTGCGCCGAAATGCAGCACGAAATCCGTAGGAATATCGTTATTCAGACGCAGGTCCCAATCGTATTTGGCGTTTCCGATATGGCCTGCCCCCGCCGGTTGCCGGATACTGAGATCGGCGCGGCCCGCAAAGCTGTGGTAGCTGATTTCGGGCTTCCATGCCGGGACGTTGTAATTGAAATCGGCCTGCATGAGTGGCGCGGCGCCGCCCTCAACGCGGAGTTCCCCCGCTCCCATCCGAAGTTCCATCCGCGCGTTCTCGGCAGTATCGCGCTCAATGGTCCGGGTTTCGTGCCGGATGGGACCGCTCGCGTTCTCCACCACGCAGCCGCTCAAGCACGCGCAGACCGCCGGTAGCAGGATTGATTTGGCGTTCATCGAACCGTCCGGTAGCAGATACGCGCGCCGGGTGTGATTTGTTCCGTAACGCCTCCCTTTCAGGCCACTGGATTCCGCAGCACGCCGACGCCTTCCACTTCCACTTCCACGACGTCTCCCGATTTCATCCGGCGGGTGGCGCCGGGGGTGCCGGTGAAGATAATGTCGCCGGGCAGCAGCGTTACCCAGCCGCTGATCCAACTGATGAAGGTGGCGCAATCGAAGATAAAATCCGAAGTGCGCTCGCGTTGCACCACCTCCCCATTCAAGCGGGTTTCGAGCAGCAAATCGTCGGGATCGAGGCCGGTCACAATCGCAGGCCCGGCAGGCGCGAAGGTATCAGACCCCTTAGCGCGCCACCACTGCACGTCGCGCTGCTCGCCATACTGCCAGTTACGATCAGTCACGTCGTTTCCGCAGGTGACGCCGAAGACGCCTGAGAGCGCCTCTTCCGGTTCGGCGTGCTTTAGCCGCTTCCCGATCACCACCACCATCTCGCCTTCATAATGCACGTCAGTGGCATCTCGGGGAATGACGATGGGACAGTCCGGGTCTTCGAGCGAGGTTAGCGGCTTATAAAAAATCTCCGGGTGCCGGGGATGCACGCGGTTGCCAAGATGGCTTTTGTAGTTCCGGCCCACCGCGATCACCTTTGTCGGCTGGCAGGGATTCAGGAGCGCAAGTCCCTCCAGCGGGCGGGTCGCGCCGGTTTCGCGATGCTCAAACAGATCCCCGTCGAGTTCGCGCACATTTGAGCCGTCCACGATCCCGTAGCGCGCGTTCCCCTCATGCCGGTAGCGAATAAATGTGGTCACGTTGGGTCATTGTATCGCTGCAAACGATTCAGAGTGGTGAAGCGTGATCAGGTGCGCTTTACATATGCCCTTGGTGTCTTGTTTTCGACATGGGTCAACAATTCTCTGATTGTGGCGGGATGGGGGCAGAGTTAGAATTAAGGCAGATTAAAGTACATTAAGGAACATGCAGATGCGATCCAAGATACTTTATATTTCCGGACATGCCGGAGATGCCAAAACCTTGTCGCAAATGCTGCATTCCCTTCCGCTGATCTTGCACCATGTGGATACGTTGCAGCATGCGCGGACCCGGCTCTTTAAGCAGCGGTATGATGTCGTGCTGACGCAGTCAGCTCTCCCGGACGGCAACTGGCTGGACGTGCTCCATGTAGTGCGGGACAGCCCCTACCAAACGGAACTGATCGTTACCGATCCTCACGCGGATGCGCATTTCTGGTCCGAGGCTCTGAATCTGGGCGCCTATGACCTGCTGGCGCAACCGTTCTACGAACCCGAAGTTCGGCGAATTCTTTCGAACGCCTGCGAGCGGGAAACTGCTCTGGCAGCTTACTAAGCTCAGAACGCGCCGTTACCGTGTTCCGCGGCTTTCGGCTTTCCTTGTGGCTTGGGCAAAGCCTTACGGGGTAGCATCTCCGCGCGGTTCGCGGCATTGTAAACCACGGTGGTGATGATGGCTGCGGCTTGCATCAGGTCGGGGGCTTGTATGTGGTCAAGCGTATCCATATTGGAGTGATGCGTGGCGGTTTCGTAGTCGAGCGGATCCTGAATGAATTGGAAACCGGGGAGACCGACATCGTCGAAGGAGAGGTGATCGGTGCCGCCGGTGTTTCGGATGCTGATGGTGGTTACACCCTGATCGCGAAACGGCGAAAGCCATTGCTCAAAAATCGGCCGCATAGCATCGTTGCCTTGTAAATACACGCCGCGAATCTTGCCGCTGCCGTTATCCAGGTTGAAATACCCGGATAACTTGGCGTGTGCTTCGCTGAGCTTCATGGTGGCGGGATCGCCGAAGTGCTCTTTGACGTATGCCTTTGAGCCGAACAACCCTTCCTCCTCGCCGCTCCAGAGCGCAATCCGCACCGTGCGGTCCAGTTTCAAATTAAGCGCTTTCAAAATCCGCATGACTTCCATCATTACTGCGCTGCCCGCGGCATTATCCGTGGCGCCGGTCCCGGAGTGCCAGGAATCGAGATGCGCGCCAATCATGATAAGCTCGTCTTTCTTCGCGCCGCCGGGAATTTCGCCAGTCACATTGTAGGAATCCTGGTTAGTTGACGAGATGTCTGCCTGCAGATTGGCACGCAGTTTCACCGGGATTTTTTTCTCCAGCAGGCGCGCCAGGCGATTGTACTGCTCGCGGCTGACCACGAATGTGGGCAGGGCGAGCGGGTCTTTGGCATCGTAAGAACCGGCGCTCTGCGCGAAAATCAACCCATCGCGGGAGCCGTCGCTGGTGTTGACTAGAGCGAGCGCGCCTTCATCGCGGAAAAACTGCGCGCGTTTTACGGCCAGGCGGTCCCGTTCCTTGCCGAGTTGCTCGCGGATGTAGGTGGGCAGGCCCTGGTAGTAGCGGCGGGCTTCATCCGGGTCGTCCGGAAACTTCACTTCGCTCACCTCCTGGCGCCTTGCCGCCGGCGCAGGCGCCAGCGCGAGATCGCCCAGTTGCTTATCGGTATAGCGCTCGAACAGGGGCTGCGTTTCGGGCCGCAGCTCGCGCAACGGAGTGAGCAGCACAACCTTATTGCGCAATTTCCCCTTCCATTGCGCCATGTAGCGGTTCTGCTCCTCTTCGAGTTTGGCCGGATCGAGCGGCAAGCGCCCGTTGGCGAGAGGGGCCAGGACGATTTCGCCGCTAACTGGACCCCGCGTGCTGTCGGACCAGGCCAGCGGCGCAGCATCGAGCAGGGCGTACCGCGGCTCGATCATTTCGAGCGCATATTGTTTCAGCGACCAGCTCCGGGCGAACGGCCCCCATTTTTCGAGATGGGCGTTTTCCACGCCATAGCTTTCGAGGCGCTTCACCACCCAATCGGCCGCCTGCCGGAACTCGGGCGACGCAGTGAGCCGCGGACCGTAGGCATCGGTAAGGTAGCCCAAGGTGTCCATCACCCGGGAATTGTCGAAAGCTTGGGTCTTGATGCGGCTAACGATGGTGAGATCGGGCCGGTCAGAGCGGGCCTCCTGGGCATAAAGCGGCGCGAGAAACAGCAAGGCGGAGAGCAGGTAACGCATACATAGATTGTGGCGCGGTGGAAAAGTAAATGCCAGCGGGTTGGTTTACCAGCCGGTGCCAGCGTAGTCGCGCCTTGCTTCACAAGTAAAGACGCGGTAGCTTTACGATGAAGACGATGGGTTCCCGTTTGGTCAATGTACGGCTCGATTCCGAGCATCTTCGTAAGGCGCGGATGCTGCGCGAGCGTGGGGTCAGGTTGTCCGAGGTAATGCGTGAGGCTATCGACGAAAGATACCGGCAACTCCGGTCCGCGCCCGAGGATGATGCGAAGACACTGATTCGAAAGATATTCGAACAGTACCCCGATCCTGCCGGTCTGCCACCCCGCGACTATGATGTTCATAATAGGGCCGCGGCGCGTCAGGCGATACTCCGCAAACTCCGCCCCGCCAGATGACCATCCTTATCGACACCACGCCGCTGGTGGCGCTATGCGATTCCCGCGACGAGAAGCACCGGATAGCAACGAAGCACCTGGACTCGCTACGTTCCAGTGAATTTGCTGTGTGTGACGCAGTGCTGGCGGAAGCGTGCTTTCACCTGCTGTATAGGGAACCAGCGGCAGCGGCTCCGAGCCTTCCTGGAGGTGCTTGGCGCGCGGCCAGTTCCCGCCGCGAACGAAGGTACATTCTGGTTGGAAGTGTTCGAATGGCTTGCCAAGTATGCGGACCACGAGCCTGATTGGGCTGACGGCTGTCTCGCCGTTCTTAGCGGGCGGGATAGGCACGCCAAAGTATGGACCTACGACCGGGAATTCCGGACGACATGGCGGCGGCCGAACGGGACGGTCATCCCCTTAGCGGTGAGATCGACGTAATACGCCAAACCTGCTGCACCTTTTGCCGCTTCTTTTTGAGAAACTGACTTGTTCAGGAGGATTCGATGTCGATTCGTATTGCGCCGTCGATCATAGCGGCAACCGTTTTCGTCGGGCTGTGCTCGCCGCAGGCCAAAGCCCAACAGCACAAGAAGCCGCAGCCGCCGAAATCGCTGCGGTTGTACGTTCTCGATTGCGGCAAAATCATGGTCGCAAACGGGAACTCGATGGGTTTTAAACCGGGCGAACTGGCAAACACCAATATGGTCACGCCCTGCTTTTTGATCGTTCATCCGCGCGGAACGATGATCTGGGACACGGGTGAAATTCCCGATAGCGCGTTTCAGGACGGCGTTTCGCCGCAGAAACAGGGGGCCTTCGTTGTGGATCGCCCGCTGCTGCCCCAACTGGCGGCGATCGGCTACACTCCCGCCGATATCACGTATCTCGCGCTGTCGCATTATCACGGCGATCATGTGGCCAACGCTAGTCTGTTTGCCAGCTCCACGTGGATTGTACAGAAGCCCGACCGGGATGCGATTTTTGCGCCGCGGACCACTGGAGAGAAGAAACTGGGCGGCGTCGCGGACCCGAAATATTTCGAGGCCCTCGCCAACAGCAAAACGCTTCTGCTGAAGGGCGAGGATCACGACGTTTTCGGCGATGGCACTGTGGTGATCAAGTTCACGCCGGGGCACACGCCCGGGCACCAGTCGCTCTTCCTGAAGCTCACTCACACCGGCAATGTGCTGCTATCAGGCGATCTGTATCATTATCCGGAAGAGATTACTTACAAGCGCATTCCGTCATTCGATTGGAACAAGGAAGAGACAGCGAAAAGCCGCGCGATGATCGAGGCTTTCGTGAAGCAGAACCACGCGCAGTTGTGGATTCAGCACGATTACACGGCGGGGATTAAACGGAAGATCGCTCCCGAGTATTACGACTGAGAGACTCTTGTTCGGCGGGGCCGAGCTGCGGCGCCGAGGGACTGCCCTGAAACCGCCGTAGCGCGCACAGAACCGAAGTCTTCAATACGCCGAGTCCATACTCGCAACTACGCAACAGTCCGATGGATGAAGCCTCCGGGAAGTAGTGCGTGGGGCAGGAAATCTCTCCGATACGCGCGCCGAGTAGAATGCACTCCGCCAAAATCTGGTTATCGAAAAGGAAATTATCGGAGAAGCGCTCGAGCGGTAGCGCGCGGAGCACCTCTTTACGGAACGCGCGGAACCCGGTGTGATATTCGGAGAGGCTCGCGCCCATAAGTAGGTTCTGAAATGCGGTGAGCGCGCGGTTGGCGATGTATTTATAAAACGGCATTCCGCCGCGGAGCGCGCCGCCGGTGAGCATGCGCGAACCGAGAACTACGTCGTAAACATCCGAAGCGATCATGCTCGCCATGGGCACGACCAGCCGCGGCGTGTACTGATAATCGGGATGCACCATGACTACGATATCGGCGCCGCGATCGAGCGCGGCGGTGTAACAGGTTTTTTGATTGCGTCCGTAGCCGTGATTGCGATCGTGCAGCAGGACCTCAAGCCCCAGGCTGCGGGCAATGTGGACCGTGCCGTCCGAACTGTAGTCATCGACCAGGATGCGGTCGTCCACCAGATCCGACAGCTCCTCCACGGTGCGCTCAAGCGTGCGTTCAGCGTTATACGCCGGCAGGACGACGGCAATCCGCTTTCCTTCAATCACTAAGGTGCTCCAGTTATTAGCATATGGCTTGCTAGCATATAACCATTGGCGAAGATCTCCGCTCCAGGTTACGAGTCGTACTAGTCGAGACGCGCAATCCGCTGAACATCGGCGCGGCCGCGCGCGCCATGGTGAATTTCGGCTTTTCCCGGCTGCGCGTGGTGAACCCGTACGACGTGGCATTTCGCGAAGCTCGTTCCGCCGTAGGCGCGGCCGCGGTGCTCGAATCGACCGAGCAGTGTAGGAGTGTCGCGAGCGCAGTGGCGGATTGCAGCCTGGTGGTGGGAACCACTGCAGTCGGCCACCGCGAACTGCGCCACACGCTGCGCCGCCTGGAGTACGGTTCGCGCCTCATGCTGCGCGCTCTGGCTCAAGCGCCGGTGGCGCTGCTGTTCGGTTCGGAAAAATTCGGCCTCTCAAACGACGACATGAGCCATTGCCATTGGCTGATGCGCATCCCTACGATTAGCCAGAATCTTTCCATGAACCTCGGCCAGGCGGTGGCGCTTTGTCTATATGAGCTGGCGCGAGACCCGAAAGCGGCTTCTGAAGCGCCTACAAAGCAAATTGCTCCAGCCACTGCAGGGCAAACGGAGCAGATCACGCTGCTGCTGTTGGACGTTCTCCAGAGCGCGGGTTATACCAAACCGCTCACCGCAGCTTCCACGGAGGAGAAGGTGAGGCGTTTGATCCGCAAATTGAATATCGCTGCCCGCGATGCTCCGGTGCTGCTGGGAATGCTTCGGCAGATTCTTTGGAAGATCGGGAAATCTTAGAATGGACCACCGCGCCCAAGATCTCCGCGGCCCTGCTTGGCGTCGGGTTTCGAGCCTGCGAATGTGAGCGTCACATCCACCGTGTGGTCTTTTTCGTTCACGTTGTTCTCCGCTTTCGTTTCGCCGAGATTGTCGAAGACGCCTTCATCCCGAATATTCTTGAGATACGCCTGCGGGTATTCGGGATTGAATGGCTGCCCTTCTTTAATCCCGTAGGCCTTGCGAATGGCGGCTTCGCCCTCGAGATCCAGGCCGGCGATGGTGAGCTTGCCCATCGTATAGAGCGGCCCCGCATCGACGTGGACAGCCACAGCGACTGTCTTTTTGGAATCGTCGATGGAGCGATCGAAGCTGAGCCTGGCATCCAGGTACCCGGAGCGGACCAGCGCCTTGCGCATCTTCTCCAGACCGTCATTGACGCGGTCGAAATTTGCAGTATTGCCGGTGGGGATATCGCCGGCCTTGAGCAGTTGATCGGGCCGCACGGGACTGGGCCCGGCGATCTCAACCTTGGATAACTGGTAGCTGTCTCCTTCCACCACTGTGACGAAAACGTGCAGGCCCTGAACATCGCTCACCGGCTCGGTGCGGATGTTCGTGAAAGTGACCCGCAAGTGGCCGCGGGCTTCGTAGACGGGTCGCACACCGGTATTCAAAAGCTCGCGGAATTGCTCTTCCGTGTAAGGCACGCCGACGGCTACGCCCGAAATCGCGTCGCGCAGAACGTTCTGCGGCACGACTTTATTGCCGGTGAAAGTCACCTGCGCCACTACCGGCAGGTTCCGCGCCGGCCGGAAGACTACCGCCAGACCCTCTCCTACCACATCGACGCGCGCCGCGACTTTTTCTGTGGAACCTTTGGTAGCAAGGTACTCCTGAATCCAACCCACGTAGCGATCGAGCACAGGCTTGGTAGGAGGCACGCTGGCCGGGGAAAACATCGGGTCTTTCTCGCGCAGCAGCTTCTCCAGCTCTTGCGGCGCCGCGCCCAAAGCGAGGAACTGGACCGGATATGCGGGTTCGGCCTCAGTAACCTGAAACGTGCCGGCTTCGCCGTTCTGGCCCGGCGCGGGTTCAAATTTGTACGCCACCATTTCGAAATAACCGCTGGCGACGAGGCGATCGCGGGCCGTATCAAATTCCGCTTTCCCGGCAAGTTGGCCGATTTTGAGGGCCGCGACAGCCAGCACCTGCTCGCTCGTATAGTGATGGTTGCCTTCTACCGCCAGGCTCACGATCGGCCATTTATCGGTGGTCTGTGCGGGGGCCTGTGCAGGCGCGGAGCTTGCAGTTTTGGTAGCGGCGCGGCGCGGCGCCTTCGACGTCTGTGAAAACGCGGCAAGAGCCGCCGTGACAATCAATAGCGGCAGGCGCTTCATAGACTTATGGTACCGGAGGGCGAGGTGGCAGAGGCGGCGTTTTGATAGAGTGGCATTGGAAGCGTGACCACAAAAGAAAAGCTCAGGTTATTCGATGAAGCGACGGCTCGCCTTCGCAAGCGTTCGCACGCGCAGGACGCAACGGCTCCGGATGATCGCGGCTGGACACGAGAGGATCTCTATGAGGGCCTAAACCCCGCCAGATACAATGAGGATGTGCCCAGAGATGCTGCGGAACTGCTCAAAGATGCGCTGGCCCTTTCGCCGGAAGTCCGAGCCGCATTAGCAGACAGCTTGCTTGCGAGTCTCGATGTTGAGGTCGATGAAGGGGCGGAAGATCTCTGGCGCGAGGAGATTCGGCGCCGGCTCGAAGAGATCGATCAGGGTGCGGTAAAGTTGATCTCCTGGGACAACGCTCGGCGCCATCTTCGGGAACGCCTCCAGCGTTGACGCGCAAAACCGTTCGAATTCACCCGGCGGCGTTGGAGGAAGCCGAGGCCGCGACGGAGTGGTATGTGGAGCGCAGCCGCCGCGCCGCCGAAAGATTTCTCGACGAGCTGGATCAAGCGCTCGAGCGGATTGCTGAAAATCCGCAGCAGTTCGCGGAGTATGTGTACGGAACACGGTGCATGGTCCTGCGCCGGTTTCCCTACGTGGTGGTCTTCCGCGCGGCCGATGCCGCGGTGGAGATTGTAGCCATTGCTCATGGCCGCCGACGGCCAGGGTACTGGCGTGACCGGCTGTGATGCTGAATGTTCCAGCCCCTTTGCCGGTTAGAATGGAAAAAGTGCCATACGATCTGATTGTGATTGGGAGTGGCCCCGGTGGCTACTCCGCTGCTATTCGCGCGGGCCAATACGGCCTCAAGACCGCGCTCGTGGAGAAACAGCCCCGGCTGGGCGGCACTTGCCTGCTGGTGGGCTGCATCCCGACCAAAGCCCTTCTGCAGACTGCCGATGTTTGGGAGCGGTTTGTGCACTCGGATAAAGAAGGCATCCAGTGCGAGAATCCGCGGCTCGACTACCCGAAGGTCAAAGACCGCAAGGACGGCATTGTCTCGAAGCATTCGAACGGCGTCGGCCTGCTGCTCAAACGCGCCAAAGTGGAGCGCATCGGCGGTTTCGCCACATTGAAAGGCGGAGGCAAGGTCGAAGTCAAGGGCGATTCCGGCGCGCAGACGCTCGAAGCCAAGAATATTTTGGTGGCCACGGGCTCGGAAGCGCGCATGCTCCCGGGCCTCGCGCCCGATCCCGATTCCATCCTCACCAACGTGGAAATCCTCAACCTTACCACCGTCCCGCGCAGCCTCATCATTATCGGCGCGGGCGCGGTGGGAGTGGAATTCGCTTCGATTTTCCGCCGCTTCGACAGTGAAGTGACCGTTCTCGAAATGCTGCCGCGGATTGTGCCAGTCGAAGATGAAGATATTTCCAAAGAACTCGAGCGGCAGTTCCGTAAGCAGAAAATCCGGGTGGAGACGGGCGCGCGGGCGGAAGGGATTGAGAAGGTCGGCCAGTGCGTGCGCGTAAAGGTCACGACGAAGGACGGTAAGCAGGAGCAGCTCGAAGCCGAAAAACTGCTGGTCGCGGTGGGCCGCAAGCCGAACACCGACGGCATCGGCGTCGAAAACACGCGCATTGAGCTGGATCGCGGCTTCATCAAAACAGACGAGTATCAGCGCACAGCCGAACCGGGCATCTATGCGATCGGCGATGTGGTGGCAGGCACGCCGCAACTGGCGCATGTAGCCACGATGGAAGGCATGATCGCCGTGGCCCATATGGCCGGAAAACACGCCGTGCCGCTGAACAAGAACCGCGTTCCTTCGTGCACATATACCGACCCGGGCATCGGCAGCGTGGGTCTTACGGAAGCGCAGGCGCGCGCGCAGGGATTTCCGGTGAAAGTGGGCCGCTTTCCGTTTGCAGGCAACAGCCGCGCCACGATTCTCGGCAAGCACGACGGGTTCATCAAAGTGGTAGCGGATGAAAAGCACGGCGAGATTCTGGGTGTGCACATCATCGGACCGGAAGGATTCGAGTTGATCGCGGAAGCGGTGACGGCTATGAACGCGGAAGCTACCGTGGAAACCATGATGCAGACCATTCATGCGCACCCCACGCTGTACGAAGCCGTGGGCGAGGCCTTCAACGCGGTGTATGGGCTGTCGATCAATGCGTAGAGACCGCTCCCTAAGAGTCGAGCTGCCAGCAGCGGCTTGGACGCGCTTTTCGGAGCCGCGACCGTTAGGGAGCGGTCCTGGCGTTTAAGCATGAGGACTTGTCAAGTAAAGGAACTCGGGCGGATGGACTACGGTGCGGCTCTGGGCTTGCAGAAGAGTCTCGAAACCGAGCGCAAGGCTGGTCTCATTCCGGATCAATTATTGCTGGTGGAGCATCCGCACGTTATTACGCTGGGCCGCAACGGGCGCGAAGCGAATCTGTTGGCCGGAGAGGAAATTCTCACGCGCGCCGGGATTTCTTTCTATCGCACCGACCGCGGCGGCGACATCACGTATCACGGGCCGGGACAGCTTGTAGGCTATCCCATCTTCGATTTGCGCGAATGGAAGCGCGATGTGGGGGCGTACATGCGCGGCATCGAACAGGTTTTGATCGACACTCTGGACGAGTTCGGCATTGCGGCGGGCCGTATTCCGAAGCTGACCGGGGTGTGGGTAGGCGACCGAAAAATTGCCGCGATCGGAGTGCATATCAGCCGCTGGGTGACGTCTCATGGGTTTGCACTGAACGTTTCCACCGACTTAAGCTACTTTCAGTACATCGTTCCATGCGGGTTGACCAAGCCGGTCACCTCCATGGCCCAGCTTTTACCGGCCGGCCGCTCGATCGACCTTGAAGCGGTTGGCCGAATCCTGGTTTCCCATTTTGGCCGTGTATTTGGATGCAAAATGCTGGCCGGGGACGCTGTCCTCGCCGCTCATTAAGGTGACACTATTTCTATGACCGACGTCGTAATGCCCCAGATGGGCGAAAGCATCGTAGAAGGCACGCTGACGAAGTGGCTGAAGAAGCCCGGGGACCACGTAGAACGGGACGAACCTCTGTTTGAGATTTCGACCGACAAGGTGGATACGGAGATTCCCTCGCCCTCGGCCGGCACTTTGAGCGAAGTCCTGGTGGAAGAAGGGAAGACGGTGCAGATCAATACCGTCGTGGCACGGATCGCGGAGGGCAACGGAGCGGGCGCCGCAGCGCGCGCAGCCCAACCAGAACGTGCCGCTGCGCCTCCACCGGCGCCTCCGAAGGCGGAGACTGCTGCGCCCCCACAGGAAGTCATCGAGCCAACGCCTGCGCCCGAGCAGGTGGAAGAAGCTGCGCCGCCGGCTCCAGCGGAACCCGCGGGGCCGATTTCTCCTCTGGTGCGCCGCCTGGCACGCGAGAATAACATCGACTTAAACCAGGTGCGCGGCACGGGGGCGGGCGGACGCATCACCAAGCAGGATGTGGAAGGATATTTGGCGCAGCTGCAGGCTCAGCCGGCAGCGCAAGCTCCTGTTCCGGCAGCGCCGGCCGAAGCGCCGCAGCCGCCGGCCGCCGCGCGCGCGCCCGTCACTCCACCTCCGCCAGTCGAAGCTCCTCCGCCCGCACCGCTCCCCACGCCCGCAGGCGCCAAAACCCGCATCGAGCCTCTCAGCACCATGCGCCAGAAAATTGCCGAGCATATGGTGCTCTCCAAGCGCACTTCGCCGCACGTCACTACCGTGCACCGCGCCGATATGACGAAAGTGGCGAAGATGCGGGAGCGCCACAAAGCTGACGTGCAGGCACGCTACGGTTTCTCGCTTACTTACCTGCCATTCATTACGCGCGCCGCGGTGATCGCGCTGCGGCAGTATCCGCTGCTGAACGCGTCACTCGATACCAACAGCATCATCTACCACAACGAAATCAATATCGGCATTGCGGTGGCGCTTGAAAACGGACTGATTGTGCCGGTGATCCGGGGCGCCGATGAGAAGAATGTCCTGGGCCTGCAGCATTCGAT
The DNA here is from genome assembly GCA_036557125.1 of Bryobacteraceae bacterium. Lineage (GTDB taxonomy): Bacteria > Acidobacteriota > Terriglobia > Bryobacterales > Bryobacteraceae > PSRJ01. The sequence continues at coordinate 6,055 of DATBID010000253.1, read as the reverse complement.
CGTCGATCTGGCTACGCGCGCCCGCGCCCGTCAGCTCAAGCCGGAGGAGGTGCAGGGCGGAACGTTCTCCATCACCAATTTCGGCAGCTTCGGCAGCGTGATGGGAACGCCCATCATCAACCAGCCGCAGGTGGCGATCCTAGGTGTGGGAACCGTCGATAAGACACCGGTGGTGATTGACGATGCCATCGCCATTCGTTCGATAAGCTATCTCTCGCTGAGCTTCGATCACCGGCTTGTCGACGGCGCGTTAGCCGACCAGTTCATGACGCGCGTCAAGCAGGTGCTGGAGGACTGGTCGGAAGACGTTTTATGAACCGCAAACAGAGCCGCGACCGTGAGGGAGCGGAACCGAACCGCTCCCTTACGAACGCGGCTCTGAAGCGCTGGTTCTACTTGCTGCTGGCTGCGCTGGTCGGTCCCTCGCTCTCTCTTGCCGCCAATCCCTTCGCCCCTCTCACCGCGCGCGAGATCCGCGCCACGGTGCGCATGATTCGCGCCTATGGCCGGGTTTCGCAGCGCGCCCGCTTCAGCTTTATTGCCCTGGAGGAGCCGCCGAAAGAAATGGTGCTGCGCGGCGAGAGCGCGCCCAGGCGCTCGTTCGCCGTAGTCTATGATCCGGCGGTCAACCGCACCTGGGAGGCTATTGCTGATCTTTCGGAACTCCACCTGGACTCCTTCAAGGAAGTGCCGGGCGTGCAGCCGGCGCTTACGGGGCAGGATTCCGAACAGGCCGCGCGCATCGTCCGTGCCGATCCCCGCTGGCTTCACGCTATGCATGAGCGCGGTATTACCGATCTCAACTCCGTGGACGTCGCCGCCTGGACAGCGGGCTACTTCGCGCTGCCCGATACCGACCGCGACCGCATCGTCAGGGCGCTCACGTATTACACCGCGGCGGATCACAACCTGGATGCTCACCCGGTGGAAGGCGTTGTCGCCGAGGTCGATCTGACAAAGAACAAGATCCTGGAATTTATAGATATCGATCGCAATGCGCCAGTCTCCCGGGTGAATGCGGATCTCGATCCTGCCAGCACTCGCCCCTGGCGCGCCGCGCCGGTTCCGCTTTCGATCACGCAGCCCAAACAAGGATTTGAGATCGTCGATGGCGAAGTTCACTGGCAGAAGTGGCGGTTCCGCTACGGGCTGCACCCCCGCGAAGGCGTAGTGCTCCATACGGTGGGTTATGAGGATGGCGGGCGGGTGCGCTCGGTACTCTATCGCGGCTCACTTTCAGAGATGGTGGTCCCATACGGCGATCCCGGCGCGGGCTGGTTCTTCCGCAACAGTTTCGATGCGGGCGAACTGGGGCTTGGAACCACGGCCACTACGCTTCGGCCGGGCGTGGATTGCCCCACCAATTGCTACGTCTATGACGCGGTGCTGGCTGATGCTGCGGGAATGCCCCGCACCATTCCGGGCGCGGTCGCGATTTACGAGCGCGACGCGGGCTACGCTTGGAAGCACGGCACCGAGGCGCGGCGAGCTCGCGAATTGGTGCTCTCCTACGTGGCCACTGTGGGGAATTATGATTACGGCTTCGACTGGATCTTCCACCAGGACGGCACGCTGGAGATGCGCGTGGCGCTCACCGGAGTGATGGCGGTGAAGGGCGTAGCCGATGGCAAGGACGATCCCTACAGCCATATGGTGGCGAAGAATATCGCCGCGCCGCACCATCAGCACTTCTTCACCTTCCGGCTGGATATGGATGTGGATGGCGCGGGCGCGAACCGGGTGGTGGAAGTGAACAGCGCCGCCATGCCGTCCGGAGCGGGCAATCCCTATGGAGGCGCATTCCAGATGAAGGAGACCCCGCTGCGCACCGAACGCGAAGCTCAGCGCAAAATGAATCTCGCCTCGAGCCGCTTCTGGGTGGTGGAAAATCTGTCGGCGAAGAATGCGCTCGGTCATCCCACGGGTTACGCCCTGCTTCCCGGCGAAAACGCGGAACCATTCGCCGCGCCCGACTCGTGGGTACGCAAGCGGGCCGGGTTCCTGAACAACCACATCTGGGTGACGCCCTTTGACCCCTCCGAAATGTACGCCGCGGGCGATTTCCCCAACCAGAGCCACGGTGGCGATGGCCTCGCGAAATGGACTGCCGCGAACCGCTCCACCGACGACCGGGACGTGGTTCTGTGGTACACGATGGGAGTTACCCACAACCCGCGGCCGGAGGATTGGCCGGTGATGCCCGTGCATGCGGCGGGGTTCAAGCTTGTGCCGTGGGGATTTTTTGTGGGCAATCCGGCGCTCGATTTGCCGCCGGGAGCGAGTGACGGGAGCGGGGGTGGCGGCTCCGTACGCCTTCTGCAGTAAGCGCCCTATCGTTTGCCACCGAGTATTTTGGCGGCTTCTCCAATCGTGATCATCACCGTCATCGGATCGACCGGAGAAGCCACAAATCCGTATCTCTCGTAAAAGCGCTTAGCCACGTCCGATATTGCATGAACGAGCAGCACTCGGATGCCAGCGATGTCCGCAGCCTGTAGGGTCCGCAGAACGGCATCACGCAGCAGCCCCGTGCCGAGGCCTGTCCCTTGATGTTGTTTGTCAACTGCCAGACGGCCCAAAATCATGGCCGGCACCGGATCAGGCATGTTCCGCCGGACCCGGCCGGGCGCCAGCGCATGCGAAACCGCGCCCACGGCCAAGCTGTAATAGCCTATGACCTTCCTGCCTGCACAGATGACATAAGTGCGCGATGCACCGCTCTCCTCGTTCTGTAGGGCGCGCCGGCGCAGCCAGTTGTCCAGAACCGGCTCGCTGGAATCGAACCCGGATAAGTCGTGCCCTGCAGACAGCTTTTCCGGCGGTCCGAGGCCGCCTAACGCCTCGTTCATCGCTCCCAGGGAGCCTTGGTCTGAAGAAGGCGGCGAAGTCGCGGGTTGTCCTTTGGAGGCCGATCGAGCATAGCAGCGAATTTACGGAAGTCAGCCTCCGGCAAGATGAAAAACCGGCGATCCAGCAAAACGGCTTCCGCCTCCCGGCACGCGGCATCCAGCATGAAGTCCGAGCGGTTGCGGCCAAGCGCTTCCGCCGCCTTGTCAATCAGCGCCTTTTGCCTTTGGGTTGCCCGCAGATTGATGGTTTCGCCACGCCTTCCAGGCAGTTTTTTTTCCGTCGCGGCCACGATGCAGATCTCTTTCTATATACCAAGGATACCACCCGTTGTGCGTACGCTGTGTATACAGATGGATGCGAATCCCCTTTCTCAGATCACCGCACCGCGGACCGTGCCGCGTCTGCATTCACCGGATTCCGCACCGGCTGTCCGGTGAGCGCCCGCAGCACTTCTTCGGCGGCTTTGGTTTGCAGATCGATGAGCGACTCCTCGGAATAAAAGCTGGTGTGAGGCGTCAGGATCACGTTCTCGCGGCCGAACAAAGGAGAATCCGCCGGCGGCTCCTGCTCCATGACATCCAGTGCCGCGCCGGCCAATTGCTTTTCATCTAAAGCGCGGGCGAGCGCGGCTTCGTCGATGATCGGTCCGCGCGCGGTGTTGATCAGGTAAGCGCCCGGCTTCATCCGGCGGAAAACGTCGGCATTGAAGAGGTGGCGGGTTTCGGGAAGAAGCGGTGTATGGATCGAGATGTAGTCGGAAATCGCCACAAGATCGTCGAAGTCCACCCGTTGCACGCCTTCGCTAGCCATTTGATCGGCGCTGATGAAAGGATCGAAAGCCACGACGCGCAGACCGAAGGCTTTGGCTTTCGGGGCCAATAGCCGGGGGATCTGCCCGAAGCCGGCCAGACCGAGCACGGTGCCGCGAAGGCGATGGATCGGCGTGACGGCTTTCATCTCCCAGCGCCCGGAGTGGGTGCGCGCGCTGGAAGAGGGAATCTTGCGCACTAGGGCTAGCAGCAGTGCGATGGCATGGTCTGAAACCTCGTCCAGACAATAATCGGGCACGCGCGTCACTACAATTCCGCGTGCGGTTGCGGCCGGGATATCGACGTTATCAACGCCGATGCCGAAGCGCGCGATAATGCGGCAGCGGACCAGTTGCTCGATGAGCGCTGCCGGCATTTTGGCGTAGGTGGTGAGGACTCCGTCAGCTTCCCGCGCGACTTCAAGAATGGATTCGAGCGTGGCCTGTGAGGCGAGGCGCAATTCCCCCCCGATTTGCGCAAGCACTTTCTGCGCGGGTTCGAGATTGGGAAAGACGGAATCGGTAACGGCGACGAGCGGCATAGGGTAACCAGAATATACTAATACCTGCAATGATCGTCAGTCAGGATCGCATCCTTACCACTCACGTGGGCAGCCTGCCGCGCGGCGAAACGCTTTCCGAAATGCTCATCCAGCGGGAAGAGGGAGTGGCGATTGATCCGAAGCAACTCGTGGCCGAAATGGACCGCGCGGTCCGCCATATTGTAGAAAAGCAGGTGGAGGCGGGAATCGATATCGCCAATGATGGCGAGCAGCAGCGGGTGGGATTCCAGACGTACATCCCGCAGCGGATGTCGGGTTTTGGCGGAGAATCGAAGCGGCGGCGCGGCCGCGATTACGAGACGTTTCCTGAACTGGTGGAGGTGCTCAAGCTACGCTTTCCCAAGCGCAGCCGCATGCAGAATGCGCCCGAAGCGCAGGAGGAGATCCGGTATCGCGATACTTCGCCACTGGAGCGGGAAATTGCGCGATTCCAGGACGCGGTGCGCGCGGCGGGGGCCTTTGCGGAATGCTTCCTGACAGCGCCTTCGCCGGGGATTATCTCCAGCACGATGCTCAACGTCTGGTACGACTCCCAGGATGCCTACCTGACGGCACTGGCGCGCGAGATGCGGCACGAATACATGACAATCCATCGGGCGGGGCTCGTCGTGCAGATCGATGCGCCCGATCTGGCTATGGACCGCTCTATGTTTTACCGCGACCTCTCCGACGCCGCTTTCGTCAAGGCATGCGAGCGCCATGTGGAAGCGATCAACCAGGCGATTGAGGGCATACCGGCCGATCGCGTGCGCCTGCACTGCTGCTGGGGCAACTGGGATGGGCCGCATGTCTTCGATGTGCCGCTGGAGCTGATTTTGCCAGTGTTGTATCAGGCAAGAGTGGGCGCGCTGAGCATAGAGATGGCGAATCCTCGGCACCAGCATGAGATCGAAACTTTCCGGCGGTTGCCGCTGCCGGCAGACAAGGGTTTGATTGTGGGCACGATTGATACGACGACGAACATCGTGGAGCATCCGGAGGTGGTGGCACGGCGGATTCAGGAAGCCGTGGCAGCGGTGGGCGATCGCGAGCGTGTCATCGCGGGCACCGATTGCGGGTTTGGAACTTTTACCAATCGCGAATGGGTGATCGCGCCGGCGGTGTGGCTGAAGCTGAAATCGCTGCGCGCGGGCGCCGATATCGCGAGCGCACGTCTGTGGGGGCGCGGCGTAGCCTCGGCGACGCGCATCTGATATGGGCCCTGTCAATACCATTTCGCCGCCTGTACGCCTGCGGCCCGTGGCCTGGCTGGGCGAACTCGGTTTGCGCGAGCGGCGGGCTTGCGCGGCGTGCGTGGGCGGATGGGCGCTGGATGCTATGGACGTCCAGATCTATAGCTTTGTGATCCCGGCGCTGATGGCGACTTGGGGGATCACGCGCGGGCAGGCGGGGGAACTTGCCACGGCCGCACTGCTGGTTTCGGCGCTAGGAGGTTGGGTGGCCGGATGGTTCGCCGATCGCTTCGGGCGCGTGCTCACGCTGCAGATCGCCATTTTGTGGTTTGCAGGCTTCACGTTCCTCTCCGGCCTGGCGCAAAACTTCCAGCAGTTGTTCGCCGCCCGGGCGCTGATGGGTTTGGGCTTCGGAGGCGAGTGGGCGGCCGGCGCAGTGTTGTTGGGTGAAGTCATCCGCCCGGAGCATCGCGGCAAGGCACTGGGGTTGATGCAATCGGGTTGGGCGGTAGGCTGGGGCGCGGCGGCATCGCTGTACGCGCTGTTCTTCTCGGTTCTGCCAGCGGCCAGAGCCTGGCGGGTTCTGTTTTTCATCGGTGTGATTCCGGCGCTGCTGGTGTTCTGGGTCAGGCGTTATGTGGAAGAGGCGCCGGTCTATGTGG
>DATBID010000252.1:0-4335 GCA_036557125.1 Bryobacteraceae bacterium | reverse complement strand
ATGCACTTCGGCAGGAAGCGAATCATTCACTTCGTCGTACAGCAGATAACCGCGCTCTTTGCCGATGGCAATGAGCGCGCGTACCGCTTCGTATTTTTCTTCAAGAACTTGCGCCACGAATCCTCCCGCGCTGAAAGATCGCATTCTTCATCCCGAGACACACTCGGGCTCACTAGGGACTACTCCAAATCATGGAGAGACGATCAGACAGGCGTGCAGGCGCACTGTGGGAGCCAATGTGATCCCGCTTCAAAATTTTTGTGAAGCCCTTTTTTTGCGCCGCGCCGCTGATTCCGCCAGGCAGGTCGCGCCGCCCTATGCGCTCTGCCATTCCCGTCTCCGCCGTAACTACATCAATATAGATGCATTTAGGGTGGAAACCGTTACCCGCGTAACCCTGCTACGTTACACAGCTAAGTCCCATAGCGTCAATCTTTTAATTTGTGGATTTGTGTGGAAACTGAGTCCTCGCTGCCCTCGGAGGGATGGTTCGCTTCACTCACCATGACGGCCTTGACGAGGGGGCCGGGCCCGATGACCTATCTTGCGCCCCCTTGCGGCGCCTGGCATCGGGCGCTTAGCGGACTTCGGTAGTTACGGGTGAGTCGGGTGAGGTGTAGACGACTTCGCCGTCCAGCAGGGTCATCAGGCATTTCAGGTCTTTGATCTGCGCATTGGGGACGGAGTAGAGGTCCCGGTCCCAGACCGCGATGTCGGCTTTTTTGCCTACCTCCAGTGTGCCGATTTTGGTTTCGAGAAACATCTGGCGCGAGCCCCAGGCAGTGTAGCTTCGGAGGGCAGTGTGGATATCTACGGCTTCCGACGTACCAAACGGTTGAAGGCCGTAGGTGCCTTTCGCGGTTTGACGCACCAAGGAGGCCCACAGTCCGTAGCGGGCGGCTACAGGGGTCACAAAGTAGTCTGATCCGCCGGACCATAGAATGCCTCGCGACTGCAATGTCTTAAACGGCTCCAAGCGCTGCCCGCGTTTGGAACCATAGCTGGATGCGTAGATGTCGCCAATCCACCAAAGAAATTCCGGCTGCATTTCCGGATAACCAGCGTCGTATTTCTTTTGCAGGCTGGCCATCAAGTCAAGCGTGTGCGGAGTGGGTAGATTCGCGTGAATGATGCTGTGGCGCAGACCAGGGTGTGGCTGCTCCTGTTCGACAAGGGCATAGGTATCGACGACCCAATCCATGGCGCGGTCCCCGACCGCGTGGGTTCCAACGGGAACGCCGTTCTGGTGGAAGAGGCGGACCATTTCCTGATAAACAGCAGGATCCGTTTGCGGGTAGCCTCTGTTGGCCGTTCCGGAGCTTGTGACATCCGGGGCCGTGCCGTTGCGCAGCCAGTCGTCATAAACCCAACCGGTGCGGGCGCCGCCGGAACCGTCCATGTAGATTTTGGCACCACAAGAAAGCAGGCGGTCATCGCCGAGACTAGAGGGGAGTCGCGGAACGGCGTTGATTTCGGCCAGTGCCTTGCGAGCTGACTCCAGTGTCGAACCGGCGTGCCACAGGACACAGATACGCTCCTTAAGCTGCCCCTCATCGAGGAGGGATTTGTAGGCATCCCAGTGGAGTTGGTAAATGTCGGGATCTTTTACCGCGGTCATGCCTTCGCTATGCAGCACTTGTTGAACGTACAAGATGCCCTTGCGCATCTGCTCGAGGGTCACGGGCGGGATGAGGTTGGTGACAGCCTCCATAGCGGATTCTTCTTTCAAGACGCCAGTTGGATTGCCTTGGGGGTCGCGGTCGATGGTGCCGGCTTTGGGGTCCGCGGTGGCTGCGGTGATGTGGGCCAGTTTGAGGGCACGAGAGTTGGCGACGCCGTAGTGGCCGGTGGTGTGAACCAGCCAGACGGGATTATTGGGCGCGACAGCATCGAGATCGGCAGCGGTAACGTAGCGGTGTTCAGCGAGTTTGCCTTCGTCCCAGCCGGAACCGGTGATCCATTCGCCAGGCTTGACGAGAGCGGTCTTGGCCTTTACACGGGCGACGATTTCCGCAACTGAAGTAGCATCGGACAGCTTGATGCCATAGAGCTCTTCGACGCCTCCGTCAGCAATGTGAGCGTGTGTGTCAATGAGGCCGGGAGTGACGGTACGACCGTGAAGGTCGATGACTCTTAGGCCCGAAGGATTGCCTACGAATTTTAGGACGTCGGAGTCTGTGCCGACCTTCACGATAACGCCGCGACGAACGGCGAGAGCCTGAACGATTGAATCGTTGGAATCCACGGTGAGGATGTGGCCGTGAATCAAGACGAGGTCTGCGGCAGAGTCTTGTGCAGGAAGAGCCTGGCTAAACAGCAGCGAGCACAGTAAGACGCTTGATACAGAGAGTCTGCGAAGTAGATGCATCGGGGGATTCTATTCTCAAGTGGCGGCAAGACTCAATCGCGGCACGTCCCGAGAACGTAGTTGAGTGCGTCGGAATCAATTGCTGGCGGAGAACTGGCGCATAAGGGGCCATGGAAGGTCGCGGTGCGCGACTCAGAACGACAGTTTTCAGAGGGATGGTTCGCTTCGCTCACCATGACGAGATCGAGGACAAGAAGTGCGAGGTGGATCGGTTGCTCGCGGTGAGGCGGCGCATGAGGGACCTGGAAGGTAGCGGAGCGCGTCGCAGAAGGACTGTTTTCGGAGAGATGGTTCGCTTCGCTCACCATGACGAGATGGAGGAAGAAATGCGAGGCGGATCAGTTGGTGGCGGCGAGGCGGCGCATGAGGGCTTGTTTGCGGGTGAGGAGGTCGCGGAGGGCGGGGCCAGTAGGGTTTGCTTCGATGTTGCGCTGGACATCGGCAAGTTCGCGCTCGAGCTGTGCCTGGCGGAGGGCTTCGAGGCAGCTTTGCGCTTCCTCCCAAGCAGGTTCGGCAGGTTCTTCGAAGAGGATTTCGAAAAAGATACGGCGGTCGCGGTCTGCCAACACGGCGGCGACTTCGGCGGATTCGAACGGCTTGCCGGACAAAACGGCGAGGATGAGAGCGGCGAAGATTTTTTCGGTTTCGAGGCCGTGATAGAGCTGAGAGGACTGAAGTTCGGCAGCGAGATCGCGGCGAAAGACTTCGGCTTCGGCAAGCATGCGAATCAGGCGGCGTTCAACGGGCTTGGCGGAACGGCTGACGAGCTCGGGCTGGGTTTTGACTTCGCTGCGGCGCTCGGAGGCGGCCTTGCTGAGAGCGGCGCGAAGTACGGGTTCTTCAACGCGGAGTTGCTGGGCGATGCGGGTGGCCCATTCGGAACGAAGAATGCGATTCGGAACTTTCTGCACGTAGGGCAATAAAAAATTCAGAGCGCGCAGCTTGCCTTCGCCGGTGGAGAGATCCATGTGGCGAGCGCGGGCGATGAGGTAGTCCACGTAGGGCGGAGCATCCTTGAGCTGCTGGATATAGGCTTCGGCGCCTTTTTCGCGGATGAAAAGATCGGGATCGGCTTTTTTGTCTTTGATCGGAGGAAGGGCGAGAACGCGAACTTCGAAATCCTGCTCGAGGAGGGCCGAGAGAGAACGTTCGGTGGCGGCCTGGCCCGCTGTGTCGGGATCGTAGTTGACGACGACGCGTTTGGTGAAACGGCGGAGAAGCTTGATCTGGGTTTCGGCAAGGGCCGTGCCGCAACTGGCGACGACATTGCTGACGCCGGCACGCGCGACGGCGATGGCGTCCATGTAGCCTTCGACGAGTACGGCGAAATCCTGGCGGCGAAGAGCTTCCTTGGCGCGATCGAGATGGTAGAGGACGTTGCTCTTCGAATAGATGGGCGTCTCAGGAGAATTGAGATATTTGGGCTGGTCGTCGCCAAGGGCGCGTGCGCCGAAGGCTACGATTTTTGCGGATTCGTTGGAAATGGGAAAGGTGACGCGCCGGCGGAAACGATCGAAGAGACGTCCGCTTTGATCGCGGGAGATGAGGCCGGAATCGGCGAGAAGCTTTTCGGGGAATTTCGCCTTGAGATGGCGGAGCAGGAGATCGCCGCCGCTGGGAGCATAGCCGATGCCAAAGCGAACGAGAGACTCCTTGTCGAGGCCGCGATCTTCGAGATAGGCGCGAGCGGCTTTTCCTTCAAGGGTGCCTTCGAGCTGCTTGACGAAGAAAGATTGAGCTTCGCGATGAATTTCGACGAGGCCTGCGCGCTGCTGATTTTCCTTGCGCTCTTCCGGGGAATGCTCTTTTGGCCGAGGAATGGGAATGCCGCATTTTTCAGCAGCGAGTTTGACGGCTTCGGGGAACTCGCACTTCTCCAAGTCCATGATGAAGTTGAAGACGTCGCCGCCTTTGCCGCAGCCGAAGCAATAAAAAATCTGTTTGATGGGAGAGACGGTGAAGGAAGG
>DATBID010000251.1:0-4029 GCA_036557125.1 Bryobacteraceae bacterium | reverse complement strand
CTGCGAGACGGAAAAATCGTGGAGTGGTACGACTATACGATCACGACCGAGCGCGCGTAATCTCCGGCCGCCTCAATCACTTGACGTGCTGCCTGAATTGCTGGTTCTCGTTGCATTCGAATTCGATGAGGTCCTGGTCGACAACGAGCCGCTGATCGATTCGAACAGTCCACGGCTTCGTATACGCCTTAGGATCGTCGACCGTGAAGTCAATCTGCAGATGATCATATGCCGGACGACGAATTCTCTCCGTGAACTTTGCCTGCTCCGAATACGGACTGCCGTTAACGTCAAGCCAGCCGTCGAACTTGCTATCTTCGGCGCCCCGCAGATTATTCGTTTCGACGATCAGCGTATCGCCGTCCCAATGGCCCACTGAGTAGCCGTACCACCACGGTTGCGGCTCGCCTTGCGGCGGAAGTTTGCGCCCATCCATATAAATATGGCGCAGACCATTATTCGCTTCATACTCGATCAGGAGCATTTTCGGATTCGCAACGTTCATGATCCTGCGTGGCTGGGGCTGTTGGTGAAATTGCAGAAAACCCATCGGCAGACAATTGGCGTCGGGGTTGTCGCGGGCTTGCAGATCCAGTCGCGCTTTCCTGATGTCTTTTGCCCATTGAGTGTACGGCAGCCCGCCGTCCATGTTCGCGCCGGCTTCGAAGAAGGTGGCCACCGGCGGGCCATTCGGATCGAAGGGGAACGGCGGGATCGACAGATCAACTGGAATACCACCACGACCACCACCGGGGTTAGCCCCTGCAGGCCCTCTCCCTTGCCGGCCACGCCCCTGGCGCGGTGGTCCGCTGTTGGCGTGCATCCAGAGGCCGGAAAAGTCCGGTTTCCCGTCGGCTGTCCGTGGAGTCGGCGCATCTCCACGGACTTTGCCTTTGGAATCGCGCGGAACGTTTGGATCAGGGACCGTCGGCCATTGCGCAGCGATCGGAACGCAACCCAAGGCAAGGAAGCTGAATATAAGAGTAGTTACGCTCATGCGCTTTGTTATCATCAGTGCCATCCACCTCACTTCACCGGCGGGCCGTACAAACTCAAACGAGGCAACGTTCCTCCAGCCGCCCGTCCGGTGGTCGCTCCCCAGGGTATCAGATCGACAAAACCTACCTCATCGACTTTGCTCAGGTCCGGCGCTTCGGTCCAATACGACGCTTCGCCCGACGGTCCGTAGCGGCCGATAGTCACAAACCGATCGATGTTTACCGGCGCAGCGGGGCCTCCGGGAGTGCTCGGGTGGAACGGGAAGAGACCGGCAGCGCATTGGCAGGCGAAAGCGCCTGCCCCACCCACAGTCTCAGAGGCATCCGCCGACACGCCAGAAATCAGATCGAAGCCTTCACGGCTAAAATGAGAAAAGTGGATCTCGAAAAGCACTTGCTTCGCAAAGTCGGAGAAGCCGTGGCGCGCTTCAAAATGATACGCGATGGCGACCGCGTGGCCGTGGCCCTCTCCGGCGGCAAGGATTCGGCCACGCTGCTCGAAGCCCTGCTGCTGCTTTCCGAGCGCGCTCCCATCGATTTTTCCGTCTGCGCATTTACCGTCGAGCAGGGTAAGTTTCTGCGGCCCATCGAGCCTTTGGGCGACCATTTAAAGGCGCGCGGCGTGGCCTGGACCTATTTCCGCGACGAGCCGTCGCTGCGCCTGCTCGACGAGCAGCCGGACCACGGTTGCGATCTCTGTAGCCGCTACCGCCGCCGCGCGGTATACGAAATCGCGCAGGAATTGGGCGTTAATGTGATCGCCTTCGGCCACACCGCTGACGATTTTTGCGAAGCCCTGCTGCGCAATACCATGTTCACCGGCAAACTCAGCGCCCTGCCGCCGGTAACCGTGTCCCGCAATCGCGAGTACCGGCTCATCCGGCCGCTGGTATATGTTACTGAGGATGTCACTCGCGCCTATGCCGAAGCCCGCGGCGTTCCCGTAGTGCCCTGCGGCTGCTCCCAGCGCACTGGAACCGTACGGCGGGCCCTGCGCGACATGTTCGCGGAACTGGAGCGCGAACACCCCCATCTGAAAGAAACCATGCTTTCCGCTATGGGGAACCTGGATACCGGTCGCCTGCTCGACCCCCGCTTCCTGGATTTCGAAGGAGAAATCGCTCCGTCTCCCGAACGACCGCTCCCTGACGGTCGCGGCTCAGATCAGTTCCCCATCCTCACGGAAAATGTCTGATGCGGGGCTCGAGCTTGCCCGCGAGCGGTTAGCCGCAGCCTCATCTGTCGCCGTGCTCAGCGGCGCCGGCATCTCGGCCGAGAGCGGCATTCCCACCTTTCGCGGGGCGGGCGGCTTATGGAAGACCTTCCGTCCCGAAGAACTGGCTACTCCCGAAGCCTTCGCGCGCGATCCGCGGCTGGTGTGGGAGTGGTACAACTGGCGTCGGGAGATCATCGCCAGAGCCGAGCCTAATCCCGCCCATCGCGCGCTGGTCAAGCTGGAAACGGCCAAGCCGCGCTTCACCCTTATCACTCAAAACGTCGATGGGCTTCACGATGCCGCCGGCAGCCGGCGCATTTTAAAGCTGCATGGCGACATCTGGCAACTGCGCTGCACCGTTTGCGGCGCGGACTGGATCGACCGCAGTGCGTCTCTGCGCACCGTTCCACCATTGTGCGTTTGCGGCGGCTTGGCCCGTCCCGCAGTCGTGTGGTTCGGCGAAATGTTGCCGCCGGAAATCCTACGTGAAGCCCAGCGCGAAGCCGAGCAAGCCGAAGTGTTTCTGCTAATCGGCACATCCGCAGTAGTCTATCCCGCGGCCGGCCTCGCGCCCTCTGCCAAAGCCAGCGGCGCTACTGTCATTGAAATCAACCTGGACCCGACGCCGTTCTCCCGACTTGTGGATTTTACCTTCCAAGGCCAGGCAGGTGATTTGCTGCCGAGGCTGGTGTGAGAGGAAACACGCTTCTGGTTTACTTGTTCGCCGCCCGTGACTGGAAGCCCGGATGCAAGTCTATCGGCTGGAGGGCCTTATATGGCGGATGAAGTCAATGTAAATGTGAATGATCCTAGTCGTCACCCGGTAAATGTGAATGATACGGTTCATTACCCGCCTCCGGACACCGTTCGTTACACGGCTCCGGTCGCCGGGCGTTTCAGTGAAATGTTGAGCCGGGTCTCGTGGGGGGCGATTTGGGCGGGCGTGATGATCGCGCTAGGCCTCGAATTGCTGTTCACTCTGTTCGGCTTTTTCATTGGATTCGGAATGTACAATTACCAGGCGCCTAACCCGTGGGGGGGTATTCACGCCTGGACGCTAGCCTGGTATCTGGTTACCGCAGCCGTTTCCATGTTCTTCGGCGCGTGGAGCGCTGCCCGGCTTTCCGGAAATCCGGTGCGCGAGGCTGGCGTGCTGCACGGACTGGCAACCTGGGGGCTCGCGACCGTCGCCACCGTGTTGATCGTTTCGTTTGCAACCTGGTCTGTTATGCGGGAAGGCATCAACATGCTGAGCGCGGCAGCGATTACCAACCAGGCAACGGCAGCCACGCCGTACGTGCCCCCGTCGGTTAACAACCCCGCGCGGGAAGCGAACCGAGCAGAAGCCCAACTTGCGCAGAACCCGGGCCCTGTCGCCCAGTCAACCGCCAGCACTATCTCCGGGACTTCGCTGATCTTGTGGGGAGGAGTGCTGTTGGGATTCGTGACCGCGATCTTAGGCGGCATTGCCGGGCGCTCCCGGTCGGTTTTCGTGCAAGGGCAACCGGTGCCTGTGGGTCCAACCAGGTTGGCAGCCTGAGACGGGTGGAGTCGTTGGTAGGCGCGATCGGGCCGCGGCGCTGCGCGCCGTTGGCAGGCGAAAGCGCCTGCCCCACCTAGGCGGGCTCGAGCGCGAGCTTCGTCACCTCATCCATGGTCTTCACGTAGTGTATTTGCACGTCTCCGATCTGCTCCGTCTTCAGATCCTCGCGCACGTTCACTTCGTTTTCGGCGGGCATGATCACTTCGCGCACACCGCCGCGCTTGGCGGCCAGCACCTTTTCCTTGATGCCACCGACGGGTAGGACTTCGCCC
>DATBID010000250.1:0-7077 GCA_036557125.1 Bryobacteraceae bacterium | reverse complement strand
GGGCTGCCGCTCGATGTTCATAATCACCGCCGGTGTGCGATTCATCCAAGCCGCCTGCTCGACGTTTTCGACGCCGGAAACGATATTGGCGACGTCGCGCAACATCACCGGCGCGTTGTTACGGAAAGCGACCACGACCTCGTCGTACTCCTGCGCCGATAGCAATTGGTCGTTGGCGTTGATTTGAAAGCCCTGGTTTGGGCCATCAAAGCTGCCCTTGGCGCCATTCACGCTGTTGTTAACCAAGGCGGTGCGCACATCTTCCAGATTCAATCCGTAAGACGCCAGCCGAGTTGGGTCTACCTGGATGCGCACGGCCGGCTTCTGACCTCCACTGATAATGACCGCGCCGACGCCGCTTACCTGCGCGATCTTCTGCGCCAGCCGCGTTTCGGCAAAGTCTTGCACCTGTGGCAATGGCATGGTTTGCGATGTGAGGGCGAGCGTGAGAACGGGCGCTTCGGCGGGATTGATTTTGTTGTAGACAGGCGGCATGGGGAGGTTGCTGGGCAGGAACGTTTGCGCGGCGTTGATGGCCTGCTGGACCTCTTGCTCAGCGACGTTGATGTCGAGGCTGAGCACAAATTGCAGCGTAATGATGGAGGCCCCCTGCGAGCTGGTGGAAAGCATCTGATTCAACCCGGGGATTTGGCCTAATTGTCTTTCGAGCGGCGCGGTTACGGAGGATGCACTCACATCCGGACTCGCACCTGGATAAAAAGTGGCCACCTGGATGGTCGGATACTCCACCTCCGGAAGAGCTGAAATGGGCAACTGCAGAAAGGCCACCATGCCCACCAGCAGGATGGCGCACATCAGCAGTGTAGTAGCTATGGGCCGCAGAATGAAAGGACGCGACGGACTCATGGCGCATGATTCCCCGACGCCCGCCGGGCTCTGTGCCTGGAGCCTGCCGGATTTGGGCCCTGATTGGCTGGATGACTGGCCGGCGCCGCTGTGGAAGCAGTTCCCGGCCGGATGCTGACTTTCGCCCCATTCACCAGGCGGGCGAAGCCATCGGTGACCAGCGTGTCTCCGGGGTTGACGCCGGTTACCGCCGCCTGCTCCCCGGTTATATCGACAACCTGAATATTCCGCAACTCGGCCGTCATTGCCGGCGTATGGACCACGAAAACGAACGCCTGTTGCCCATTGCGTTGGATGGTCGCCGTGGGAATGATCGTGGCGCCATGCAACGTTTTCACCAGCAGCCGAGCATTCACGAATTCGTTCGGAAAAAGCTGATTGTGCTCATTGGCAAACCTGGCCCGCCCGCGCACCGTGCCCGTGGCTGTATCGACCAGGTTATCGAGAGTAATCAGAGTGCCCGTGGCAAGCAGGTGCTGATCTTCGCGATCAAGAGCATCTACGCGCAATGGATGTCCGAGCCGGACTTCGTGCTCCACATCGGAAATGTAGTTTTCGGCCATCGTGAAGATGACTGTAATCGGCTGCAACTGGGCGATGGTAACCAAGCCCGTGGCGCCGATGGCCTGGACGTTGTTTCCAGGATCGACACTGCGCAAACCGACCCGGCCGGTAATGGGCGCAACGATGCGGGTATAGTCGAGATTCACTTTCGCGGCAGCCAGGTTGCCTTGGTCCAGCGTCACGGTACCCTCGTACTGCGCGACGGTGGCCTGCTGCGTGGCATAAGTCTGTTCGGGAACGGCGTGTTGCGCGAGGGCGAGCTTGTAGCGCTGGAGGTCGATGCGTGCATTAGCGAGCAGGGCCTGGTCGCGCGCGAGCTGCCCCTGGGCCTGAACGTAGGTTGCTTCATACGGGCGGGGATCGATGAGCACCAGGGGATCTCCCTTCATGACGATCTGGCCTTCCTTGTAATAGACCTCCATCACCTCGCCGGCCACGCGGCTGGTAACGGTGACCGTATATACGGGCGTCACTGTGCCGATCGCGGAAATGTAGACGGACAAATTGCCGCGCCGGGCAACAGCTACCGAAACGGGAACGCCCTCGGCAGCAGCCGCATTATTGGCGGATTTGGCGTTCGGTTTCGGCGGATCGGGGCGTTTGGAGAACAGAAAACCGGCTCCGACCATAAGAAGGATTAAAACAATCCATAGCGTTTTTGTTCTGCGACCCGCGGGTCGCACCGCACTTGGCGCTTCGCCCTCAGGTCTCTCGTCCGGAGAAGTGTGCGCGCTCATTGTTTCTCGATCCCGCTATGACACGGGGCCCGTGATGCGAAGCTCCATGGAGGTTAAGCATTTCAGAATCCATCGGTATAGCCCTAGAGAATCACCATCTAGGGGATTGTGAGCGGCACTGCAAACGAGCTCTCAGCGATCAAATGAACGCGGATGCTTGAGAGCACTTTTCTTCCAGCCGGGTGCAATACAATACCAGGTGTGCGCCGTCCAAGACGGAGCCCGGCGCGGGAGGACAGCATGCGACGCAGAGAATTTGTAGCGGCTTTCGGGGCAGCGGCGACGGCCGTGAATGCCCAAACGGTTACCAAGAGCAGCGCGAATACGGGCCGCCTAAAACAATGCGCGATGCGGGCGAACTTCGATCCCAAAATGCCCTTGGAAGACATGTGCCGCGAAGCCGCGCGCCTGGGAATTCATGGCTTCGATTTGATTGGCCCCCAGGACTGGCCGACGCTCCGCAAATATGGGTTGATTCCCACCATGGGTCCGACCGGCGGGGTCGACTTCGAAAGCGGGCTGATTCACAAGGAGCTGCACGATAAGCTGGAAAAGTCCGTGGGCGAGGCGCTGGATCAATGTGCCGCCGCCGGCTGCCCGAGTATGATCACGGTGGGTGGCAAGCGTAAGGGCATGTCGTACGAGGAAGGCGCCGAAAACTGCGCGGCGTTCTTCAACCGGGTCAAATCGCATGCCGAAGATAAAGGCATAACGATTTGTCTGGAAGTGATGAACAATAAGTTCACTCAACCGGAGCTGGGCCGCGTAGACCAGATTTGCAACCACATCGATTGGGCCGTAGACGTGGTGAAGCGGGTGAATTCGCCGCGCATCAAAGTGCTGTTCGATATCTACCACGTGCAGATCATGGACGGCGATTTGTGCGACCACATCCGGGACAATTTTCAGTGGATTGCGCACTTCCACACCGGCGGCGTTCCGGGGCGGCACTTAATTGATGACAGCCAGGAAATCAATTACCGCTTTGTGGCCAAGACCATCGCGGACCTGGGATTCACCGGTTACATCGCGCACGAATACCGCCCGGCGCCCGGTCACGACCCGATCAAGGAGTTGGAAAAGGCGATCGAGATTATGCGGGTGTGAGGATACAGGCATGCCCGTGTAAGGATTTTGGGCACCCGCAGACAGGACGGCGGGTTCGGCGCGCGCGATCAGATGGACGCATTTTTGAAAGCTCACGGCGTCGACCCTCCGTTGACGATTGAGCAGGTGCGCAAGGACAGCGAAATCGCACTCACCTTCAGCAGATGATGGTGGTGGTTGCGGACGCCTCGCCGCTGAACTACATCACGGAATCGCGCCGGCACAGCACCCGAAGTTCTCCGGCGCGATTCCGCCCCAGCCGGTGCGGACAAAACAGCCGAAGCCGCTTGTGATAGACCGCTTCTATCTGCTTCTTGCTGGCCACGGCCGTCCAGACCAGCCGATAAATATCCTCAACAGTCTGGATCCGCACTAGCCCCTGGCTTGCACCACGACGGCGGAGAATCTAGGATGTAGAGACTGCGCATGGACAGAGAGAACGGCTTGGATCTGATCATTGGGCGTCGGGCCGCTCTCCGTCTTACTCCTGGCGAACGCACGGTGCTGGCGACTGCGCCGGTTCAGCGGATGGCGCGTTTGCGGCAGACGGGGCTGGGATATCTGACCATGCCCGCGAGCGAGCACACGCGGCTGGTTCACTGTTTGGGGACGATGTATTGGACGGACCGGATTGTCCGCAGCCTGACCAGAAACGGAGAGGCGGCCCTCGCGGCGGTGGACAAACTCGTGGGTGGCGGCGGTGCGGTGATGAGGGTCTCGCGGTTGCTGGCGCTGGCGCACGATTGTTCGCTGCTACCTCTGGGTCACACGATCAAACACCAGCTTGGGTTTTCGAATAGCAAGACGTCCGTATTGCGGCTCCTGCTGGATCAACTTTCGAGGATCCGTCTGGAATGCCGCGCTTCGGCTGAATGGCACGCGCACAGCGAAGATTTTGTTAGAGATCTGGATGGAGACCTGCGGTTGGCTGAATGGGCAGTCGTGGCGAGCCAGCTTGCGCGGGGCGGAGGAGCGATTACGTATTGCGTGCTGAAGAGCGCGCCGAGTTTCTTAGAGCGCTGCCGGCTTTGTGGCTGATCCAGGAAGTAGTCACAGGCCCTTTGAGCGCGGACCTATTCGACTATGCCGAGCGCGACCTGGCTGCGGTGGGAATCGACTTCGAAGTAAAGCGGGAACTGCTCGACAGTTTACGCGTGGTGGCCTGGAAACCGGAGGACGCGGCGGCGGAAGCCATTCGGGCCTATCTAAACATGGACGAGCCGCCGGCGGTGTTCCGGCTTGCCGTGGACCCCGGCTCAGGGCCTGGTGTTTCGAAAGCATTATATGAAGCCCTGGCGTCGCGTTTCCGAATCGCGGAAAAAATTTGGTTTCAACCGGCGAAACTGATCCCGGACGCAATGCTCGATGTGGCCCTGCGGCGCATCGACCTACGAACCAGCGGCGTATCGGAGTTCAATGGTTGCTTCGAAGCGGCACGGCTGCTGGAAATCGGAGATGACGCGTTTCTGGCATTGGTGGAGCGGTGCGAGCGCGAATGCGTGGGGGACGAAGCGATAATTCCGAATCTGCTCACGAGGCGGCTGTATACGGTCGTTGTCCGTGTCACTCCAGCAACGCCGGTTCGTAGACACGCTTCCGCCGCCAAGAGGCTGCTCTTTCCGGCGGAACGCAACCGCGTGGAACAGATTCTGCGAGAGGAAGCCGGAGAGCCGGGAGCCGCGCTGTGCGTCTGTTGTATACCGCCGGACGGCCAGTTCAAAGCCGCGGACGTTTTGGTTCTCGATAGGCGGGGCAGCGCGCAGGTTTTGGAGGAAGCTGCGCCCGATCTCGATGGACTCGAACCGGTTGCGCATCTACGAGCGCAATATGCGGGGCTATGGTCGGCGGCCGTACTGACCCCGCCCTGGCAAATCACTCCGCGCCTGATTGAAGTTTCTCGAAATTTCCTGACTCATTATTTTGAGTAAAGCGAGATGGCGGCGCAATCGATAGTACGCAATGAAGACCAGATCTGCTGCTACCGTTCGATTAATTCGGATGGGGTGCGTGCGCTTTGGGAAATCGTGCGCGCCTGCAATCTGAAGTGCGATTTCTGCCTGGTTCCTGACGGTGGTTTTACGGATTGCCGACTTAAACGATGCGGCGCGCGAGGCGCAAGATCGCGCAGCGTTACGCCGGGAGACTAAGGCGCGACGCAGCGGAAGTTGGAAGCGTCGTCGATGCTGCCTTGGCCGGAATAGCGGGCCACTTGCGGGTATGGGCAGAGCGGGCGGGTGCGCACGACGTGCTGGTTCACTACGCGGCTCGCGATGATTGAGGCGGGCGCCTTGTCCTTTTCCACCCAGTCGACAATGGCGGTCACCGAATCCTTACGATCGGGACCGTTGCCGCCGCCGCAGTGCGCCATGCCGGGCGCCATGAACAGGCGGAAGAAATCGCTGGTTTCCGGGCCGTTCTTCGCGACGGCCTGCTCGTAATAATTGACGCCCATCAGCGGTTCGAGAATTGTGTCGGCCCATCCGTAAGTTACGATCAGTTTGCCGCCGCGCTGGCGGAAGTTCGATAAATCGGGGTCTTTGGCGTCGGCGAGTTTGCCCCAGTCATCGAGCAGATGAATATCGCGGTCGAAGTCGAAGGTCTGATAGTTGTACTCCGGCTGTGGCGGCCGCAGCACCAGATAGCGCATGGTTCCCTCCGCCAGATTGAAATCCGCGGGTTTGCGGTCCGGTTGCGTGGGGACGATCACGTTCAGCCAGCCGCTCCCTTCTCCTCCACCGAAGAGGCCCGAAGTGACCGCTTCGCTGCCCGGTTCAAAGCCGGGAAAGAGCGGTTTGCCGCCGCTGATGGGGCCGCTATAGATTTTGGCAATTGCCTCTGCCTGAGCCGCTGTCAGACAATTGGGGCCATCGGCGCCCGCGGGGCAGGCGGGGACATCGCGGGCTGGATCGAACTGGCATTTTCGCGGGTCGTCGATCAAGCCGTCCTTGAGTCCATCGATGGCGTCGCATTTGGCCATCACTTTCTCACTCAGCAGCGCCAGTTTGGCCGGTGTTAGATTCGCGCCGCTCACGGCTTTCTGGTTCCATATGGCGGCTACGGTGAATCCGGTCTGATCCACCCAGGGGGAGTTGGCCACAATGCCATCGAAATCCGCCGGAAAGCGCTGGGCTTCGATGAGGCCCTGGCGCCCGCCGTTCGAGCAGGAGTTCCAATAGGCGCGCGAGACAGGCCTGGCGTAGTATTCGCGAGTGATCTGTTTGGCGGTGACGGCAGTGAGATGGACCGCGCGATACGCATAATCAACCGCCTTCTGCGGATTGCTTAATACGAAGCTTCCGCCTGGCTCCTTGGCGGCTTCGTGACCTGTGTTGGTCTGCGCAAATGCGAACCCCTGTTCCAGCGCCGCATTGCGCTGCGCGACGCGGGTACGGTCTTCCATCGACTCGCCGGCCAGACCGCCGT
Source organism: Bryobacteraceae bacterium (assembly GCA_036557125.1). Classification (GTDB taxonomy): domain Bacteria; phylum Acidobacteriota; class Terriglobia; order Bryobacterales; family Bryobacteraceae; genus PSRJ01. Next base: position 379 of record DATBID010000250.1, on the reverse strand, counting down.
TGCCGATCATGTAGAAGCGGCCGTTCCACCTTGCGGGGAGGCTCACTTCGAAGGCGATCTCGGGAGAGAGTACGCCAGTCACTCGACAGTGAGCGGGTACACTTTCGCCGGCCGGGATCACCTTGGCGGTGATCTGCGCGAGATCGGAGGATTTGAAGCTATTGAGGGCTTCGCAGGTCTGCTGTGGCTCTATATCGGCTTTGGAGTAATCGACGAGGCCGGATTTGCGATCGGCAAAGTCCTGCGCCCAGGAGAGGCTTATCAGGAGTGCTCCGGCAATGGCGATTCGTGTATATATAAGTGGTCCTCCCGAGCGCAGTGACTACTTCTTCGGAGCGTACGGGCCGACTTCGGGTTTGCCCTGCGTATCCTTCAGAGT
>DATBID010000249.1:0-10195 GCA_036557125.1 Bryobacteraceae bacterium | reverse complement strand
CGGCAGCATCGTACTTGAAGTTTTTGGTAGCGAGAAACAGGACGCTGGTTACCAGAGCCGCCGTCAGCGTGGCTCCGGCGGAGCCCCAAGCTGCCAGGTGGAAGAAGATAATCTTGAACGCGTTGCCTTGCGACGCTTCGGGAGGAAAGCGGGCGATCATGTAAATATCGCGTGCCAGAATCAGGAACGCCGCCACGCCTAATACATAAAGAATCTTGTCACGCATAATGCGTTACCCCACGAGAACGATTTCGATCAATGCCAGAGATGCAGCCGTGTAGAGGATATCGAAGCTGATTAATACTTTCAACCAGAGCGAGTCCACCCAGATCGTCTTTCCGCTGACCAAGTCCACGGTTAGCTGTATCAATCCCATGAGCGCAGGCACGAGCATGGGATAGGTGATCATGGGCAGCATCACTTCGCGCAGGCGAATGTTGACCGTGAGCGCGCTGAAGACGGTGCCGATCACAGTGATGCCCCAAGTGCCTAAAGCCAGCACCAACATCATCTGCCAGAAATGCTCGTACCACTTTACATAGTAAAAGATGCCGAATACCGGCAACGCCACCAGTTCCACAGCCATCAGCAAGAGATAGTTGGCGAGTGCTTTGCCAAGAAACAAGACGGCGCCGGAGATGGGGGCCGCGATGAGGGCATCCAGACAGTCGTTCTGCAATTCACGCGCGAAGCTGCGATTCAGCACGAGCGTGCCCGCGAACGCGAACACGATCCAGAGCAGGCCGCCCGCATACATCTTGGTTTCCTCTTCGCCCGGGTCGAAAGCGAAGCTGAAGAGCACCAGGATCATGATGGCGAATGCCAGGGCGGCATTGACCGCCTCCTTCGTGCGCAGCTCGGCTCGCAGGTCTTTGGCGATCACCACAAAAACCTGGCGGAACATGGAAAGTCCAGGGGGGCCCTGCCGGGCCGGCCGGGCGCTTACTTCGGGTGTTGCGATGGTTGCCATCAACCCTCCCCGTAACGCGCGTAGACGAAGCCGGGATCGGTGGTCATTTCGGCTGTGCATTGACCGTGAAAAGCTACGCGTCCGCGGTTGAGCAGGGCAACGTGAGTAGCCAGTTCGAGCGCTTCGCGCAACTGGTGTGTGGAGAGCACAATGGTTCGACTCTGCGCGCTCGCTTCACGCAGCAGGCGCTGCAGGACAGCAATCGCTCGGTCGTCGAGAGCTGTAAATGGCTCGTCGAGCAGCAGCACGGAAGGCTCATGTAGAAACGCCCGCGCTACCGCCAGACGCTGGCGCATGCCACGGGAAAACTCGCGCACCAGACCGTCGCGCACTCGCTCCAGGCCCGTCTTTTCAAGCCATTCGAGCGCTCTGTGGCGCGGATCGGCGACACCATATAGCCGCCCATACAGCATGAGGTTTTCCAGGGCGGAAAGCTCGTCATAGACCGCAATGCCGTGACCGATGAACCCGATGTCGCGACGCGTGGCCGTTTCCCGCGGCTCCCGGCCAAGGATTTTCACTTTTCCCTTCATCGGACGTGTGAACCCGGCGATGGTACGCAGCAGCGTCGTTTTGCCCGCGCCGTTGCGACCGATGAGCGCCAGGCACGTGCCCGGCTCCGTCGTGAGATTGATGTCCCGCAAAGCCGGGTAGTCGCCGTAATACTTCCAGACCCCTTCAACGGCGAGCGCGTGCATTCGTATCCTTATCGGGCATGCGATAGAGCAGCACGAATCCAAGCGCGAGGATGCCCAAGGCAAGCGGCAGGATCAGCTTGGTTTGCGTATAAAGCCGCGGCATGATCTGCTGGACCGGCGGCTGACCGCTGCTATCCGCTCCGGAGGTGTCGGAATCGGTATTGCGCTCGGAAACAGTCCCGGCAAGTTCCACGTTGTATTCCGTTCCCTTCAGGCCATAGATGTGGGCCTTGGTGCGCGGTTCCTGCCCCATGTCGCTAAGGGCGTCTCCCTTCATCGTGATGCCTTCAGGAACGATGAGGTAGGTGTTGTCGTCCTTGCTGGGAATCTTGCCGGCGTACGGATCGCCTGCTTTATAAGGCAGCGTATAAGTAACATCCACCCGGGTTTCGCCCGGACGCATGGGGAAATTGATTTTGAAGACATCGGGCTGACCGGTTTTTTGAGCCACTTGCTGCAAAGGCTGGCCGCCGGGAGGCGTGGCGCTCACGTGGGCCTCCCCGTCGATTGTATGGGGCAAGAAAATCCGCAGCGTGCCATCGGCCGGGTCGTTCCAGGCCGTCTTGCCAGTGTTGGCAACGATAAAGGCTTCATTAACGACGAGCTGCTGGCCGGTAGGTTCGAACAGCAGCATATGCTTGGAGACTTTGGCGCTGCCCGGTTCTTTGGAGGCGTTGTATACCTCAAGGTTGACGCCTTCGCTGGGCATGCCGGGCACGAGCACGTGGTTGTAGGTCACACCGTCGACAGTGGCGCGAACCAAGGTGGGGCCGTCCACCGTTTGATCGAGTTGGAACTTCCCCTGCGCATCGGCTTTTATCTCACCAGCCGGCTGCGGCCCCTTTTGAGTCATCTTGAGCAGCGTCACGGTAATGCCGGCTTCCGGCTTACCAGTGGTGCCGTTGACAACCGTGCCGCTGATTGCAGCCGCCGCGGGAAGCGTGGAAAGCAACATCCCGGCGAAAAACCCACGCAGCGCCACTCCTGGCTTCTGACTCCTGTCTCCTGGCTCCTGTCTCCTCATTTCGCCACCTTCATCGGCTTGCCGCACTCGCCGCAAAACTTCAATTCCCGCTCGAACTTCGCGCCGCAGGAAGAACACACCGTGCCCGCTGAAGCGGCAGCCGCCTTCGCCGCTTTCTTTGCGGGCACCGACGCGATTCCGTTCACGCCGAGCTGGATTTTGAGCTTGTCGACGTCAGCAAGCACCACGGCCAACTCCTTTTGCATGTCGCGCTTGCTCGTCTGGTAATCTTCGTCGGATAGCTTGCCCAACCGGTATTCAAATTGGAGGTCGCGCAAGCTTTCATAGATTGCAGCTTTGCGGTCATCCAGATGCTGAAAGGGAGATTCCGGCTCCGGCTCGGGAAGGTCCTTCAAACGGACACCCAAAATAAACGCGATGACGAGAATCGCCAGGACGGCGGCGAGAATGATGATGATCACTAATCCAACTTCTTCAGATCTTCTTCGATCTGTTCTTTATAAGGCTCAAGCGCGGGGTCGTCGATTTCCACCGAGCCCAGCTCGGTGAGCGACTTCGGTTTGCGGTATTTCTTGAGGAACGCCCAGATGATGAACAGGCCCGCCAAGATTGAAAGATACGGCACGATCCAGCCGAAGGCGCTTGGGGGCGCAAGAAAGATTCCGGGGCCGTTATCCTTTACGAAGGCCTGAATGATCTGGTCATCGGCGAAACCGGCGGCCTGCATGCGCGCGATGCGCTCCTTCCCTGGCTTGGAAAAGGAGCACTCGAGCATGCTGCAGGTGGCCAAAGAATCTTTGCAGCCGCCGCATTGGCATTGGAGGCGCTGGCCGACGCGGCGGACGTCGGCACTGGGTTTTTCCGAGGCAGTTTGGGCAAGGGCAGCGGCGACCAAAGCCAGGGCAAGAAAAATGGCGTACCAGACCGCTCCCTGACGGTCGCCGCTCCGATAAAAGCGAAATCTACTTCTCAATCGTTGCATGCTTCGTTGTGTAGCCCACTACTTCCGTGCGGGCGTATTGCATCCGGATCTTGCTCGGCACCAGGCAAACCAGCGTTCCGCCAATCAGGATCAGGCCGCCGATCCAGATCCAATCGACCAGCGGGAAAACATATGCCTGAATAATGGCGCGCTGGTTGTCGTCGGACATGCCAGCGAAATTCAAGTAAAGATCTTCGTTCAGGCGCTGCCGCAGTCCCACTTCAGAAGTGCTCTCTTTGCTGGCCTTATAAAAGCGCCGCTCCGGCTTCAGAAAATCGATCACCTTGCCGTTTTTGGACACTTCGATGGTGGCCGTTTCCGATGCATAGAGCGGCATGTCGCCTTCCTCCCGATCCAACATTTTGAGATTGTAATGGCCCACCTGCATAGTATTGCCGGGCGCAGTGCTGTTCAGCTCCTTCACCTCTTGCTGATTGAAGGCATGACCAGTGAAGCCGATGAACATCAGCACGATTCCCATGTGGACAAGGTAGCCGCCGTAGCGCCGCGTGTTGCGATGTGTCAGCTCCACCATGGCGCGCAGCAGATTCATGTCGTTCTTGGCGGCAATGGATTTGCCACCCTTAACGAATTCCATGATGACTGTCAGGGCCACGAACAGGCAGAAGCCGAACGAGATCAGGGCGTAGAAATTATGGATACCGGCCGCAAACAGCGCGCCCGCAAGCACCAGAGCGGCAATGCCGGGAATCTGGAAATTCCGCCGCAGACTATCGACCGACGTACGCCGCCAGGAAAACAGCGGCCCGACTCCGGTTAGAAACAGCAGGAACAGACCGATCGGCACCATCAGGCGGTTGTACCAGTCGGCATCCAGGGAAATCTTGTTGCTGGTGAAGTACTCGGAAAGCACCGGGAACAGGGTTCCCCAAAGCACCGCGAAGCAGCTTGCCAGCAGAATCAAATTGTTGAACAGGAAGCTCGATTCGCGCGAGACTACGCTCTCGAGTTGATTTTCACTCTTCAGGTAATCCAGGCGGTCGAGGATCAGATACGCCGTGGCTGCAATACAGATCGCCAGAAAACTGACAAAATACTTTCCAATATCCGACCTGGCAAAGGCATGCACCGATTGCACCAGGCCGCCACGCGTAATAGCCGTGCCGAACAAAGCCAGCAGAAAGGTCGCGGTGACGAGCACGAAGTTCCAGATCTTCATCATGCCCTTTTTTTCCTGCATCATCACGGAATGGAGAAAGGCCGTGCCGCTCAACCAGGGCAGCAGCGAGGCGTTTTCTACCGGGTCCCAGCCCCAATAACCGCCCCAGCCCAAAACGTGATACGCCCAAGCAGCGCCGAGCATGATGCCGCAGCTTTGGAAGAGCCAGGTCACCAAGGTCCACCGGCGGGTGGTGTGGATCCAGCCTTCTCCGGGCTGTCGGGTAATCAGCGAAGCGATCGCGAAGGCGAACGGCACCGCAAATCCCACATAACCGAGATAGAGCATCGGGGGGTGGATCGCCATCGCGGGGTACTGCAAAAGCGGGCTGAGTCCATTGCCATCCGGCACTGACACAATCAACTTGTCCTGAGCCAGCATCTGGAACGGGTTCGCGACGAAGTTATTCATCAGCAGGAAAAAGGTCTGCACCGTGGCAAGCACGCCGATTACATAGGGCATGAGGTCGCGGTGCTTGCGCCGGTTCGTGTAGGTGACTACGGCGGTATAGGTTGCCAGCAGCCAGCTCCAGAAGAGCAGCGATCCCTCCTGCCCGCCCCACCATGCAGCGAACTTATATAAGGTCGGCATGGCTTTGTTGCTGTGCTCGGCGACGTAGGCGAAGCGGAAATCGCCGGTCATCATCGCATAGACAAGGAGGGCCGAACCGAGAGTAATCAGCAGCCAGATCGCGTAAACGGCACGCGCACCACTCACCACCAGGAAGGGCTTGTGCCGGAGACGTCCGACTACGGAAGCCACGGCCGCGTAAATGGCCGCGCAAAAAGCCAGCAGTATCGCCAGCGAACCCAGATTTTCCATATTCCCCCTACACTACTACTGTGAGCGCTTGATGTGAATAGCTAGATAGTGCCGCCGCTCTTTACCGGCGCGGCACCCTGAGGCACCTTGGCTTCATATTTCGAGGCGCATTTGGCTTGAATCTTGGAGGTGCGGAAGACGCCGTCTTTTCCCAGGCGGCCATCGGCCAATGCCTGGGCGCCGCCGCGGAAAGTATCGGGAAGGGGTTCGGAGCCGGTATAGGCAACCATCAGCCGCTGCTTATCCTGCACCAGCACGAACCGGGTTTCGGTGCCCATGCGCTTGATTGAGCTGCCATCCACATCGCCACCCACGCGGATGCGCTGCCCGTAGGCCTGATTGCCCATCTGGGCCAGTTCGGCAATAGTTTTGTAATAGGTCTTGTTGTCGGTCATGCTGGCCGCCGCCAGCCAAACCAGCGTGCCAATTACAATAGCGACGAGCGCGATGAATTTGCCGTACCTCTTCATAGCCTTCCCAAGCCTCTGACCCTACAGTATAGCTCGAAACCAAACCGGCATATCGGATGTCTCAGACCATCTCACGGTATGGCGGTTTCCGCAAACGCGCCGATTTTTGGCGATATTGTGCCGTCGCAAAGCACTATTAGTCCAGTTTCCGATGGAGAGTGGATTGAGCTGGTTCCCGAAGAAGGCTTTATTTGGCGCGCAGCTAAACGCTGCGCTTCGCGGAGGCTTCAATCGGGAAAGCCCGGATATCGGTCCGGGCCTTCCACTCGAAGCCGGAAAGGGGGATTTGATTATGATCCTCTTGCTGGTAAAGCTCCGGCTCGCCCTTGCGGGTCGTCTTACGGCGCTGATCATCTGGACACGTAAATCCAGACGATAAGCGTCGTGTGGGGCCGGGATCAAGCCCTTCCCGGCCTCACTACCTGCATCATACCCTAACCCGAACCGCCATTCCAGCCGAAAACAACTTGTAGTCCTTTAATTTCAAGGGGAATAGACCTCCCTACATTGAGGCACAATAGTTGATTCCCTGGTTCAAGAACTAGCTGACCGCAAATGGCCAGTCTTTTGCTTATAGCTGAAAGCTCAATTAGTGAGGATACGTGAAATTCCGGCAACGCATTCTATTTTTCTGTCTGCTCCCCGTGCTCTACGCGCCACTCCGTGCGCAACAGCAACAGCCGCAGCAGCCCCCGGGCGCGCCTCCGACTTCGCCGGCCAGCGAGCGGCCGCAGGCCCCGCCGCCGCTCCCACCCGTCCCGGAAGTTCCCCGGCAAGATGAAAACACTCTCTCGGTCGAGGTGGATGGCTGGACTCCCACGGGAACCCCAATCTTCAACAAAGGACTTCAGACGCTAGACTCCCAATCCTCATACGCTCCGCTGGGAGGCAAGACCAGGTTTAATCTCGGCGGAGCGGCGCGGATCCCGGCCGGCAAACACAACACGTTTCGAGTCACCTATTTCCAGGCCCGCACCGATGGCGCCTTCACGGCGCCGGCCAGTCTGAATCTGTGGGGCACGGGTCTTAATTCCGGCGATTCTATCGACTCCAACTACAAGCTCCAAAGCGTGAACGTTTCGTTTGATTTTCTTACGTGGCCTTATCCTCCGGCACGGCGCCGCTTCCGCCTGAAGACGCTCTGGCAAGTGCAATACGTTGGTGTGCAATCGGGATTCGCCGCCCCTCTCAGCACCGCTTTACCCAATAGCGGTTCCGGCTCGAAATCCCTCATTCTGCCGGCGCTCGGTGTGGGTGTGAGCTACTATCTTTCCGATAATGTCCGGCTCGAAGCCAACGCCAGCGGCTTCGATATTCCCCACCATTCCGCCATCGGTAATGCAGATGCCGACCTGGCTTACAAATTCAGCCACCTGGAGGTGCGCGCGGGAGCACGGCTGCTCTACTTCAAGACCTCGCCGCAGTCGGATTTCTACATGAAAGGGCGTCTGGATGGAGCATTCGTCGGTTTGCGGTTGTATCTGCGATAAGCGCTAAGATGGTGGCCAGGAGACGCTATGTCTGCCGCGCCCTTGCTCCCCGCCTTCGAAACGCGAAAGCGCTTTACTCGCGAGGAAGTGGACCGTCTCACGGAAACCGGTTTTCTTGAAGGGCTCCGGTATGAACTGATTGACGGAGACTTGATCGATAAGATGGGACAAAACCCGCCGCACGCACGTTCCATCCAATTGGCCCTGCGCTGGCTGGCAAGCATCTTCGGGACAGACCGCATCCGAGTACAACTTCCGATTGAAGCATCGCCCGCCGACCGGGAGCGTAGCCTCCCCGAGCCGGACCTGGCTGTTGTGGCCGAAGACAAGCCCGAATTTGCGAAACGGCATCCCAGCGGCGACGAACTGTTGCTGGCCATCGAGGTAGCCGATACCAGCGTCAGCTTTGACCTGTCTCGCAAAGCCCTACTCTACGCGGCGGCCGAAGTTCCGGAGTATTGGGTACTGGATCTGACCCGCCGTATACTCGTTGTGCACCGCCAACCTTCTCCGGCCGGATATCGCCTCAGCCAGTGGTACACGGAAAACGACACGGTTTCGCTTGAAAACCGGAACGAGACCGTCCGAGCCGGCGAACTGATGCCACCCATCTGATGGGCTACGCACCCGCCTTCCCAACTACAATTAGAAGGATGCCGTTTTCGTCGGTTCCGCAGGTGCTGGAGGAGATGCGCGCCGGGCGTATCGTAGTCGTGGTGGATGACGAAGACCGCGAAAACGAAGGCGATTTGACCATCGCGGCCGAGAAAACCACACCAGAAATCATCAATTTCATGGCCACTTATGGCCGCGGCCTGATTTGTCTCGCGCTTACCGCGGAGCACTGCGACCGGCTACGCCTGCCGCTCATTACCGCGCAAAACACCTCCAATTTCGGAACTGCTTTTTGCGAATCGATCGATGCCCGTGATGGCGTTAGCACGGGAATTTCCGCCGCCGACCGGACCCAAACTATCCTAAAATCCATCGATCCCGCTTGCCGGCCGGAAGACCTGGCGCGGCCCGGGCACATGTTTCCGCTTCGAGCGCGGGAGGGCGGTGTGCTCGTGCGGGCCGGGCAGACCGAGGCTTCCGTCGATCTGGCACGGCTTGCCGGCCTCACTCCCGCCGGGGTGATTTGCGAAATCATGAACGAGGATGGCTCCATGGCCCGCGTCCCGGAGCTGGAGCGCTTCTGCGCCCGCCACAATCTCGCTATGATTTCCGTGGCCGAACTGATCCGCTACCGTATGAAGCACGAGAGGTTCGTCCGCCGTCTAGCGGAGGGCTGTGTGGAGACCGAAGCCGGAACCTTTCGCGCAATCGCCTATACCAGCGACCTTAACCCGGAGCATCATCTTGCGCTGGTGCATGGCGAACTCGAAGGAAAAGAGGCGGTGCTGGTGCGCATGCATTCCCGTTGCATTCTGGGCGATGTCTTTCATTCCTCGGCTTGCGAATGCGGGCGGCTCATCCGGCAATCCTTACGGATGATTGCCGAGGAGGGCTGCGGCGTCCTGGTGTACTTGCACGAGAGCGGCCCCGGGTTCCGAATGGAGCACAATACCGCCGCGGTGGCTAGTGAGTTGCGGCTCACTTCGCATAACCGCGACTTTTCGCATTATCAGGGCACCGATGGCCAACGCCAGTTGCAACACGAACATGGCATCGGCGCGCAGATTCTCTCTGACCTGGGCCTGCACACCATCCGGCTGCTTACTAACCATCCCCGGAAAATCGTGGCGCTCGAAGGTTTTGGCATCGAGATTGTTGACCAGATTCCTATTCCATAGCTGTTAACATCGAACGCTGTTAACATGGGACGGGGAGGCACGTCCTTTTGTTTATGAAGTGCTGGATAGTTAGTGCCGCTATTCTGATGGCCCCCTGCGCCGGTGTGCTCGGCGCCGCGGACCCGCAACTGCTGAATTTGGTGATGCCTGACGCCAAGATTCTGGCGGGAGTGAACGTCGACCAGGCGAAGACCTCACCCTTTGGACAGTACGTGATTGCGCAGGTCCAGGCCCAGGACCCGCACTTCCAGGAGTTTGTCACTGAGACTGGGTTCGATCCCACGAGGGATTTAGACGAATTGCTGGTCGCCTCGAATGGAACGGGGAAGACCGCAGCGCACCTAACCCTGGCCCGCGGTACCTTCAATGCGGACGCCATCGATCGGGCGGCCAAAGCAGGAGGCGCAGTCTCGGAGCTGTACAACGGCGTGACCATCGTGGAGAATTTGAAGCACGGTGACGGTTTCGCCTTCTTAAACGGAACCCTGGCGATTGCCGGAGATATCGCCAGCGTCAAAGCCGCCATTGACCGGCAAACAACGCCGGCCACCTTGCCCGCATCTTTGCTGGTCGCTATCAACCAGTTGAGCACCACAGAGGATGCCTGGGGCATTTCCGAAGTGCCTCCCCCAGCCTTGAAGCCTCCCGCGAATGCTCCGAATCTGCCCGTGGTTCCCCCCAACACGTTTCAGAACATCACGCAAGCGAGCGGCGGCGTGAAATTCGGGGCGCAGGTAGCAATCAACGCGCAATTGCTCGCGAGCACATCTCAGGACGCGACCGCCGTGGCCAATGTCTTGCAGTT
>DATBID010000248.1:0-4437 GCA_036557125.1 Bryobacteraceae bacterium | reverse complement strand
CACATTTTAGGCAAACCAACCGAGTGAGCCTGCTTTTGACTTTCGCTGGGCTCGTTCTCGTTTACGGATTGCATGCGGCTGCGTTAATCACGCTTCGTTTTCGGAATCTCGCAGAGCCCCTCATGGGTGGACGCATACTTTTTGTCCGCAAAAAATGATACGGAATTCGCGGCTCTTGCGCTTTACCGGGGCAGAAGTGCAGATGCGTTTTCAGAAAGAGAGGCCGATTGGCATCCTCGCCATCATAGGCAGTCTCGCCGCTTGCCGAACGGACCACTGACCACCGGCCAATGATTACTGAACTAGCCACTAGTCTCGGCGAGCCCCTCGCGTTCGGCGAGCAGAGGTGCTAGTGTAAGTTCAAACTGGGAGGTTATGCATGCAGGCTGTTGCCGAGACTCCGGTACTTACACAGGAATCAATTCGGCGCGCTCAGCCGGCGCCCCGCAACGTGGCAATGGACGCGTACCGCGGCTTTGTCATGTTGCTCATGATGGCCGAGGTCGTCCAACTGGCGCGGGTCTCGCACGCGTTTCCGGGGAACTGGTTTTGGGCCATCCTGGCCTACAATCAGACCCACGTCGAATGGGCGGGTTGCTCCCTCCACGACCTGATTCAACCCGGGTTTTCATTTCTGGTCGGAGTCGCGCTGCCGTACTCGATTGCCAGTCGCCTCGCCAAGGGCGCAGGTTTCAAACAGATGTTCGCGCATGCCCTCTGGCGTTCCGTTCTGCTCGCCGCGTTGGGAGTATTTCTTCGCTCGATGAGCAGCCCGCAGACCAACTTTACGTTTGAAGACACGCTGACTCAGATTGGTCTCGGCTATCCATTTCTCTTTCTGCTCGCCTTCAAGCCGCGGCGTTGGCAGTGGATCGCGCTGAGCGTAATTCTCTTCGGATACTGGCTGGCGTGGGCCCTCTATCCTGCGCCGGGTCCCGGGTTCAACTATCAGGCCGTCGGCGTCCCGGCGGACTGGAACCACTTCTATTCCGGATTTGCGGCGCACTGGAACAAGAACAGCAATCTCGGCCAGGCCTTTGACGTGTGGTTTCTGAATCTCCTCCCACGGGCTACGCCGTTCATCGCAAACCACGGAGGATACCTGACTCTGAGCTTCATTCCCACGCTCGGGACGATGATTCTGGGACTGATCGCCGGCGGCTGGACACGCGAGGAAGCTCCACGCATGCCAATGAAGCGTTACCTGATCGCCGGCGTCGCCGGCATCGCGCTTGGCCTGCTGCTTCACTTCACCGGCATCTGCCCGGTGGTCAAGCGCATCTGGACCCCGAGCTGGACCTTGTTCAGCGGTGGAGCCTGTTTCCTGTTCCTCGCTGGATTCAGTTGGATCATCAACGTGAAAGGCAAGCGTGCATGGGCCTTTCCTTTGGTTGTGATCGGGATGAATTCGATTGCCGCTTACATGATGGCTCACCTGTTCGAACATTTCATCATCAGTTCGTTTCGCATCCATCTCGGCGCGCACTTCTTTGAATTCGCCGGGACCGGTGTTGCGCCTTTCATGCAAGGGCTCGCGGTGCTGCTTGTGTATTGGCTGATGCTGTATTGGATGTATCGCCGCAAAGTCTTTCTACGCATCTGACGTTTTGTAATAAGACGCTACGGAATCACGTTTGATTCTTTAACTCATCGAGCGTGCGCAGTGGAGGACTGAGCGCGTGGAATCCACTTGAAAAATATCCGGTTCAAGCGCAGAATATTTCGATACAGCTTAAAGGGGGAGTTCATGTCCAAGTGGGGCCTCTCTATTTTCCGGAGCGTGATTTGCCTGTTGCTCTCTGTCCTGCCGGTGCTTGCTCAGACCACAACAGGGTCGATCGTGGGCGCCATCACGGATTCGAGCGGCGCTGTGGTCTCAAACGCATCGGTCACCGTAACCAACATCGACACCGGGACCACAACGAAGACCACCTCCGACTCGTCGGGCAATTATGTAGTGACGCCTTTGCCCGTCGGACGGTACACTCTGACGGTCGAAGCTACCGGCTTTAAGAAATCGGTCAGCGAGGGAATCCGGTTAAATGTTCAGGACCGTATCGGAGTTAACGTTGCCCTGGAAGTAGGGCAGATTACCGAAACAGTCGAGGTAGCGTCGGCGGCGCCGCCTCTTCAAACTGACACGTCGTATCTCGGCCAGGTCATGGAGAGCCAGAAGATCGTCGACCTGCCGTTAAACGGCCGGTTCTTCACGCGGCTCGCCGTGCTTACAGCCGGAACGGCGCCGACCGCGCCTGGCGCGCGCGACGAGCGAACAGGCGGTTTCAGCGCCAATGGTGTACGGCCCTATCAGAACAATTACCTGCTCGATGGAATCGACAACAACAGTCTGTCGCAGGACCTGACCAACGAAGCCAGTTTCGTCGTGGGCCCTTCTCCCGATGCAATCGCGGAGTTCAAAGTTCAGACGAACTCCATGAGCGCCGAGTTTGGCCGTTCCGGAGGCGCTGTGATGAATGTCACGTTCAAATCCGGTACGAACCAGTTTCACGGCAGCGCCTTCGAGTTTCTTCGCAATAGCGCCCTTGACGCGAAGAACTTCTTCGACCCGCCCACCGGGCCGACGCCTCCGTTCAAGCAGAACCAGTTTGGCGGCGCCGTTGGCGGCCCGGTAGTGCTTCCGGGCTACAGCGGCAAGAATCGAACGTTCTTCTTCGTCGATTACCAGGGCACTCGAATCCGCACCGCGCACACATTCCAGGCGACGCTCGCGCCGCTGGCGTGGAGGACAGGAAATTTCAGCGGCTTCAATGCCGTTCTTGACCCGAACACGCATCTGCCATTTCCCGGTAACCAGATCCCTCTAACGCGTTTCGACCCCGCGTCTCTCAAGCTGATTGGATTCATGCCCGCGCCCAACGTCCCGGGTTCGGTAGGACCAACGGGGGTAGCCAATAACTATCTCACCAATCCTGTCGAGCCCGATCAGACAGACCAGGGCGATGTCCGAATCGATCACCGCATCTCGGAAAAAGACAGCTTCTTTGCACGGTTCAGCATGTCCGATCAGAACCTGACGCCTCCGGCGTCCATTCCTCCGCCTCTCTCGGCCGCGGCATTTTCTTCGGGCGATTGGACCAATAACACGCGCCAGGGCGTATTCAGCGAGACCCACATTCTCTCACCACGCGTCATTAATGAATTCCGCGCCGGATACACCCGGCTGCGGACGGAACGCCTGCAGTTCAACTCCACCGATAATCTCGCGAGCCAGGTCGGCATTCCCGGTATTCCTTTCGGCTCCAGCAATGGGGGCTTGCCGCGGTTCCAGGTCAGCGGAATGACCAGTTTCGGCAGCGCGACGTATCAGCCGACACGCGAGTTTGAGAACGTCTTCCATTTCATCGAGAACCTGAGCTGGATCAAAGGCCGGAATACCATTAAGTTCGGAGCGGAATGGAAGCCCATTGTCAACTTCAGCATCCTTCAGCCTCCCTATCCGCGTGGGACTTTCAGTTTCAACGGGAATTTCACACGCGATGCTAATAACCGCAGCAACACGGGGCTTGGATTCGCCGATTTTGCTCTCGGCATTCCTTCCAGCGCGTCGGTCGGCTCCTTCATTAACGACACTTTCCAGCAGCCCGGATATTTCTTCTATGTTCAGGATGACGTCAAGGTGAATAGCCGGCTCACTCTCAACCTCGGCGTACGATACGAATTTATCTCGATGCCGATGGAGCGGCGGGACGCGGAAGCCAATTTCAACGTGGCGACAAACACGCTCGATATTGCCAACGGCCGGACGGACCCACTTCCACCCAGCTTCTTCCCGCAAATTGCGGTGAACCGCAATGCGCCGCGTCAATTGGTCCCACAGGATCGAAACAACATAGCTCCGCGAGTCGGCTTTGCCTTCCAACTCACAAGGAAGACTGTAATCCGCTCGGGTTATGGCGTCTTCTATTCATCCTATGAAGCCGGACCGCTTAGCATCCCCAATCCGGGAAATAATCCGCCGTTCTACCTGCAGTCGAACTTTCCGGCGGTGAATTTCTCGACTCCTAATCCGACCGTAAACAAGCTTTCGAACGGACTTCCGGCGAATGCCTTTACGAATCCAGCCGCGCCTTCGCTCTTCTCGGAGGATCCCAACTTCCGGGATCCATACGTGCAGCACTGGAATTTCGGGATTCAACAGGACCTTGGATTCAACACGGTGTGGGAGGTTTCCTACGCGGGCTCTGCCGGAAAGAAGCTCTATGAATTCCGGAACGCGAACCAAGCCCTCCCGACAACTGACCCCGATGCTGATGTCAACCCGCGACGTCCGCGCCCCTATCTGGGAAGCGACCTGACCTACTGGTGCTCGTGCGGCGGTTCTACCTACCACTCATTGCAGACCAAGGTGGAGAAACGGTTCTCGAATAATCTCAGCTTTCTGGGGGCGTATACGTTTGGTAAGTCGATCGATGAGTC
>DATBID010000247.1:0-5775 GCA_036557125.1 Bryobacteraceae bacterium | reverse complement strand
TTATCGCGGTCTCGGCCCCGCGATGACAGATCTGCTCGGCGGCCAGGTGCAGGCGATATTCTCCACCATGCCGCCAGCGATTGGCCACATCAGAGCCGGCAGGCTGCGCGCGCTGGGGATGACGTCGACCACTCGTTCCGAGGCGCTCCCGGACGTACCGATCATCGCTGATTTTCTCCCGGGCTACGAAGCGAGCTTGCTCAACGGCCTTGGCGCCCCCAGAAAGACTCCTGCCGACATCGTCGACACGCTGAACAAACAAGTCAGTGCCATTGTTGCCGAACCTCGAATGAAGACCCGGTTGGCCGACCTCGGCGACGTGCCGGTGGCGATGACGCCTGCCGAGTTCGGCAAGGCCCTCGCCGAGGAAACCGAAAAGTGGCGCAAGGTAATCCGCACGGCGGGTATCAGGCCTGAGTGACATCCGTTGTCATGTTGAGTAACGGCCAATGGTCCGGTTAGGGTCAAATCCGGATTCTCGCACTCATCCTCCCGCGTCCGCTTCGGCCACTGCGGACTTGCCGCTGCGCGGGTGAACGGATACCTGTTGCTGTGCAACAGGTATCGAGCTTCTCCGGTTACTCGATCAACTCGTCACCGGCGACCAGCAGCGTCCGCGGCACGGTGAGGCCGAAATCGCGCTCGCGCGGCGAAGAATATCGTTCACCTGGGCCGGCGACCACCGCCCGCCGCGCGCGGTAGGAATGCCGCGAGCCGTCAAGGCGCGTGGGCTGAGCGAGGCGGAGCCCCCGTCTATCGTCGCGATCCATTTATGCGGCGGGCCTGAATATTTCCCAGAACTCAACCGTTGTGTTGTGGTGGGGAAAGGGAGTGTCCGGTTCAGGCACTCCAAGAAAACGGCAAAGCGGACCCCAGCCTTCGGCGACATCGAACACGAGAAGCCGCTCCGGAGCAATCGTAGCCCGTACCTCCTCGGTGCGTCCACGGTAGGCCGCGATCGCCGCGTCGCGGTCGGCAAACGCGCCTCCGAATGTTTGGCGTCCGATTATCTCCATGGCAGCATCGCACATGGCGCGAACATGCGGCGGCAATGGCATTTCTGAATAGATGGCCAGGAACTTTCCGATCGTCGCGGAAAAGCTGTTCCACCAGGAAGTCTCTGGCCTTACGCTGTGCACAACCTTGGCCTCAGGATAGGCTCCCGCAAGCTCCCGCCACACATGTGCTCCCGGCCAGTCCACTTGCGCACGATACCCGCGGAAAACCTCGTTCCAGTCCACCATCTTTCCTTCCGCAACGGCCTGCCAATACTGCACTTGGTCGGGATGTTTGAATATCTCCTCCATATGGTGACAGGGGCCGAAGCCGAGCTGTTCGAGGGCAGCTTTGAGCGACATTGTACCAGTACGGCCGAAACCAGAGCCGATGACTGCCAGCGCCATGGTGGTTCTCTTTCTCCTTTGAATGTGCGCGCGTCAAGCCCGCGCATGACCCCGTGCAATCGCTGTGTACCCTTCGCAGCCACCGTCACCGGTAGACTTGCGCAACACTCGCTACCAAGCGGACGCTACTCCTTACTTGGGCCGGACTTGTACCGGCTGGATCGCACCAACTTTGCCTGGCGCACTCATTCGATTACCTCGTCGGCACGCAACAGAATTGATGGGGGCCGGCAAGACCGAACGCCTTGGCGGTCTTGAGGTTCTTGGCCATCTCGTATTTCACCGGAAACTGCACCGGGAGGTCGCCACGCTTCTCTCGCCGTGCAGGATGCGATCGACATAGGAGGCGGCACGACGAAAGAGGTCTACCGGGTCAACCCCGTAGGAAAGCAAACCGCCGTCTCTGGCAAAATCAGATAGTGTATAGACCGCCGGTACGTTGTTTCGGCCCGCCGCCAAAACGGCCGAGGCGGCGGACGCCGCTGAACTGCGGCGGCCGCAAGCCGGCACCGCCATCGGCGACGCCGGATCCAACTGCGCGATCCTGCAACCTATCACTCGATTGAATGCACAGCCTGCGGATGCCGGAATGGGTTGCCAACGAGAATGACAAGCCGCAGCGCGAGCCGTCAACCTGGCGGGCTCCGATTGGAGAGGGGCCGTGCTACGCCGTCCGATTGGGTTCACTAGACTCGCCTTCACCCCGTGACGAGTTCTCCTGATCCAGGAAATAGCGAATTTTTCGACCCAGTGTCGTTTTGTCGAAAGCGCCGATGAACAGGGCATCAAACAGGAGTTTCCTAGCCTGCTCGTATTGCTCATATGGTACCGTGCGGCAATCACGAATTGATGTGGTGCTCATCTCCCAACCCCCTTCTATAGTACCTCGTCAGAGCGAGAATCTCCCGGCCCACTTAACAATTAACCGTGAATTTGACGGGAATTTGGTTGAGCCTCAGCCTACGGCGAACTGTTTTTCTCAACGGTGAGAACCGCCCAGACGATTACGAGGTCCGGCATGAGGGCCAGACCGTCGGCCGCATCCTTCGATTGCGCAGCACCGGGCGCGAGCTGTGGCAGTGGACGCAGATCGACATACGGGCGCCGACGCGGGCCAAACGGTGCAAGTGGCTGACACCTTCGAGGGGGCTAAGCCCCATTCCGTCGGACATGGGACGGCTACGGCGCATTTGAGCACACGTGTGGGAGATATCCGCGTTCGAACGAAGAGCTTGAACAATGGCTCGCTTCTCCAAAGGGAAGCGGGCGGTACGCTCGCACAGCCGATGCGACGGTCCTAAACGGGAAGCGGCCCGGCGCAAGGCCGAGCCGTCCGAACCTCTCAAACCGAAACGCTTGGAAGTCCTGTCCCGCCCCGTTTTATAGCCCCCCGAAATCGGGACCTACGCAGCCCAATGGCCAATTGTGGGCATTTCAAGAAACCGTCAGTTGATAGCGAGCTGAATCTTTTTGACTGTTGCATTTCTAACACGCCAAGGATCGCAAATTGAACGCGTCCGCGGCTAAAGAATCCGTCCGGCTGAACGAAGAGTGCTTTGGCGCGGTCGTCGGCCATAGTCACGAAGCCCTCTTCGATTGCGGGGCTCGTGCTGGCCTTCAGAACGTCGATTGTGAGCCCCATCCGGGTAGCAGCGGCCTCCACCTCCCGTAAGGTAGTTTCAGCAAGGACCCGGCCAATTCCGGGTAGTGCCACGACCGGACCTACCGAGCGCAGGCGATCATGGTATCGCGATGAGCAATCCCACGCTCACCTCCAACGACTTTTCATGGCCGCTGCTGAGCGAATAGGTATAGGTCGGCTCGAAGTACCATCCGAACTTTCGCTCTGGCCACGGCCAGAACATGAAATCAGCCACGAAAGTAACGCCGGTTTTGCCGGTCTCGCCCGTGGCGTAGCTCCACGTTGGCCCTGCCCCTAGCATCATCTCGACCGTGTTCGAGAGCGTAAATGGCTTCTTGAAGAGCACGTCCGCCTCCCACTCAGTCTGAGCCTTCCTGAAGAGGGTGTCCGCGCCGATTTCGATTTCTAGCCATTCCTTGATGACCGTGAACTCGACCGACGCCGACGGCCCTAGGCTCGTGGTTGCGCCCGGAAACGTCCACTCACTCGCAGGACCGATCGCCACAACTGCGGAGGGTTCCTTGTCCTCAGCCCACGTCTCGGAGGACAACGCCCACGCCAGCGCCGCCGCCAGCACCGCCGATTTGTTGCGCATCTGATCCCCCACCCACATTCCCGATGTTCATCATACAGAAAATGACATCACGCGCCGATCTTCCATGCGCACTGACTGTTGCCTTCAGGCAAGAAAAGGACCTAGTTTGCGGCCCATCTGAGCTGGGAACGGACTGACCGACCGCCTCTCGGCTCTGCGAGACCCTTTCGCGTCCGCAGCTATCCCCGAAAAAGGACGGTTCAGGGTCCTGCCCCCTCGGTAAGGTGCCAGCCGCCGACATTCACTCCGTTCCTCGGGATCAGCTGGTTCGAATGCCGCCGCGCTTGGGCTCCCGCGTCGTCGAGTAAAGGATTTCTATCGCGTTAGTCCGGGCCGTATTCATGCGGCCCGGCAAAAGACTGCCCAAGACCCATTCACGGGCTGCTCGGAGATCGATGCGACAGTCCGGCCTAACGGGCAGACCCCCGGAAATGAGCTTGCTGACGCGCGAACGACTGATGCCAAGCTCTTCGGCCAATTCGCTTTTGCTGACGATGACCACGCGCCCCCTTCTTCTGGCCAAAATGTAACGTTATATCATTTTGAGCAGAAGCGTGGAGTCGCGCCAAGCTCACTTGAGCCTCGCGAGGAGTCGAGCGCCCGGTGCGCTGTGCTTTTCCCGGCATTGGGCCGGCGCCCGACCATGAGAAATTGAACCTGCCGATGCACCTGAGCACGAGCGTCCTCCTGGTGAGTCTCGCCACCTTCGCATCAACCTTAACGGGGGGCCTGTTCGGCCTCCGGCTGCGCAATCGCCTTCACCTAATCCTCGGTTTCAGCGGCGGCGCCGTCATCGGCGTTGCTCTGTTTCATCTGATCCCCGAGTCTATCTCCCTTGCAGGAATTCGCTTCGGTGTGCCTGCAACGACAACTGTCATTGCGGCGGCCTTCCTGGTCTACATGGTATTGGATCGCACACTCGTGCTTCATGGCGACCAAAGCTTATGGGTGGGGCAACTTCCGCGCCGAGGCGTACTCGGGGCGGGCAGTCTGTGTCTCCACAGCTTTGTTGATGGCGTTTCGATCGGGCTCGCCTTCAAGGTCTCCGATTCCGTAGGCGCTTTGGTGGCAGTGGCCGTGCTCATCCATGATTTTTCGGACGGCATCAATACTGTCGGCTTGATTCTTAAGAACAGAGGCAGCGATCGAAGTGCGTTTTGGTGGCTCGTGCTTGATGCTATGGCACCAATCTTCGGGGCTGCGTCAACGATGTTGTTTGAACTCCAAGCGCCGACGCTCGGCTTGAGTCTCGCTGGTATTGCCGGATTTTTCCTGTACATCGGCGCATGCGATCTTCTGCCCGAGAGCTACCGTCAAAATCCAACGGTGCTGACGACCGCCATGACGCTTCTTGGTGCATTATCGATGTTCGTTGCCATCCAACTGGCAAATACCTGATCCGCGACCGGGACTGTGCGGCAGATTTCCCAATGTCTCCTCAGGGTCAACCAGAGAAATGCTGGCATTGAGCATTTCTTGCCCGTTTACCCTCAGAAAGCAGCCAATAAGCCGATCCCCCGGCGGGGTCGTGCAGTGCCACTGACACTAATACTCGCGTCGGGCATTTATCCTTTCGCCCGAGAGTAAATCAGATGCGGCGCGCTTTCGCCTCCCGATCCGGGGATCTCGGCAGACGCGAGCCACGTCATCAGGACCGTTTTTCGTGCGTGAGCCGTTGCTGCTGTTGCCGCTGTCCCGGCCAGTCGGCGCTCGCAAAAGCGAGGGGCAGGCGCGTTAGGGCATTCTTGCCGCCTAACCAAGTGGTCTCATGAAAGCTCAGAGAGACGCGTACAAAAACCAAGGCATTTTCAACCGTTTAAAATTCCGTACCAAATCCGGACAGGCGGGAGGTCCGGAGAAAAACGGGGCTCGGAGAAGACGTTCCGCCGTCAACCCAGTTCGCTAAGTGCGGAGGTATTCGTGCGAAGGCCGCGGGAATTGGCAATCTGTGCGGCGCCAACTCCCCCGACGGAGAATAGGTTAAAGTGCAGCATTGGCGGAGGGAGTGGGATTCGAACCCACGATACGGTTTCCCGTATACACGCTTTCCAAGCGTGCGCCTTCAGCCACTCGGCCATCCCTCCGCAGATCCGGATGCCAGGCGGCTTGGGCCGCCTGGGCGCGGCATCCATTTA
>DATBID010000246.1:0-3118 GCA_036557125.1 Bryobacteraceae bacterium | reverse complement strand
GGCCGGGACTGGCGTTGACGTTTCTAATTGTTGTGGCGTTCCTTCTAGCTGTGCCCATTTCTTTGGCAACCGCCGAGATGACGACAATTATGCCCGTCGAAGGCGGATTCTATCGATGGAGCCGTACCGCCTTAGGTGACTTTTGGGGATTCCAGTGTGGATGGTGGAACTGGACCGGCACCTTTTTCATGAGTGCAGCTTACGGTGTAGCGGTGGCCGACTACTTCGATAATTGGCTTCCGCTGCATTCGCGAATTGAGCACTGGGCGTTGGCAGTTCTTTTCATCCTTGCGGTGGCCTACCTCAATGTGCGCGGTATTCGAGTAGTAGGCAAGTTAACGCTTATTCTCCTGCTGATCATGTTTGTACCGCTGTTTGTTTTCGTCATACTGGGTTTTCGACAAATTCAATTCAATCCATTTCACCCATTTCTTCCGACAGGTCGGCCTTGGCAGGGAGCCTTTGGAGCAGGCCTGGCGATTGCTCTGTGGGGGTATTCAGGCTTTGAACAGCTATCCACTGTGATTGAAGAAGTGGAAAACCCGGAACGGAACTTTCCCATTGGGCTCGCTATCGTTATTCCGCTTTCAATCGCCGTTTACGTGTTCACGCTCGCGGCTGGGCTCGCCGCTCTGGGGAATTGGCAAGAATGGCAGACCGGGTACTTGGTGACTGCCGGGCGACTCATTGGCGGCAACGCACTCGGCACAGGCATATTCGCAGCCAGCATGATCGCAAACTTCGTATTGCTGGACAGCACTGTCCTATCGGTGTCGCGGGTGCCCCTTACCATGGCTGAGGACGGTTATTTTCATCCCGCGTTGGCAAAAGTGAGTCGCCGGTACGGAACACCAGTGCGGGCAATTCTGCTGTCGGCAATCCTTTCAGCTGCTCTGGCTGTTTTTACCGTGCCGCAGCTAATTTCGATTTATGCGTGGACACGCATGGCGACTTCAGTTCAGACGATGCTGTCGTTTTGGCAATTCCGACGGAAATACCCGGATACCCCCAGACGTTTCCGCGCTCCCGGTGGTAGATTTACAACACTGATGATGGTGATCGCTCCGACTCTGCTCTTCGCGTGGGCAATGTTCTACAGCGATGTCGAGACAAGAAAGTGGGGATTACTCAACCTGGCTTCGGGGCCGCTGGCCTACCTTTGGATACGTTATCGTCGCCGCTCCCCAGTAGTGCAACGCAACAAGGCTATTGCTGATTAGCATCACTCTGGCTCATGGCCCCAGCAAATGCAAAGTCCGCCTGTTGACTATTGAAAAATCGCCTTATCACGCACCTCCGCTTACCCGCTTAAACCTCCATCTGGTCCGGGCCATTCCACCGATATAGGGTGTACTAATTCTCATCGTCACTCCCGCCAAATCGGGCTACAATGCGCCCATGGCCAAGAAAACGGGTATGAGCAGTTCGACACTCTGGATCATCACCGTCGTGCTGCTGGCGATCGCTGCCTTCACGTATTTCCGGCACTAATCGCGACGCTGCTTAGAAGAGACTGAGTTTTCCCCGCCTCACGTTCCGAGACGCGAAGAATCGCGTCTTTATCCTTGTGGAGTATCGCCCCGCCACGTATCAGGGCATCGCTTCAGCGATGCCGCCCAACGCGACAAATACCTTTCAGTTTTAGCGGCCGCGCATCCTATTTCGATCTTGATTGCGCAACCTGGGGCGCGGGCAGCAACGGCACATACGTCTGCACCGTGCAGCATGAGGCGGGAACGTTCTTCGGGGCGCCGCTGCAGAGCGACGTTCCGGGGAACAGAGAGAGCACGCAATAGGCGACGAGAAGAATCACTCCCGATAACGCCGCTCCCTGAAAAACTCTGGAAAAAGGAATCGTAGACTCGCCCACCGCATGATAGGCGTTGGGATCGGCGAGCGCCGCGGTCGAAGGGCTCCCTTCGATCCAGCAGCGCACGATGGCGCTGCTCGTATCGCCGAAGATGAGCGGCCACTCGCTCGCTTCGGCTGCTTCGGCAACTTCCAGCATCTCGCCGCCAAAGCGTTTTCTGAATGAAGCGGGATAGAGGTGCAGCAGGCCGCGGTAGGTTCCGAGCAAAAGTCGCTGAGCAGTCATGCACCCCTCTCATCGAGCTTGCCGAGCCGGGCACGCGCCGTGTCCACTACTTGCCGCAGGCGTCGAACCTCATCCCGCAGTGCCCGCTCCCCGCCGGTAGTAAGCCGGTACTCGCGGCGGGTTTCGCCGCCCTTCATTTTGCGCTCAATCTCGCTGACCAGTCCACTGGCGAGCAACCGGTCGAGGTTGGCATAGAGCGTGCCGGGGCCTAGCTTGAACGCCCCCCCCGATTGGCGCTTCACCGACTGCAGGATGCCATATCCGTGCAGGTCCGATTCCGACAGGGCCAGGAGAATTTGCAGCGCGGCGGCGGTCAGCGGCCGATCCTGAGAGTCCATAGCGTTCCTTGGAATATATCACAACTTGACATATATCATATATTGATATATCACAGAGCGACCAACTGAGGCAACTCGCCGAGAGTGCCAGCCAGAGGGAGGAAGTGGAATGCAGAAGCAAAAAACTCCAGTTCGCCTTTTCTTGGGTATGTTGATACTCGCCGTGTGCTCAGTGCCTGCCGGCGCACAAAGGGATGCGGCCCCTAAGCAGCCTGCCGCCACAGAGCGCGACGGCCAGCACGATTTCGATTTTGAACTTGGCAGTTGGAAGATTCACCTGAAGCGGCGCCAGAATCCGCTGACGGGATCGAATACCTGGATCGAATTCGACGGCACGTCGGTGACGCGCAAGCTCTGGGATGGCCGCGCGCAGATCGAGCAATTTGAAACCGAGGGCGCCGGTGGGCACATCGAAGGCCTCACCTTGCGCACGTATAACCCGAAAACGCACCAGTGGAACCTGTATTGGGCGAACAGCAAGGACGGCCTCGTCGTTCCCGCGCAGGTCGGACAGTTCAAAGACGGCAAGGGCGAGTTCTACGCGTGCGACACGCTCAATGGCAAGCTGATCTACGTGCGGTTTATCTGGTCGAAAACCGATTCCGATGTGCCGCATTTCGAGCAGTCGTTCTCCGATGACGGCGGGAAGACATGGGAGGTGAACTGGATCACCGACCAGACGCGG
>DATBID010000245.1:0-2939 GCA_036557125.1 Bryobacteraceae bacterium | reverse complement strand
GTGGGCGGTACGAATGATGGCCCCCAGATTGTGCGGATCCTCAACGCCATCCAGCACCACGACCAGCCCTCCGGCGGCAATATCTTCGAGTTCGGCGTACTTCTTGGCTGCACCCAGTGCCACCACGCCCTGGTGCGCCGGGGTGCCCGCCAGCCGGTCGAGTGAAGTTCGCGGCTCGAAACGCACCGGCACTTGGGATTGACGCGCGAGGTCGATCACGGCCTGCACTCTTGGGCCTCCGGCGCCCTGGGCCACCAGCACACGTTCGAGGGGCCGTTTGGCTTTGAGCGCTTCCGTGACCGGATGGATGCCGCTCAGAACGGACATCAGGGTTCCGGCTGAAGCATCAGGCCGTTATTGAAGCGGTTGGTGAAATTCGCCAAGGCGGCCACCAGGGTAATCTCCACAATCTGCTCATTGGTGAAGTGGGCAAACAGCCGCTCGCGGCTTTCTTCCGCATCCGCAGTCAGGGTTAGTTCGCGCGCGTAGGTTATGGCCGCGCGTTCGGGCTCGGAAAAGGCGTGGTCCTGCTCAGTCTGCAAGGCCCGCATCTCCTCTTCCGTGATGCCCGCCTTGTTGCCGCCGGCCTTGTGCGTGGCCGTGCAATAGGCGCACTCATTGGCGAGAGAGCACGTGAGATAAACCAGCTCTTTCGTCCGCCGCTCTACCGCTCCCGGCCCCATCACCGCACCGTAAAAAGGCACAAAGGTCTTAAGCGCCTCCGGGCGGTTCGCCATAGTGCGGAAGAAGTGATTGGCGCGCTGCGATTTCTTTTCGAGTCCCTCCAGAAATTCATTGTCCTGGGGCTCGACCATTTTGATGCCGGGTGTCATAGGAACAGTATAGGCGGACGCAGCAAGCCAGCGAAGGAATCGAACATCACCCTCGAGGAAATCGAAGCTTGCGAGTTCACATGGCGCTGCCCAGCGCATCTCGTGAAATACCAGGTTCACTGGCTCTCCCGAATACGATTCCACGCGGCAAAAAATCAACTCGATCGGTGACTTGCCTGGATAAGCGAACGCGTAGCGCTGGATTTGGCGGCCTGCGGCGTGGCCGATCGCCAACTCTTCTTCGAGTTCGCGCGCGAGCGCCTGCTCCGGCGTTTCTCCCACTTCGACCTTCCCGCCGGGAAACTCCCACTTGAGCGCATGGGATTGTTCCGGTTTGCGCCGGCAGATGAGCACTTTGCCGTCGCGCTCAATAATGGCGGCCACGACCTGGAGCATGCCAATATATTGGAGCACACCATGTATTCGGAGCGCCTGCTGGATCATTTCCAGAATCCCCGCAATGTGGGCGAGCTGCCGGCGCCTGCTATCACGCTGGAAGTCTCGAATCCGGCGTGCGGCGATATCTTGCGGCTCTCGGTGCTGGTTGCAGATGGTAAGGTGCGGGAAGTGCGCTACAAGGTGCGCGGCTGCACAGCATCTATCGCTGCCGGTTCGGCCCTCACAGAACTGCTGGCGGGCAGAACCCGCGTGGAAGTGGCGCAAATCAATGCCGCTACGATCGAAGCGGCGGTCGGTGGTTTGGCCGCTGAATCCAAGCACGCGGCCGTGCTGGGCGCCGACAGCCTGAAGTCTCTGTTGCGGCTATGGAAGCCCTTATAGCGAAACTGCTTCGGAGTGGATCAAGTCCACTTGCTCAGCCAGCCGGTCAAGCGCGCTGCGGCATTGCGGAAACTCGTGCTTGGCGGCTTTGCTTTCGATCTCTTTGAGAATCTCCGCCGCACTCTGCGCTCCCACATTGGCGCAGGCGCCTTTGGAATAGTGCGCCAGCCGCACGCAGCGGGTGACATCCTGTTCGCGGATGGCTGCATCCAGCAGCATCATCTGACGCCTGGTGTCATCCACCAGAGCCTCCAGCACTTCCCGCATCAACGCTTCATCATCGAGCGTGACTTCACGCAATTGGTTGCGGTCGACAGCAGCGGTTTTGTCCTTTGATTCCACAACTCAATTTTCGGGTGGCGGGGGGAAGGAGAGTATTCGCAGGTCGCCTTAGATTTTTCGGAAAAACGCCTTAGTTTTTGGGCAGTGCGCGCTGCCCGCCAAACTGTAAATCGGTCTGCACCACTTTACCCTTGTCATTGACTAGCGCGCCTACCCGAATACCCGGCTCATTGGGGCTGCCAAATCGCATATCGAATATTTCCACCTGCTTACCGTTTGGCGGATCATTTACCGCCGTTACTCTCCACAGCGGGAACTGCGAAAATTCCAGGAAAATGCGGAATGTTTGCGTGGCCCGAGCCGCGTCGAGCGCCGGGTTGGCTTCCGGCTTATAGAAAATCTGTCCGGCATTCGGGTCGAACAGCCCTGCCAGGTTGACGTCTTCGACTGCATAAAACTCCCTGGTCTCTACCAGACCGCGCCAGGCGACGGGATTTTGGGAGGGAAGCGCCGCCACCTGCACCGGTTCCGCACCGCGATAGACCCGGCTGTCCAGCATCGCTACGACACGTTCGTGCAGCACGGCGCGGCCTCCGTTATAGGCCAGGAAGAACAGGAGGGCGGCACACGCAAAGGCGCGGCCGTGCCTGTCATTTTTGTCCTTCCCCGATCGGATTTCGGTCGTCACCAGGCGCGCCAGAAACGGTCCGGCAAACGCCACCAGGATGACGGTCCAGATCGCGATATCCACTACCGGCGTCAAATCCAGCCGCTGCCAGGAACTCGAGAACGGCAGCAGCAAGCGGATGCCATACATATTGGTGTAATCGAGCAGCAGATGAGAGCCCACGGCCAGCAGAGCGACCACAAACGCCCCGGCCCACCGCACCGGTTTGCGGCCCAGGAGGCGCACCAGCGCGACCACCGCGATCGCCAGCACGGGCATAGCGATCAGAGAATGCGTCAGATGGCGGTGATACTGCAGATAATTCAACGGCCCGCCCGCCAGCGCGACGATGTCGATATCGGGCGCATTGGCTGCCA
>DATBID010000244.1:0-5221 GCA_036557125.1 Bryobacteraceae bacterium | reverse complement strand
CAGCGCGGTTCCCGCGGTTTGGGCTATCTGATGGCGGCGATGGGGGTTGGAGCGGTAGTAGGGACGGTTGGCCTGGCGCGACGCACACAGGTGGCCGGATTACCAATGGTAATCGTCTACGGGGCGTTGCTTCTGGGAGCGGCGAATCTGGCATTCGCGGCATCTCCGAACTTTTACGTTTCGCTCGCGATTACCTTCCTGATCGGGTATAGTTTGATGCGGCAGCTCGCCGCGGCCAATACCACCATACAGACCATGATTCCCGACGACTACCGCGGGCGGGTGATGTCCCTTTACAGCGTGTGCGTGGTGGGAATCGGACCATTCGGAAGCCTGGCAGCCGGCGCTTTTGCCGGCCGCTTCGGACCGCGCCTTACCATGGCCGCCGGCGGCGTGCTCTCTCTGGCGGCGGGGGCATTGTTCGGATGGTCGCTGCGGAGGGACAGCCTTGCCTGACCGACAGCCGAAGAGACACGTCATCCTTCTGCTGCTCGCTGCGGCGGTTTGCGCACCGGGTCGTGCCGCCCAATCGCCGCGGGCGGCCGAACTTTGCAGCCAGGCGGGAAAAATTGCCGCGGAGCTGGCTGAGATCTCCGGAATGCAGCTCCACCACGCCGTTCCGTGCGATTTCATATCCAAGGAAAACGTCAACGCGTTCCTGAAAAAGCGCGTTAAAGAAGTGGCTAGTCCCGAAGACCTGCGCGCCGAAGAACTGACCCTCAAGAAGTTCGGTCTGGTGCCGCCGGATTTCAATCTGGCCGATACGACCGTCGATTTACTCACGGAGCAGGCCGCGGCATTCTACGATTACGACAGGAAAAAGCTCTTCATTACGGAAACGACTTCCACAGAAAGCCAGGAACCGGTGCTGGCGCACGAGCTTTCCCACGCCATTGCCGATCAGAATTTCAATCTCGGCAAATACATCAAGCAGGGGCGAAAGAGCGACGACGGCGCCACCGCGCGGCTGGCGGTGATGGAAGGGCAAGCCACTTGGCTGATGTCGGAGTACCTGGCGCGCCGCATGGGGCAATCAATGAAAGAATCGCCCGCGCTGGCAAAAATGATGAGCCGCGTCAGCGATGCTTCCGGTCAATTCCCCGTTTTCGATCAATCGCCGCTGTACTTCAAAATCACGCTGATATTTCCGTATACGGAAGGCATGCTGTTCCAAAATTCGGTCATCGAAAAGAACGGCGATGCCGGATTCGCGGCAGTTTTTCGGCATGCCCCCGTCAGCACGCAACAAATCCTGCATCCCGAAAAATACTTCGAGGGCGTCAATCCAGTCTCTCCGCCATTGCCCGAGCCACACTTGCCCGGAGGATACAAATTGCTGGTCGGCGGCACTCTGGGCGAACTCGACCACGAAGTGCTGATCGAACAGTTTGCCGGTAAAGCCCGCGCTGAAGAGCTGGCCCCGCACTGGCGCGGCTCAAGCTATGAGTTGCGCGAAAACAAAAAAGCCGCGCGCCTGGTACTGCTCTATACGGTTGAATGGGACAGCGAAGAGGCAGCCCGATCCTATTTCGATGTCTACCGGGAGGCGCTCGCCAAGAAATGGGAGAAGATGCGAGTCACCTCTACGGATCCCGATTGCGTCACTGGCTCGGGCGACGACGGCCGCTTCGAACTGAGACGAAAGGGGACCATCGTCACCAGCGTGGAAGGCCTGCCCCCGGCTAATCCTTAAGCAGGCGGCAAGTTCTATCCGACGGCCGAGTTGATCAGCGAGCCGATGCTGCTGAATACGTTGTTGATCACGCCGGTTAGTTGGGGCATGGTCGCCACAGCGGCCAGGGCCACCATTCCAGCGGCCAGAGCATATTCCACTAAGTCCTGCCCCTTAGTTTCTTTCCACAGTCGTCCGATCAAGAGCTTCATAATGTCTCCTACGTAGCTTCCTTGAACACATCCGCTTAGAACACACCCGCAGCAAATATTCGAGCCAATGCACTGGCACTGAAGTCTGCTGCTGGAGAACTCTTCGGCAGACTGCGGCAAATCTTGAGCGCGCCGCGATTTTTTTTACCGCTTGGCGCTCTTCTTCACCTCGACGTGATTATCCAGCCAGCCCAGAATCAGATCGGCGAGCTGTAAGTTGTTCTTATCCTGCATCAACATGTGGCTGTTGCCATGGATGCCCATCTGAGGAAGGGACATCATTTCGGCATCGCCTCCGGCCGCTTTCACCTGATCGACAAATTTTTGGCAGCTTTCAAACGAAGTGGCCCAGTTCGCCGGCCCGCCTTTCACATCGCCCAGATGGTCGCCGAACATGACCAGCGTAGGAATTTTGGCCAGGGTCGCGATCTGCTCCGCGCTTAACGCTGCGCACGGCATCTCAATGGAAATCATTCCTTTGATCCCGGCGGCATCGATCAGCGCTGCCTGCTCCGGGAAGAAGCCGGATTCGGAATGCCCCATCAATACCGCGCCGTGCAACTGGTTCGCCAGGGCGGCCATGTTCTTCCACGTCGGATTAGGATTGGGAAGGGTGGCATTGAGATCGGGAATCATCTGCTTATATAACTCGTCGACCGCTTCCACCGGAAATTGGCCATCGGGGAAGGGCGTGTTGAAAGTCGGGCCGAATCGGAACACGGTCCAGGCGACCTGGTGGCTGGCGGCGAGGATGTTCGGAAGCTGGCTGGGCGGCGCGCTGCCGGATTTGACTGCTTCAAACACGGTCGGGTCGAAGCCCGAGCGGGCGCGGGATGATTGATCGGCCAGATACACAGCCCGCCCCCTGCGGACGAAGTATTCGTTCCATCCCATGCGCCCATCCGGGGTGGTTTCCCAGGTCTTGCTGCTCAGGCAGCAGCCATGCACCATCACCACCGGCACATGTCGCGTGGCGTTCGGCGGCGTCTGGAACTGGACATACATCTGGTTAACAGTGATTTCCTGGCGCGGAGCGTTGTCCGAGGCCGCCGGCAGCGCTTTGGTTTCCCCGCCGACGAAAAAGCTTCCCTGGCTTGCCAGAACCAAAGGTTTCTTCAGGTCATCGCGATTCTTGTCCTCGGCGAATCCTGAGGCCGCCGCCAGCGCCAGAACGAAAGCCGCCGCTCGAATGTGCATAGTCCCCTCCGGCATTCCATGCTATCCCATGTTGGCTTGGGCCAATTTGCATAAATCGCGCACGACCGCTCCCTAACGGTCGCGGCTCGGAAACGCTTGATGCAAGAGCCGAGCGAAATTATTGGCGCGCCAGCTTCGAAAGGCCCGAGGCGAGCAGCCCCTTGGCCATTTCGATTTTCATGCCGTTGTATTTGAGCGGCGCGCTGTTTGCCAAAGCCATCGCCACCGCTTGTTCACGCAACGCTTCGCTGAGTTCGTTGCCGCGAAGCAGATTTTCGACGGCGTGCTCGCGCCATGGTTTTCCGGCGATGCCGCCGAACACGACGCGCGCATCCTGGATCGTGTTACCGCGAAGGTCCAGGCTCATGCCCAAAGAGGCCATGGCAAAATCCCAAACGCCGCGCGGGCGAAGTTTTTCGAATGATGCGCGAAGGCCGGGTTTGGGGGCGGGCAGCGTGACTTCCGTGAGGATTTCGTTGTAGCGCACCACGTGCGATTGAATACGCCCATCGACCAGCATGTCGCCGGGAACAAGCTGTTCGAGCGTCAGTTCCTTTTCGCCCGCGGGAGTGGCCAGCTTCACTCTCGCGTCAAACGGGATTAGCGCGGTGGCGGCGTCTCCGGGATACACGGCGTAACACAGCCGGCCGCCCATGGCTGAGTGGTAGTAGCTGTTATCGCCGATTGCGCCGTAGCAAAGATAGCCGCCGTTGCGCCAGCAGGAATAGCCGCCGCGCAGGTATTGGCACCAGACTTCCTGCAGCAGATCGCCACCCAAGGTGGAAGCGTTGCGCAGTTCGGGCGAAGAGATCATGTTGACCGCCTCAACCAGCATGGGGTAGCGCTGCTTCAGCAGTTCCGAATCCGCCAGTTCGGCGAGTTTCGTGGCTGCGCCTATGTGCACGCCGCCCTGCGCGTCTTCTTTGATATAGCGCAGATGGTGGATTCGCTTGATATCGACCAAGTAGGTGGGCGCTTGTTGCAGGCGGTTTTTCAGGCGGATGAGGAGGTCGGTGCCACCGGCGTAGACTCCGGCGTCGGCGCCGTGCGCGGAAAGGATCTGGATGGCTTCATCCACCGTGGTGGGCCGGTATACAGAAATCTTTTTCATGCCAGCCTCGCTTTTGCGCGCAGCGCTTTTGCGCGCAGACCAGCCATGATTTTGTCGCGGGTGAGGGGGTGCTCGCGGATGCGCACGCCGCAGGCATTGTAAATGGCGTTGGCAATGGCCCCCGGAACCGCGCCGATACTGGTCTCGCTGAAGCTTTTCACCCCGTAAAACCAGCGCGGTTCGAGGCTATCGATGTAAACTTGCGTCTGCTTGGGAACGTCCATGATAGTGGGCAGGCGGTAGGAGAGATAGCCTACGCTGTAATGGCGCGTTCCGGGGAATTCGCGGTCCCAGGGGATGGCGTCGGTAGTGAGTTGCATGCTCTCGACTAGCGAGCCAACCATATCGGCTTCGGCAACCAAGGGATTGATCACCAGGCCCGTATCGTGCACGTAGACAGCTCGGATAAAGCGCCAGTTGCCGGTCCAGGTATCCACTTCCACTTCGATGAAACAGGAACCCACGCCTTTGTTTGCTGCGCCGCGCTCGCCGCCGGAAACGCCGCGGCCGGTGGCGCGGATCGGGCCGTGGTTGGCTTTCACGAGGGCGGCGAAGGTGGTGGAGTGTTTGGGATCGTCCGTTGACGAAATCACGCCGTCGCGGATCTGAAGTTTCCCCGCATCGGTTCTTAGGGTAGCCGTAGCGCGCTGAAGGAGGTCTTTGCGGAGCTTGTCGGCCGCGCTGCATATGGCCGCACCCTGCAGCGTGATCGTCCGCCCGCCGAACCACTCATCGCTTGCAGGCGCGATATCGGTATCGCCCCAGATGAGGCGGATGCGGTCGCGCGAAGTGAAGCCGAGCATTTCGGCCACGAGGTGCGCGAGCGCCGTCGCGTTGTTCGAGCCGCTATCGGGCAGCGCGACCTTCATGGTGACGTAACCATCAGCCGACAATTCCAGGTCCGTACCGAACACCGCCGCTCCGGGCGCGGCTGCCAGCCGTTCAAAAGCTTCTTCGCCTTCGTGGTATCCCATTAGGCCGCCGTGATGCTGGCTCATGCCGATGCCGAAGCCGCGTTTGAACCGGCCC
>DATBID010000243.1:0-5509 GCA_036557125.1 Bryobacteraceae bacterium | reverse complement strand
GCCGCCTTCTTCAAGCTCGAGCGCCAGTTCTTTGCCGCCGGATTTCACAATGCGGCCTTCCGCCAGCACGTGCACGAAATCCGGCACGATTTCGTTTAGGAGGCGCTGGTAATGGGTCACGACGATCATCGCCCGCTCGGGACTGCGCATGGCGTTTACGCCGCTTGCAACCAGCTTCAGTGCATCAATATCCAGGCCGGAATCGGTTTCGTCCAGAATCGCGAGGCGCGGCTCAAGCACCGCCATCTGGAAAATCTCATTACGCTTCTTTTCGCCGCCGGAAAAGCCCGTGTTCACCGGGCGATTGAGCAGCGCCTGGTCCATTTTCATTTGCGCCATTTTGTCCCGGACCAGGGAGAGAAAATCCATGGCGTCGAGTTCGGGAAGGCCCTGGGTTTTGCGAATGGTGTTGAGCGCCGCCTTCAGAAAATACATGTTGCTGACGCCCGGAATCTCCACCGGATACTGGAAGGCGAGAAAGATCCCTTCACGGGCGCGGTCCTCGGGCGCCATTTCGAGCAGATTCTTGCCGTTGTAAAGCACGTCGCCAGCGGTGACTTCGTAAAGCTCGCGGCCGGCCAGAACCTGCGCCAGCGTGCTCTTGCCCGAGCCGTTCGGCCCCATGATGGCGTGCACTTCGCCGGAGTTCACGGAAAGGTCGATGCCTTTCAAAATTTCGCGATCGCCTACCCGCGCGTGAAGATTCTTTATCTCTAACAGTGCCATCAGCCTACGCTTCCTTCCAGCGAGATCCCCAGCAGTTTCTGCGCTTCCACGGCGAACTCCATGGGTAGCTCGCGGAAAACCTCTTTGCAGAAGCCGTGTACGATCATCGAAACCGCATCTTCCGTCGAAATACCGCGCTGGCGGCAGTAGAAGATCTGGTCTTCTCCGATCTTCGAAGTGGACGCCTCGTGCTCCACCTGCGCCGAAGTGTTTTTCACTTCCAGGTACGGAAAGGTGTGCGCGCCGCACTGATCGCCCATCAGCATCGAATCGCACTGCGAATAATTGCGCGCGCCGGTGGCCGATTTGAGAATTTTCACCGCGCCGCGATAGGTGTTCTGGCCATGGCCGGCCGAGATGCCTTTCGAAACGATAGTACTGGTAGTGTTTTTCCCTATGTGGATCATTTTGGTGCCGGTATCGGCCTGCTGGTAATTGTTGGTCACCGCCACCGAGTAGAACTCACCTACGGAGTTCTCGCCCATTAGCAGGCAACTCGGATATTTCCAGGTGATCGCCGAACCGGTTTCCACCTGCGTCCACGAAATCTTGGAATTCACGCCTCGGCAGGTGCCGCGTTTGGTGACAAAATTATAGATACCGCCGCGGCCTTCCTTGTCGCCGGGATACCAGTTCTGCACTGTCGAGTACTTGATCTGGGCGTTATCCAGCGCCACCAGTTCTACCACCGCCGCGTGCAACTGGTTGGTGTCGCGCATGGGAGCGGTGCAGCCTTCCAGATAGCTGACGTACGCCCCTTCGTCCGCGATAATCAGCGTGCGCTCAAACTGCCCGGTGTCCTTGGCGTTAATGCGGAAATAGGTGGAAAGCTCCATGGGGCAGCGGACGCCCTTCGGCACATAGCAGAAAGAACCATCGCTAAAGACCGCCGAATTCAGGGCCGCGAAGAAGTTGTCCGAAGAAGGCACCACCGAGCCGAGATACTTCCGCACCAGATCGGGGTGCTCCTGCACCGCTTCGGAAAACGAGCAGAAAATAATCCCCTGGGCCTTCAGTTTTTCCTTGAAGGTGGTGGCCACCGAAACGCTGTCAAACACCGCATCGACCGCGACACCAGACAGCAACTCCTGTTCTTTCAGGGGGATGCCGAGCTTCTCGTAGGTCCGCAGCAGTTCCGGGTCAACCTCGTCCAGGCTCTTGGGCGCATCCTTCTTGGACTTCGGCGCCGCGTAATAGATGATGTCCTGGTAATCGATAGGCGGATAATGCACGTTGGCCCAGCCAGGCTCCCGCATGGTCTGCCAGTGGCGATAAGCCTTTAGACGCCATTCGAGCAGCCATTCGGGCTCATGCTTCTTGGCCGAAATGAGGCGGATGATGTCCTCGTTGAGGCCGCGGGGAATGGCGTCCGCTTCGATCTCGGTGACAAAACCCCACTTATAATCTTGAATCGCCAGGGTTTGAATGGCGTCGGTGGAACTGCTCACTGGTATACTCCTCGTAACCCTCTGGTCTTACATAAAATTAGCGAATCTATACTTATTAGTCAAGATTGCCTGTCTAATGGATGTATGGCGGGGGCGAACGGGTGCAAATCGGGGCCGGGATGGCCTTCCTTTGGAACGGCTTACAGGCTGCGTCGGCAGGCTGCACGTGGCGCGAGCTTAATCACTGAGTGCCCTCTGCCAGTTTCATTTCGGGTAAACTGAATCCCACGCATGCCGCTCTCCGTCGGCGAAAAACTCGGCCCGTACGAGATCCTGGCACGCATTGGCGCCGGTGGCATGGGCGAGGTGTGGAAGGCCCTCTTTCACCTGTTCCGAGGGGAAACCGAAACGGCTGTGGACTGGTGGGAGGAGGTAATTGATCAACGGGACCCAGGCGCAGTCATTTGGCCGCGCTTTACGGTTGGTGAGGCCCTGCGCGCGAGCCCCCGCTGGCCCGCGCTCGCCAAACGCATCAATCTCCCCGAATCAGCCCGGTGAAGAAATATGATCTCCGAGATGGACCCAAGTCAATTTACGATCGAGATCGAGCGCGCCCCCGGCGTGGCGTTCGTGCGCTGCCGCGGTAGATTGGTCGCCGGTGTTCGGGATTCTTTTTACACCGAGGTCCGCCAACTGATCCCGGACACCAAACGAATCGTGCTGGACCTGACTGATCTCACCCACATGGACAGCATGGGTCTCGGTACCGTAGTCCGCTTGTACGTTTCTGCGAAGTCTGCCGGAGCGGATTTAGAGCTGATCAATATCGGCAAAAGGGTTCGGCAGATACTTGGGGTTACGGGCCTCTTGAAGGCTTTCGAAATGATCGGTGACCAGGGCATTCGAATGCCCTGAACGGAGTTCTGCATGGCTTTGTCTGTGGGTGAGCGCCTGGGACCCTACGTGATCGCAGCAAAGATCGGCGTGGGAGGAATGGGGGAGGTGTGGAAGGCGCGGGACACACGGCTCGATCGCATCGTGGCGATCAAGCGGCTGAAGGGTGACCACGGCGCCCGGTTCGAGCAGGAAGCGCGTGCGATTGCGGCGCTCAATCATCCGCACATCTGCCAGATTCACGACATCGGCGAGGACTACCTGGTCCTCGAATACATCGAGGGTTCCCCGCTTCGCGGGCCGCTGCCTCTTCCGGACGCGCTGCGCATCGCGGCTCAGATTGCGAGCGCGCTCGAAGCCGCGCATTCCAAAGGCATCCTGCATCGCGACCTCAAGCCCGGCAATATTCTCGTGAGCGGCAGCGGGGCCAAGCTCCTCGATTTCGGCCTGGCAAAGGTCGCCGGAGATGAGGACGCGACGCAGAGCATGGCGGTGAGCGGCACGCCCTTGTACATGTCGCCGGAGCAGGCTGAGGGAAAGGCGCTCGATGCCCGCTCGGATATTTTCAGCTTCGGTTCGGTGTTGTATGAGCTGCTGGCAGGGAGGCGGGCCTTTGAAAGCCTGGCGGCGGTGCTGCGCGACGACCCGGCCCCCTTCGACTCGCCCGCGCTGGAAGTGGTGGCGAAGTGTCTGAAGAAGAACCCGCCCGAGCGGTACCAGAGCATGACGGAGGTCCGCGCGGCGCTGGAGTCGGTGGTCGCCCAGGGAGCTGACCAGCAGCCCTCTATCGCCGTGCTCCCCTTCGCCAACCTGAGCGGCGACAAAGAACAGGAGTATTTCAGCGACGGGCTGGCGGAGGAGATTATCAACGCGCTCGCGCAGATCCCCGGCCTCAAAGTGACGGCGCGGACTTCCGCCTTCGCCTTCCGCGGCAAAGAACAGGACATCACCAAGATTGCCGAGGTGCTCCGCGTTCGCACAATCCTGGAAGGCAGCGTACGCCGCGCCGGTAACCGCATCCGCGTCACGGCGCAGTTGATCAACGCCGCCGACGGCTACCACCTCTGGTCGCAGCGCTACGATCGCGAACTGGCCGACGTTTTCGAGGTTCAGGATGAGATAGCCGCCGCGATTGCCGGAGCGCTTCAGGCGAAGCTCGCCCCCAAGCCCGCGGCAGTGGAGCGCTACAAACCCAACCTGCCCGCCTACGAAGCCTATCTCAAGGGGCTACATCAGTTTCAAAAACTGACGCTGGCGTCGATGACTCAAGGCAAGGAATACTTCGAGCGGGCGATCTTGCTCGACCCGAAATTTGCACCTCCCTATGGCGAAGTGGCAACTTATTACTCCTGGCAAGCGGGCCTGGTCTTGCGGCCCTCTTCGGAAGTTATGCCTCACGTCCAAGAGTGGGCGCAAAAAGCGCTGGAAATCGATCCGTCCTTGTCGGAAGCACATGCCCTCTTGGCCTATAAGGCCTTCCTATTTGACTACGATTGGAATGAGGCCGAGCGGCGGTTCTCGCTGGCCTTATCCCGCGCTCCAGCTCCGGCGTGGACCTGCCGGACCTACACACTCTACAAGGTGTCGCTCGGACGTGCTGGAGAAGCCGAGGAGTTGATCCGGGACTTGGTCGAAGCGGACCCATTGGCGGCCCTCAATCGGGTTTATCTTGCGTGGATCTGCGAGACGACCGGTAGAGCCCAGGAAGCAGAGCAGGAATTCCGCCACATTCTGGAACTCGACGAGAACTACTATTTCGGTTGGTCTGGACTAGGTCGACTTCTTTTCGCTCGGGGAGAGACAAGCGAAGCGATCCGCTGTCTCGAAAAAGCGCATCTGCTGGCGCCCTTCTATACCTCGGTGGTTGGCGTTCTTGCCGGGCTGCTCGCCCGCACGGGTGATGAGCGGCGCGCCGAGGAACTGCTCGCCAAGGTGGGTACGCCTGAAACCTACGGAGTCCCAGCGGCTTGGGCCTTCTTTCACGTATACCGAGGGGAAACAGAAGAGGCCGTGGATTGGTGGGGGAAGGTAATCGATCAACGGGACCCCAACGCAGTCATCAGCCCCCGTTTGGGAGGCAACGCAGCCCTGCGAACGAGTCCCCGCTGGCCCGCCCTTGCCAAACGCATGAATCTCCCCGAATCGGCGTGGTGACTTTCTGGCGCGCCGTGCTTACCGCCGCCAGACGACTTCGCCGTTCACCACGGTCGCCATCGGACCGCCGCGGAACGTTCGCCCGTCAAACGGCGAGTTGCGGCTGCGCGACGGGGACTGGTTCACGTCGTAAGTCCATTCGAAATCCGTTGCGAAGAGCGTAAGGTCGGCGGGCGATCCGGGCCGCAAAGTGCCGCGGCCGAGCTGGAGGACGGATTCGGGGCCGGTAGTGAACAGCCCCACCATGCGGTTCAGTGTGATCTTCCCCGGCGCCACCAACTCCTCGAGCGCCAGTGAGACCGCGGTTTCCAGGCCAATAATGCCGAACGGACAGGATTCGAATTCCT
>DATBID010000242.1:0-5087 GCA_036557125.1 Bryobacteraceae bacterium | reverse complement strand
TCAAAGCCTTAGCCGGCTCTTTTCGGAGACCGGTATCGACGATGATATTGGAATCCCGCGAGAACCCGGCGGCGCGCGCCTGCTGCGGCTTCTTTACGGGATCGATGTATTCAACATCAACCTTGGAAGAGAGATTGGCGTAGCGTCCCAGCAAGTTGCGGGCCGTAGGGAAGTTGGTCTGACTATCGAAGTAAATGATCTTCACCGGCGCTTTCAGCCCTTTGACGACTTTGATCGTCTGGTCCGAAAGGGTGAACTGTTTGTTTTTGGTGGCGTCGTAGGATTTATCGTAGCGATTTGCCAGGAAATTGGCCGCGGCCAAAACGGCGATGATCACTACGATGTAGAGCGAAACGTAGGCGGTGTACTTTGTCTGACGGGTTTTCATCCAGTTGCCGGCCATGTTACGACCTCCACCGCAGCGATTCCATCGACCGCGAAGTCAGGAACAAAGAGAAGAAAATCATGGATACGTAGAAGACTATGTCTTTGATCTCTATCAAACCTTTGGACATGTTGTCGAAGTGCGTCACGATCGAAAGGAAGTTTGCGATCGTGGGCCAAAGACCGGTGTCAAACGAACTGCCCCAGTTCAGCAGCCAATCGAACAACAATACGAAGAAAGTAACGCCGCCCGCAACGATCTGGTTTTTGGTGAGGCTGGAGATGAACTCGCCGATTGCCAGCAAGCAGCCGCCTTGTAGCAATAGGCCGAGATAAGCCACGAGAACCGGTCTGATATCGGGCTTGCCCCAGGCAAACAGCAGCGCGATATCGATCATGGATAGGGCAAGAATGCCGGCAAAGAGCACTACGGCACCAAGCCATTTCCCCAAAATGACCTCGTTGTCGGTCACAGGGGAAGTCATCAGCAATTCGATCGTTCCGCTCTTTTTCTCCTCCGCGAAGAGGCGCATGGTGATCATGGGAACCAGGAAAAGAGTGATTGTGCTTGTGAAGCTGAGCAGCGGGGTAATGATCTGGTCGTTAATGTTCATCGGCTGGGCTCCGCCCTGGAACTGTTGCTGGAAACTGAAACGTACGAAATCTCCCGTCGCCCTGACGAAAACGTATCCGAACAGCAGCGCAAACGCCGTCATCAGCAGATAGGCGATCGGCGAAGCGAAATAACTCTTTAACTCTTTGCGGCAGATGAGCAATATCTGGGACATCAGTTAGCTCCTACTTCTTCTTTCACGGGTTCCTGGTCGCTATCTCTCTGTTCGGAGGCAGTGAGTTGCAGGAAGATATCTTCAAGGCTGAGGCCGACCGAACGCATTTCGTTCAGGTTCCAGCCGGAGGTGACCACGGCGCGCGCCAGGTCTGAGCGGACATGCCGACCCTGGAGGCTTTCCACCTCAAACAGCAGCCGTCCGCTGCGGGAATCTTTCATTACGACGCGGCTGACTCCTGCCACCTGTTCGAGGCGATGTTGCACGTCGGAGGGGTTCGGACGGCCGTCCAGGGCTTCGAGCTCCACGGCAACGGCTTCGGAGCCGCGCAGGCGGTTGGTGAGATTAGATACCGAATCCTGCGCCACCACTTTACCGTTGTTGATAATGATCACGCGCTCACAGGAGTGCTCCACCTCCGAAAGAATGTGGGTGCTGAGGATGATTGTGTGATCGCCGGCCAGCGAGCCGATCAGCTCGCGGGTGTGGATGATTTGTTGCGGGTCCAAGCCGGAGGTTGGCTCATCCAGAATGAGCACGTCCGGATTGTGAATGATGGCTTGCGCCAAGCCTACGCGCTGGCGGTAGCCTTTGGAAAGCTTCGAGATGAGTTTGGAGCGGTATTCGCCAAGAACGCAGCGCTCGATGACTTCCTCGACGCGCGATTTCAAATGGTCCGAGTCGACGCCTTTTAGCTTGCCAACAAAATTGAGGTACTCGAGCACCTCCATTTCGGGGTAGAGCGGCGGAGTCTCCGGGAGGTAGCCGATGCGTTTTTTTACCTCCATGGGCTTTTCGAGAACATCGAAACCGGCCACGGTGGCGGTTCCGGAGGTGGGCGGCAGGAAGCACGTAAGGACGCGCATCGTGGTGGTCTTACCAGCGCCGTTCGGCCCCAGGAAGCCCACAATTTGCCCCTTTTCGACTTCGAAGGAGATGTTGTCTACAGCGACAGTGCGAGCGTATCGCTTGGTAAGACCTTCAACTTTGATCATATTGGTAATCCAGAAAACACACGTGCGGTGATTCCCATTTGGGCTTCTCTACACGCTCTCAAATGAGCGCCAAAATGGAATCTCAAGTGAGCTTTTATCATAAAAACCGGGAGGAACCGTTGTCAAACCGGCCCGGATTCGGCCCCTTGGCAAGGCGGCATGCAACCTCCGGTGGGCGCGCCTGCTACCGAGGCGGACGACATCGCCGAAATATGCTACCGAAATTAACCCTGGGGAACCCACGGGGACTGCGAATAACGGCGCTCTGAGAGAACCGTTACCAGAGCCCTATTATATACAGACGGCTGAGGAGCGGAGTGGTTACGCGCAACTGCTACAGTAAAAGCATTGCTGGCCAGCCTGATCCAGTCCCGTGGAGTTTTCGCACCGGCACTCGCTACGGCCGTTGGAATAGGCGCTGCAGGGCTGGGCGTGTGGCTCAGCAGCCTCGAGCGACGGAAATCCCAAAAAGCGGTGCCGCGCGTGGTGCTGCCATTCAGCGCTGGCGTGCTGCTGGGAGTGGCGCTGTTCGGACTGCTGCCGGAACTGGCCTTCGAAGCCGGATGGGGCGCGAGCCTGGCGCTTTTCGGTCTGGGATATGGGGCGCTGTTGGCTGTAGACCGTTACGTTCAGCCGGTGTGCCCTACGTGCTCCCACCCTCACCACCACGACGATCCAGGCGGAGGCGAGCTCGCTGGTTTCGCCGTGCCGCTCGTGCTGGCAGCGGCGCTTCACAGTTTCCTGGATGGCTGGAGTATCGGGCTGGTCGAATCCGGACCGCAGCATGCAGCCACGCTGGGCTTGCGGCTTGCGGTTCCCTTGGCGGTGACGCTGCACAAGATACCTGAGGGAATTGCACTGGGGGGCATTCTCCGTGCCGCATCGGGTACGCGGGGACACGCATTGGCAGGCTGCGTCGCCGCCGAAGGCTGCACGATTCTGGGCGGGGCTCTCGGCCTGCTGATGACGCCAGCGCTGGGCACGGGATGGATTCTCTATCCACTGGGTCTGACGGCGGGATGGATCTTCTATCTGGGATTTCACGCGGTTCACGAGGAGTGGAAACATGGGGGCGCAATACCTGCATTCTTCCCGGCGCTAACGGGACTGGCGGGCGCGGCGGTCATCCAGCGCGGGGCGGAGGCGTTGTTTCGATGACCGATCAGGCAGCTTTCAAAACACTTTTCTGAAGGTGAGATTGATGCGGCGGCGGCCGGTGAGCGGATGTTCGCCATCGGCGAGCGGCGAGACACCGTGATAAATGAACCGCGCGGGGCCGCCCCAGACCACGACATCACCGTTTTCCAGGCGGATTCGGCGCGGCCGGTCCGCACGCCGCAGGCCGCCCCAGAGAAAGGCGGCGGGCAGCCCAAGAGAGACCGAGACGATGGGCGCAATGGGGTCCTTTTCGTCTTTGTCTTTATGCAGCGAGAGCTTCGCACCGGGCTCGTAGCAGTTGATCAGGCAGGCATCGGGATCGTAATCGGGAAAACCATCCTCGCGCGCCGCGGCGGCCGCCAGCCGCTCGAAGATGGGCGGCATCGCGGGCCAGGGTTTCCCAGTATCCGGATCATGCGAATCATAGCGATATCCGGTTTGATCGGAGACCCAGCCGACACGACCGCAATTGGTCATGGCCACGGACATGCGATATCCGCCGGGTGTCACCAGATGGCGGAACCGAGCACGGGCTACGATCTCGTCAACCGCCTCTAGAAGGGCCGCAGCCTGAGAAGATGCGAATCCGCGCAGTAGGACCGCGCCTTCCTCCAATTGCTCACGGCTATCGGGGGCCGATGACTCGCTCCATAAATCGAGCTGGTCTTCCACACTTTCGATTGTAGAGTCACTTCCCGGCTCAGTTACTCCCCGTCTATGGAAAAAGCGAGCATGACATTGCCCGCCGCACCCCCGGCGAAGCCGTAGCCGCAGGTGGTGATTACCAGGCCGTGGGAAATGGCCGGCCCACCGCCATCGAAGGACCCGCCTTTGGCCGGCACATGGTTCACGGTTTCGAAATCACGGCGGGCATCGAAATCCCATACGATCTCGCCGGGCGTGTTGCCGGGCCCTGTGGCGTAGGCTCGCAGATGTCCTCCGAACGAAGCGGAAAACACAATGCCTGGCATTCCGGAAACTGCCGCTGCCTGGGCTGGGTTTCCCACGCCTTTCGGGGCTGGCGTGTTCCAGATCTTTTCGCCGGAATCGAGGCGCACGGCGTACAGGCCGGGCGTGCCATCGGGCCGATTGTAGTCGGCGACGGCAGTGAAGGCGGTCGTGCCATCGTAAGACGCGCCCCAGGCGATGCCGCCCATCATGCCGCTGCCTACGCCCAGACGTGTCTTCCACAAGACCTTGCCGCGGTGATCCGGATCGAGGCCATAAATCACGCCGGATTTCTGGGTGGCAACCAATACCTGTTTGCCATCTGAAAGGGAGCGCAGGGAGGGAGCGCTGCCAAAATCCAGATCGTCTCCCGGCTTATCGGGACAGTTGACGGCTTTGGGACAACCTGGGACCCAGTTATCACCAGGAGTGACCTGTTGCGACCACAGGAGACTGCCGGTTTCGAGATCAAAGGCCAGAATCGAATCGCTCGTAGGGAGGTCGATGCCCGTGTAGGAGTTGCCTGAACCCGCGTATATTCGCTTCCGCTTTTCATCGATGGTGGGCGCGGACCAGATGCCGGCTCCAGCCGGGCCATAGAGCGAAGTGCCTTCGGCATTGGTTTTATAGGGCCGCGCTGGATCGGGCACCGTATAGGTTTTCCAGACGATTTTGCCGGTTTGCGCATCGAGCGCCGCGAGACTGCCGCGGAATTTGCAGCACTCGTACTTAGGCGAGGACGCTTCGAGCGTTTCCTCTCCGGAAGCGACTGGCACGTAGAGGCGGCCGTTGTAGTACGTAGGCGAGCCGGTCA
>DATBID010000241.1:0-5770 GCA_036557125.1 Bryobacteraceae bacterium | reverse complement strand
GCATCCGACGAACTGGTCAATTTTTTGACGCTGTTGGTGGCGCTGATGTGGTACACACTCGTGTTATTGGCTACGCAGACTCCCTCGCCGGTAGCCGGGTTGCCGGCACAGGAATTGACTTCGTCGGCGGTTGAAAACGAGACGGGTGCTATGGCCGGTCCGCCGCCGGTCTCCAGTTGTACTTTTTTGAAACCCGTTGTGCCGGCGCCCCAGGAACCATTCGGAACAAACGCGAAGACCGAAGCCGGACCCTTCGCAGGCGAGACGATACCGAGAGAACTGCCCGGTACGCAGGCGGAAAGCGTCGGGTTGGTGTGGGTTACGCTCACCTCGGAGCAATTGGTGCTTGCGTACGCGGTGCTGTCGGAAGTCGTGCCGGATACGGAAACAAAGTAATTGGCAGTCGAAAGCGTCGAAGGTAGCTCAACGTGGAGGCGGTATGACGAGCCGATCACGTGGATGATCGAGTCTGGGCTGGTGCTGGCAACGACCGCTCCTCCGCAAGTAAGAGAAAAGGAAATTGTGGCATTCGCGGGTGGGAGCGTACCGTGACTGGTGGGAAATCCGGTACCCGCCACGGTTACAAAAGAGACGCCCGCAACGCCAGTATCCGGGAGTGTGCTGCCGTTCAAGTTTACCGGAATGGGCGCTGCGGACATGGCGTGTGCCGCCAACAGCCCGGCAGCAACTAAGACCGGCACCGTTGCCTGGTTTCGCAGAACCGCTCTCACTTTACGGAAATTGTTCCGGGACCGCCAGCCCCAAACCAGCAGCAGACCCAATGTGCCAACCGCGAAGATGCCGCGAAAGCTCGGTTCGGGCACGACACCACTGCTTGTAGTGGCGAAGATG
Source organism: Bryobacteraceae bacterium (assembly GCA_036557125.1). GTDB lineage: Bacteria > Acidobacteriota > Terriglobia > Bryobacterales > Bryobacteraceae > PSRJ01. Next base: position 4,918 of record DATBID010000241.1, on the reverse strand, counting down.
ACGGCCAGATCCCCATCGCTCAAGTCCGGCGGCACAGAGGGCAGAATGGTCGCTGAAAACGACGGGAGAATGGTATCCGTGCTGCCGTCGCTCAGCGTAATCGAAGTCGTGTTGAACATACCGGTCAAAATCGCTTTTGTGGGTAGTGGACTGGCGCCTCCGATGGGGACGGTTGGTCCATTGAAGGAAAGTCCATCGAGCGCCAATGTGAAGTCCGACGGACCAAAGTGTTCGGTTGTGCCATCCGATAAATCGACGGTCAGACCTAAGTTCGTCAGGCCGACTGGCGTAACTACCGGAAAGGTGGTATCGGGTGGCACGGACGCATTGCTTCCCGTGTTGTTCGAGATATCGAAAGTAGCTGTGCTCGCCGGGATGTTCACGTCATAGGAAACGAATCCTACGGGAATATTGTCTGCAAGTACGGAGAACGACATTACTAACGCCAAACATCCGAACCTCCGAATCATTTTCAACATGCGCTTGGGCTCCTCCTGTTGTTACCGCTTTGAACTTGTTTCCCCGAAAAGGGGTACTCGGCACCTAACTTACACCCAAGTCGCAACTGGCGGGGGAAGATTTACAAGGATTAAATACTAGGACCCGCCAGGGCTACTAAAGGTTTTTCCCGATCACGCAGTAATCCAACCCGTCAAAGAAGCTTTCCCGAAAGTCTTCCATCAGCGCTTTCACCGATGGCATCGAAGCCGCCGCCGGCGAAAGCTTCTTTACCTCGATTCCGCCGATGCCGAACTCTTCGAGATAGAAAACGAGCAGCGGGTAAGGAACCGGGCGGGTATGGGTTGGGTCGAGATAGAAGTGAGTGGCGAAGATAGCCAGGCACTCGGGGTTGGGGGTTTCGATGGCGATCACTCCGCCCGGCTCCAGGCATCGCGCAGCCAGCTTGATTAATTCGGGCAGCCTCTCCGGCGGCAAGTGCTCAATCACCTGGGCACAGAAGATCCCGCCAAAGGCCGCTTCCGGCTGGGAGGAGAGATATGTAAATACGTCCGCGATCTCTGCTTCCAGCCCCTTGCTCCGGCAAAGACCGATCGATTCGGCGCTCAGGTCGATGCCGCGAGCCTCGACGCCAGCGTCGCGCATCAATTCCAGGAACTCGCCGCGGCCGCAGCCGATATCGATCACGTTGCGGCGCCCGGAGAAATAGGGGACGTAAATTTGTTGTCCAGCCTTTACGTACTCCTCAGAGCCACGAAAACGTTGGGCGAAAGCGCCATAGTCGAAGGCGGCGGCCGGGGGCAGGGGACTGGGAACTGGAGATAGGGGAGTGGGGGAAGATTGCATAATTTCCGCGCGTTGGCGAATGAGGCGCAGCTCCGAATAGATTAGCCGCTCGAACTCACGCCGCGTGTGCTCCATGCCTTCGCGCAACGCGCCTGTAAAATCGGCATGCTGGCCCCGCACCGTTTCGCGGAAGCCGGCGTCCATCAGCGTCACGCGATGCTGGAATGCGGCATGCAACTCACCCACGTTGCGAAGGTAATGCGCCTCGGTCTCATGCAGTTTCGCCTCCCAGCCGCCGCGCCACTCAGCCCAGTGGCGGCGAATGTCTTTCAGTTCCTCGGCTTCCGCGCGGCGCTCTTCGGATTGCTGCCGCAGGAGCGCAAGCTGCTCATTCGCCTGTTGCTGGTAAGCCGCGATCCGCCCCGCTAGCTCGACGAAGGCCCGATTGCCTTCATTCAGCGCTTCAATAGCTGCGTCGAGGCACTCTACGGTTTTGCGGTTGAAGACCACTTGCTCGCGCACGTGCCAATCGAGTACGCGGGCGATGAGCCTTTTCCACGCCTGAACCAATGCATTCAGTGGTCCGCCGCGGCGCGGGTTCACACTACCGATGGCGGCCACCTTGCCCAAAGCCGCATCGCGCGCATGCACCAGCGGAAGCAAATCGGGTAAAGGCACATTCCCGGGCGCGGAAGTTTGCGGGTGCCGGGCCCGCACCTGCTCCCGCACTTCCTGCAGCAGAGCGATCAGTTCAGCGCTTTCCACGCCGCGCCCTCCGCAGGGGCCGGTTCCAACTCGCCGTCACCACCGTGGCCAGCCCGCCGCGCGGAGTGAATTCGCCAATCACAGTGGCGCGCATCGGGTTCGCCGCCTTCACGACGTCCGCAAGCACCCGGTTTACTATGTTCTCCTGAAATATTCCCAGGCCGCGGTACGCCAGCAGGTACATTTTGTAAGATTTCAGTTCGAGGCACCTGCCCGCGGGCACATAGCGAAGCACAATCTTGCCGAAATCCGGCAGGCCGGTTTTCGGGCACACGGAAGTAAACTCCGGCATCACGATTTCGATTTCGTAGTCGGCGTACTGGTTCGGCCAAGTCTCGATTTCCGGCAGTTCGGTATCGATGCCGGCGGCTGCGTGCTGGTCTGTGTACGCGCGTTTCATGCCACTGTTTGTTGCGCCAGCGACCGCGATAGCAAATCGAGGAAGAGACCCACATCGGCGATGACGCCTACTGCCTGCCCGGTGCCCCGGTCGCTCACTTTGGTGGCCACGGCCGGATTGATATCCACGCATACGATTTTCACCCAGCTCGGAAGCATGTTGCCGGTGGCAATGGAATGCAGCATCGATCCCAGGCAGAGCACCAGTCCCGCGTTCTTAAGCTGTTCCGCATATGCGTCCTGTGCACAGTTCATGTCGGTGATAGTATCCGGCAGCGGTCCATCGTCGCGCAGGCTGCCGGCCAGAACGAACGGTGTGCCGGTGCGGATGCATTCGTATAAAATGCCGGACCGCAAAGCGCCCGATTCCACGGCGGCCCCAACCGAGCCGGCACGGTAGATGGCATTGATGGCGCGCATATGGTTGCGGTGGCCGTGCTCTTCCTGGCGGCCATCGGAAAGTCTCACGCCGAGCGAGGTGCCGAATAACGCTGCTTCCACATCGTGTACTCCCAGCGCGTTGCCGGCCAGCAGCGCTTGCACCCAGCCTTCACGGATCAACGCCGCGAGGCCCGGCGCGCCGCCCGTGTGCACCACCACGGGTCCCGCAACCACCACAACTTTTTGGGATTGCTCCACGGCTTGCCGCACCAGGGCAGCGGTTTGTCGTACCGCCGTTTCCACCTGGCGCTCCGAGGAGATGCCGTTCGACATGAAAGCGAATGCCAAACGGTCGCGCTCTTTCGATTCGGGAATCACGCGAATCCCGCGCAGGCCTACTACGATTCGATCGCCGCGGCGCAAGTCGCGCAATCGGCGGCAGACGGCCGTGCCGTCGCGCACTACAATCATCGCGTCCATGCGCTGGTTCTCCACCTCGATCCAGTTCCGGCCGTGGCGGACGTAGGTGCGGTGGTTCGTGGTGGAGTAGAAATCTTCCGGAGCGCAGCGGTCGCGCTCCACTTCCCGCAGCATCGCATCGCTCGATTCCACGGCAGCGCAGCCGAGGCCGAGCAGTTCTTCCAGGAGATGATCGAGCGACCCCTGGTCAGGCGCCAGGACCTTCAGCCGCAAATAGGAAGGCTCGCTGTTAGTCCGGCCGATGCGGAACTGTTCCACCTCAAACCGCGCGCCGTGTTCGACAACTTTGTCGAAAATGTTTTCCATCACGTGCGAGTCGATGAGGTGGCCTTCGGCCTCCACAACTTCCTGAAATTGCATAGAAAGCTTATTGTAAGGGATGGTTGCCAGAGAGCACCGCCGGCTCGGGCTGTTAGATAATAACAGGACTAGAAAAACCAGCAGGGAGATCGCGTTATGCTCCACATTCGAAGTTTCGGCCTCGCCGCACCAGCCTTTCTCTTGACCGCCGGCGCACTCTTCAGCCAGCCGCAGCAAGAGCCGATTGTTGCGCCCATGCCCGAGATCTTGCGCAATTATCAGCCCGTCACGGCGGAGCGCTTGAAGAATCCGGAAGATGGCAACTGGCTGTCGATCCGCCGCACCTACAACGGCTGGGGTTACAGTCCGCTCGATCAGATCACGCCGGAAAACGTGAAGGGCCTGCACCCGGTCTGGGTTTTTTCCACTGGCGAGGCCAAGGTGCATGAAGCCGCGCCTCTGGTGAATAACGGGGTGATGGTCGTCTCAACGCCTAACGATCAAGTGATCGCGATCGACGTCACGAGCGGTAACGTGCTGTGGCGCTACCGGCGGCAAAAGCCGAAAGGCGCGGTCGTGCTGCACGACACCAGCCGGGGAGTTGCTCTATTTGACAATAAAGTCTACTTTGCCGCGGGCGAGGCGGTGCTGGTTGCGCTGGACGCGAAGACGGGAAAGGAAGTCTGGACCACTACGGTGGCAGAGTCGAAGGCCGGCTATTATATGACGCTCGCGCCTTTGATAGCAGGCGGCAAGGTGATGATCGGCTGCTCCGGCGGAGAAACTGGAATCCGCGGGTTCGTGGCCGCTTACAACCCGGAGACCGGCAAGGAGGAGTGGCGCACCTACACGGTTCCCTCGCCGGGGCAGGCCGGTAGCGAGACTTGGCCCAAAAGCAACCAATGGAAGAACGGAGGCGGCTCGGTATGGGTCACCGGCAACTACGACCCGGAAACCAATCTCGCTTATTGGGGCACCGGCAACGGCGGACCGTGGATGGGCGACAAGCGCCCCGGCGACGATCTGTATACGGCCTCCACGATCGCCATCGACGTCGCCACCGGCGAAATCAAAGGCCATTTCCAATACAACCCCAACGAGTCGTGGGACTGGGACGAAGTTTCCCCGCCGATCCTTGTCGACTACCGGCGCGGCGAGCGCACCATCAAAGGGCTGATCGACGCAGCGCGGGACGGCTATCTATGGTTCCTTGACCGCGGCGATTCCACCACCGGGGGACGAATCAAATTCATCCAGGGCAAACCGTTCGTGCACCAGAACGTATTCCGCAGCATCGACCCGGAGACCGGCCGGCCCGAAATCGACCCGGCGCACAAACCCGGGACAG
>DATBID010000240.1:0-4155 GCA_036557125.1 Bryobacteraceae bacterium | reverse complement strand
CAAACGGCGAGGGCCAATGCCGCAGCCGCGCAGGCCCAGTATGAAAAGGCGCAGGCGGACCTGAACCGCATGCGTCCGCTGGTAGCCAAGGAGGAGATCTCCAAGCAGCAGTTCGACTCGTTTACCGCCGCGGAGCGCGTGGCCGAGAGCCAGCTTCGGGCCGCGCAGCAGGGCCTGATCGCGGCGCAGCGCGACGCTGAAACCAAACACGCCGCGGTGCTCTCCGCACAGGCCGGAGTTCAGCAGGCCCAGGCTGGCCTCGAATCGGCGCGGGCCAACCAGGGACAGGTGAAGATCCAGGCCGCGCAGGCCTCCTCAGCCGCTGCGAGCGTGCAGCAGGCGAAAGCGAATCTCGCGGCCGCGGAACTGCAACTAAGCTACACAACAATCACGGCGCCAATGGACGGCGTGGTAACGAAGAAGACCGCCGAGGTTGGCCAGATCGTTCAGCAGGGCCAGGGGCTCATGACCATCGTGCCCCTGCACGATGTCTGGGTCACCGCGAATTACAAAGAGAATCAACTGGCGAATGTTCGCGTGGGTCAGAAAGCAGAGATCGAAGCGGACGTGAACGGGCGGTCCTACCAGGGCCATGTGGACTCGATCGCCGGCGCTACCGGGGCCCGGATGAGTCTTTTACCGCCTGAGAACGCGACCGGGAACTTCGTCAAGGTGGTTCAGCGGGTCCCCGTGAAAATCGTGTTCGACAATCTACCTAAAGACGCAATGCTGGTTCCCGGCATGAGCGTGCAGGCGACAATCCTCACGGAATAGGGCAGTGGCAACTCTCACCCGAGCAGAGGGCCGTTTGGGCGTGCGCATAGCAGCCGGCCAGGAAGTCAACCCCTGGCTGATCGCGTTCACCGTGATGCTGGCAACCTTTATGGAGGTGCTCGATACCAGCGTCGCGAACGTCGCGCTGCCGCACATTGCGGGCAGCCTCTCGGCAACTCCCGAAGAAGCTACCTGGGTGCTGACCGCATATCTTGTCGCCAATGCCATCGTCCTGCCGATGAGCGGCTGGCTCTCCAGCCTGTTCGGCCGCAAGCGCTTCTATATGACTTGCGTTTTTCTGTTCACGGTCAGCTCAGCGCTGTGCGGACTGGCGCCGAGCCTGATGTTGCTGATCGTGTTTCGAATCCTGCAAGGACTCGGCGGCGGCGCACTACAACCGATCTCGCAGGCCATCATGCGCGAGAGCTTCCCGCGCGAGCGGCAGGGCATGGCGATGGCGATCTATGGCATGGGAGTCGTGTTCGCTCCCGTTATCGGACCCACACTGGGCGGCTGGATCACCGACAACTTTAGCTGGCACTGGATCTTCCTGATCAACATTCCGGTCGGCGCGCTGGCGCTGATTCTGAATTCCGCCCTGATTCAAGATCCGCCGTACCTCGAACGGCGGCAATTGGGGAACGGTTTGCGCCTGGACTTCGCCGGATTCGGCCTGCTGGTGACCGGGCTCGGATTTCTCGAGTACACGCTGGATGAGGGCCAGAGGAAGGATTGGTTCTCCTCGAATCTCATTCTGGCTTCTGCGATCATTGCCGCCACTGCCTTGATCGCGGTGGTCTTTTGGGAATTGCGGCAGCGCGATCCCATTATCGATCTGCGTCTCCTGAAGGACCGGAATTTTGCGATTTCCACCGTGAACATGTTCGCGCTCGGATTTGTTCTGTATGCCAGTACAACCGCCATGCCGCTATTTATGCAGACCTTGCTCGGATACACGGCAACCCAAAGCGGACTGGCGCTGTCGCCGGGCGGACTCGTCATCATGTTCATGATGCCCGTGGTCGGAATGCTGCTGTCGCGCATTCAAGCAAAATGGCTGATCATCTTCGGGCTGGTGGTCTCCTCGCTCGGCTTGTTGATGATGACCCGCTGGACGCTGGGTATCGCGTTCAACAATGCGGTGATCGCGCGCATGGTGCAGAGTCTGGGACTGGCGTTCCTTTTCGTGCCGATCAACACGATCGCGTTCTATTACATCGACCGCGCCAAGACCAGCTACGCTACGGGCATTATCAACCTTGCCCGCAATATCGGCGGCAGCGTGGGAATCGCGGTATTCACGACGCTGCTGGCGCGCCGGCAGCAGTTTCACCAGCACATGCTCGTATCCCACCTGACCCCCTTCGATCCGAACTACCAATCCACTCTGCAGGGGATGGCGGGAGCGCTGCTCGAACGAGGTATCGGAGCGGCAGAAGCTGCCGCAAAGGCGCAGGGCATGCTGTACGGGATCGTGCAACAGCAAGCGGCCATGCTCGCCTTCATCGACGTGTTTTACTTCCTGGCGATCACGTTCCTCGTCCTGGTTCCACTGATGTTCCTTATCAAGAAGGTCAAGCCGCAGAGAGGGCAGCAAGTCGCCGCGCATTAGGGCGGCCCGAGAGGCAGCGGCAGGGCGAGGCCCTGCCCCACAGGTCGCGGCGAGGACTATAATCGGGACATCGTGAGGTTTCTTCTATGAAATCAGCACACCTGCGTTTTTGGGTTTTATCCCTAATGCCGGTTCTGGCTGTTGCGGACCTGGCATTTGCGCAAGGCCGTCCCGGGGGTGGGGCCGGCGCTACAACACCGGGAACCCCGGCTCCCAATGTTCCGGGCAATCCGGGCACTCGGAACCCGACCCCTAACATCCCGGGCACAATTCCGGGCCAACCACAAACTCCAGGACAGCAATTGCCATACCCGGACATGAACCGTCCAATTTTCCTGAGCGGCAAAGTGGTGATGGATGATGGTTCCAAGCCGCCCGAACCCGTGGCCATCGAGCGTGTGTGCAACGGCATTGTGCGGCGCGAGCAGTTTACCGACTCGAAGGGCCATTTCAGCTTTCAGTTGGGGCAGAACAATTATGCGTACACGGATGCCAGCACTTCAGCAGCAGATGGCATCCCCAACTCGCGGGGCATCAATTCCGTAAACAACATGCCCGGTATGCCATCGCGCGGCTTCTCGGAACGGGATCTTTTCGGGTGCGAATTGCGCGCGTCGCTGCCCGGATTTCGATCCGACGTCGTGAACCTGGCGAACCACCGGGCCATGGACAATCCGGACCTCGGGACCATTGTTCTCCACCGGTTGGGCAACGTTGAGGGATTGACCATCAGCGCCACGAGCATGGCGGCTCCGAAGGATGCCCGCAAGGCGTATGAAAAGGGACGCGAGGCGGCATCCAAGGGAAAGTTGGAGGATGGCCAGAAACAGCTCGAGAAGGCTGTAGAGGTTTACCCGAAATATGCGGTCGCGTGGTATGAACTGGGGAAAGTCCACCAGCAGAACAAGGACATCGAAGGCGCCCGGAAAGCATTCGGCGAGGCTCTCAAGGCGGATCCGAAATTCATCAGCCCGTACGATAATATGGCGCAAATGGCCGCGCAGGAGCAGAAATGGGACGAGGTAGCCGACATCACGGATCGTATGATCCGGTTGAATCCCGTCGACTTTCCGAATGCTTACTATCTCAACGGCGTGGCGAATCTGAACCTACACCGGCTCGATGCCGCGCAGAAGAGTGCATCGTACCTGGTCAGTCAAGATACGAATCATCGCATGCCGCGCGCCAGCTACCTGCTGGGAATTGTGCTGGCGCAAAAGCAGGATTGGAACGGCGCCGCGACCCAGCTTCGTACGTTTATCGATCACGCTCCGCCAGGGTCGGATCTGGAGACCCCGAAGAAGCAGCTCGCTGATGTGGAGCGGGCGCTAGCGACGAAGGATGGTTCGGCGGAAAAGAAAGACGATAAGCCGTAGCAGTGGTTTTTGGGTGTGGGCCAGACGTCCAGTCCAGGTCTGCGCGGGACATCTACGTCCCGCAGAGCCGGGCGTGTGCGCCCGGCGCAGGTCTGGAGACCTGCCCCACACTGCAGTAGAAACTCAGTAGCAGAGTGCGTCAGAGCGTTGTCGAATCCGGAGTCGAATGCGACGGCACGCCGCCATTCGACTCCGACGCGCTCTGGGCGTTGCCATGCTCTTCTTTCACGCCGCTGCCGGGCACCGGGCCTGCGCCAAACGCGCCCGCTGAGCTGCCGGTGCCGCTGGCATCCTGTTTCCGGGCAGAATGATCTTCGTGATACGTGATGCCGCCTCCTCCTGTATGCCGCGGGCCGGGAGGAGGCGTGTTCGAGCATCCCGTCAATATCAGCG
>DATBID010000239.1:0-3465 GCA_036557125.1 Bryobacteraceae bacterium | reverse complement strand
ATGTGCGGCAGCCGATTTCTTCAAGTCAGAAATTGCCCGGCTCATGCCGACACCCAACTGCTTCCGCATCTTGAAGAGGGTGTAGGAAGCGCCCACCAGCATTCCGCCGACCGCGATTGGCCGAACGATCGAGTAATAAATGGCTCCGGCGAGCAGCGTCCAGGAGATGGGCTGTCCGTCTGGGGCGGATGCCTGCAGGTACGGACCGACAGTAAAGGTTAGGAGTGGAACCAGCAGTCCCCAGGCAAGCAATCCTCCGGCAAAGTTCAGGGCGGCGAGGCGGGGCCCGATGATGTATCCGACTCCCAGGTACGCGGGGCTGATGTCCGGTGCGGTGAAAAGACTGGTCCCGCCGATCGCCGTGCTGGTCACGTTCGGGTTGGTGCTGGTGCGGAGCAGCAGTTTCTTCCCCATCTCGCTGATCTTGACCGGGAAAGTGTTATTCGGATTGAACACGTTGACCGCGCCCAGCAGGAACATGAACGCGCCGAATCCCATGTTGGCGAAGAGAACTTTGGCCGCTTTCGATCCCTGCTGCCCGGCCTTGTGAATCTCGGAGGCGGCGACCGATTCAGGAAATGGCAGCTCGGGGTCCTCGACCATGACTCGCCGGAGTAACGTCACAAAGAGGATGCCGAGGGTCCCGCCAATGATCATCAAGGCTACCGATTTCCAGTACTGTTCGGCGGTCAATCCCGACCACAAGCCCGCCATGACGAACGCCGGAATGGTGAAGACTGCGCCGGCCGCCACCGACTCACCGATCGAGCCGACGGTCCGGGCGATGTTTTCCTCAAGCAGCGACCCCTTCATGAGCCGCAGCAGCGCCATACCGATGACGGCCGCGGGATAGGTGGCGGCGATCGTCATTCCGGCCTTCAGTCCGAGGTAAGCATTGGCCGATCCGAGGATGGCGGTCATCACCAAGCCGATCAGCACGGCCCGGAAGGTGAACTCCTTCATCTCCATGTTTTCAGGTACATACGGGCGGTGCTTGCGGGGGGGGGCGTTCAGCACGGGAGTGCTCATGAGGACCTCGAAAGAACTAAAAAGTCATTCCGCTTCACAGTAACAGAACCGGCGCACGTTAACATGCAGGATGGCCGGTTTACAAGTATGGCGGCCCATTCCCCCTTCCCAAGGCGGGACTGCGCGGGGACCTATCCCGGGGTTACAATAGAGGTCTGGCCAGGAGGCTCCCCCGTGTCATCTTCGCAAGACCAGGCACCTCTTCCGTTGGCTTCGAATTTCCTATGCAGTGAATGCGGTGCGCGAGAGGCCTATCGCTCGCGTCCGCGCGGGTTCTTTGAACGACGGATTTTGCCGATTTTCCTGCTGCAACCGGCCCGTTGTGAGCATTGTTTCCATCGCGCCTACATCCGCAAATCGGTGCGGGTCATGGAACGCAGCGAGCCGTCACGTTTCCTACAAAGTCAACACGGACGCGGGCCTGCGCCCCCGCCGCGCGTTGCGTAAGGGTATGTAGCACGTCTATACTGGCGTTTGTAACCCGGCAGGAGCCCCAAGAACTTGCCGGATTGCGGGAGGCCGTCTTCAGCAGTAGCGAATTTCGAATACGGGCTGCCGAGACCCCACCGGCGAACTACCTTCTTCCGTGGGCCAAGAATGCTGCTGCCAGCCTGTTTTTCACGCTTTTTCCCGCCGATTGCCGCATCTGCGGCGCCCCTCTCGTAGAAATCTCCCGTCTGCCGGTTTGCCACGCCTGCCTTGAGTCGCTGCGGCCGCTGGCGGGCAGTTTCTGCAGCATATGCGGGGAAGCGCTGTTTTCGCCGGCATTTATCGACCGCGGCGACGCTCGCTGCGGGCTCTGCCAGCGCGCCCATCCGCTGTTTGAGAGGGCCGCGGCCTATGGAAGCTATGACGGCGGCCTCCGCGACCTGATTCACCTGCTCAAATACCGGCAGGTCCGCCCGGCGGCCAATGTCCTCGGCAGGATGCTCTCGGAAGTGATCACCGGCCTGGATACCGTAATCCCGGCGGGGGGACTGGCCGTCATTCCAGTCCCATTGCATCAAAGGAAGAGAGCCCAGCGCGGATTTAACCAGTCGGAGTTGATCGCTCGCGCTGCGTTGAAAGTGCTTGGGAAGGCGGAGCGCTTCCAGCTTTCGCCAGACGCTCTGGTCCGGCAGCGCGAGACGGGATCTCAGATTGGCCTGACACGCCACCAGCGCCGGGAGAACATGCGCGGCGCCTTTCGAGTGGTTGAAGCGGGCGCGGTTCAAGGCAAAAACGTCCTGCTGGTTGACGATGTTTTTACCACCGGCACCACGGTCTCGGAGTGCGCACGCGTCTTGCGCAAGGCGGGTGCAAATGCCGTTTGGGTGGCGACGGTGGCACGCACGTTGAAAGTCGTAGAGGTGTTTGCTGTCCCCGAGAAGATCCAGGAAGAGGCGCCGGCTGAAGATCGCATGGCGATGGCGGCTCACGGCTAAAAGATCATGTCACTGCGGATGCACAATTTCGGAAGCAGCCGGACGCACCTGCCGGGCGCGCTTATCAGTGGCGGTCCACACCTGAATGGTGACGGGCACGCGCTGCACCAGCCCGTGCTGGTATTGAACGCTTCCTACGAGCCGATCAACGTCTGCGCCGCTCGGAGGGCGATCGTTCTGGTCCTCAAGGGAATCGCCATGACCGAGGAAGAGAATGGACACTTCCTGCACGCGGCCCGCGTTGCCATGCGTGTGCCCTCGGTGATCCGCCTGCTCGAATACCGCCGGATTCCGCACCAATCGCGTGCTTTGTCGCGCAAGAACATCCTTCTACGCGATCGAAATACCTGTCAGTACTGCTCGACGACCCTGCCCTCGAGCGAACTCACGCTCGACCATGTCATCCCGCGCTCGCGTGGTGGACTATCGACGTGGGAGAACCTGGTCGCGTGCTGCCATCCGTGCAATCGCCGGAAGGGGAACCAGTTGCCTGGTGAAGCCGGAATGAAGCCGTCGCGTGAGCCTCGCGCCTTTAATCTCCACACCTCCCGCCACATCATGCGGTTGATGGGGCATTCCGACGATAAGTGGAGAAAGTATCTGTTCTACTAAAGTTTCAGAGTTTGAAGGTTGCAAGGTTTCAAAGACGAGGCAAGCCCCGTCTCTACAAGGACCCACAAGCCGGGTAGAGAGCTCGCCGAGTCTCGGCATAATGAGTCAGAATCCGACAACAACAAATCCTGCAAGACTGAAACAGTGGAACTTTCCTATTCCATGTATTTCCGCAACGTAATTGCCGCATTTGTTTTGAGCTTAAGTGCAGTCTGCGCCGCGCAGATTGCCGCTACGCCTGACACTACCAATGAGCCCGCCGTCTTCGAGCAGGTCTCGAATCGCATTCGCTTTGAAAACGATGGCAGCGGCGAGAAGGTGTCAGTGGCGGTGGTCCGGGTTCAGAGTGAAGCGGCCGTCCAGGATCTCGGACAACTCATCTTCGGCTACAACTCGGCCT
>DATBID010000238.1:0-5167 GCA_036557125.1 Bryobacteraceae bacterium | reverse complement strand
GGCTGGCCAGGTGATTCGTCAGAAATGTGTAGCCTCGCCGGCCGCCGCCGCTGGAGTGAGAGAAAAGGATGATCGGACAAATTTCAACCGGTTCCGTTGGACGCCAGACGTCGCAAGGGAAGCTGCGGTTGCGTGTGGCGTCGAACGCCTGCATGCTCCGCTCGAGAACGGTGAATCGGCCCGGGACAAATGGGTCGTACATCAATTCGTAAATGATACTACTTCCCTCAAAAGACAACCTTGCCTGCTCGAAATGCTGCCGGAATCGCTGTAGGGTGTGGAGCGGATAATCGGAGGGCTCCCTCGCCTTCCAAACCGTGAGAACCCTCCGCAGAATCCAAGCGGGAGTCTGCCTATCCCGGTCGTTACCGGCCGGATCACTGTCCGCAGTGTGAAGCCGATCATCCTCTGAGGGCCCACGGCTTCTACACGCGCACGCTAGTGGATATCGCGTTCGACGGCACGATCCGCGTTCGACGGTACCTCTGCCGCTGTTGCAAACGCACGGTGTCGCTGCTGCCCGAGTTTGCCTTGCCGTATTGCGCTTCGGATCGTGGTCATCACGCTGTTTTTAGTCGCTCGGCTTCTCCTCGGCGTCACGTTGAAAGCGGCGGCAGAATCCGCGAAGTTAGCGGCCATGCCCTATCAGCGCGGGCAGTTCTGGGTTCGGCGTTTCCGGAAACAGGCGGAGAAGGTGTGCGCCGCTCTGGCGGCACTCAAGAGCGAGGAGGAGGCGCCATGGTAGAAGCCTTCTTCGGATTCAAAAAGACCCCGTTCAGCGACAACCCCGACACGAAGCAGTTGTTTGCGCCATCCACGCTTCCACGCTCACTTCACGCGGGCCAGTTCGTCTTGGCTGAACATGGTGTAGCACTTCTTCCGAGCCCTGACGCATCGAGGAGTTATGGCGATTGGCGACTACGCGCGGTCGCCGGAGTGAATCATTAAAGCCTCCATTCAAAAGCCCTTTCAGCCATTGAAGCGTGTACGCAACAGGCGGTGGGAGCGATCCCGCTCTTGATGCGGCTGGCTGCTTGACGTAGGCTCCGAAGTAGAGGGACTATTTATGAACGCTCTCACGCGAATCGTGCTTGGTTGCTTGTTAGCCGCTGGGAGTATTTACGCCCAACGCGGCGGCGGCATGGGTCATGGCGGATTTGGCGGCGGGGGATTTCGCGGTGGTTTTGGTGGATTCCACGGCGGTTTTGGTGGATTCCGCGGCGGATTCGGTGGATTCCGCGGCGGTTTCGTCAACCACGGATTCGGCAGGGGATTCGTTGGCCGCGGGTTTTGGGGATGGCCCGGATGGCGTTGGGGTGGAGGTTTCGCCTATTACTGGCCCGGTAGTTATTCCTCCTATTATCCTTACTATCCGTATTCCTACAGCGGGTATCCAGCAGATTATGGTTACGGCTATGGATACGGCTCATCACCTAACGTGATTGTCGTTTATCCACAGCCGCAGACGGCTACGCCGGCTCCAGCGTATTATCAGCCGAGTTCTGTGATCGATGAATACGGCGAAAACGGCTACGCGATTACTCCATCCCGCAGTGGTGTGCGCGCCGGTTCGCCAACCTACCTCATCGCTCTAAAGAATCACGTTATCTATGATGCTGTCTCGTATTCGGTGAAGGGCGACACGATCTATTTTGTCACCATCGCGAACGAACAGAAGAGTTGTCCGATGATCATGGTGGATCGGTCGTTCAGTATGCAGTTGAATCACGAACGGGGTGTTAACTTGCAATTGCCGTGATCGGGATCTTTTCCTGCGTCTGGTTTTTGGAAACCGCATCACCACAAGGCAGTAGTGAGCGGCTACTTTCCTCATCGACGGGAGTTTTTGCGTTTCCTTCCCGCCAGTCTGCTGATTGAAAAGACCTGGACTCAACCCCCGGCACTCGCACCAGGGGATATACTCAACGTAACGGATTTCGAACTCCTGGCTCGCAAGGCACTTGCGCCGGCACACTGGGGCTACCTGGCGACTGGTGTTGACGACGATCTGACGGTGCGCAGGAATCGCGACGCCTTCCGGCATTATCAATTGCGCGCCCGCCGTCTGGTCGACGTCTCAAATGCCGACTTGAAGGTCAATGTGTTTGGCGCCATCTGGGACATGCCGATCTACCTCAGCGCGGTGGGGAGCCAGAAAGCCTTCCATCCGGACGGGGAACTGGCCACAGCGCGCGCGGCCCAAGCGAAACGGGCTGTGCAGATGCTGTCGACCACTACCTCGATTGCCTTGGAAGAGGTCGGACGAGCACTGAGTACGCCCCCTTGGTATCAACTCTATATGCCTGCTACTTGGGAGGAAACTGAGAGGATGGTAAAGCGGGTGGAAGCTGCGGGCTGCCCGGTATTGGCCTGGACCATCGATGTTCTGGCCGGACGCAATACCGAGACGGCCAGACGCTTTATGAGACAAGATACCAGCGATTGTCTGGCCTGTCACACCAGTTCTCCCGCGACCACCTCGACTGCGCAGCTGAACCGGACCAGGCCCATGTTTGCAGGCCTGTCCGGTGTCATCAATCCGCCCGAGGCCACTTGGTCTTATGTGGACCGTTTGAAGAAGCTAACAACCATGAAACTGGTGGTGAAGGGCGTTGATACAGTCGAAGATGCAGTGCTGGCTCGCGATCACGGAGCAGACGGCGTGGTGGTCTCGAACCATGGCGGCCGGGCGACGGAAACCGGCCTTGCTACCATCGATATCCTTCCCGAGGTGGTGGACGCCGTAGGCTCTCAGATACCGGTCTTTGTGGATGGCGGATTCCGCCGCGGCACTGACGTATACAAGGCCTTGGCGCTGGGGGCCCGTGCGGTGGGGATCGGCCGGGCTTACATTTACGGACTCTCGGCGTTCGGCCAGCAGGGCGTAGAGCGCGTACTGGACATCATGCGCGGCGAACTCGCTTTGACCATGCGCCAGTGCGGCACGCCGACAATCGCGCAAATCTCCCGCACTTCAATTCTCAGAGAGGGCGGGCGCCTCTAGCCCGGGAGCTGACTCCGAGAGGGATACCAGGAATCACCCACAGTTTTAGGTCGACCATGAGGCGACCTGAATCAACCCGATCAAAGGCCAGTTTATGGTAGTGAATGCCAGAACCAGTCAAGCCGCTTTGGAGGATTTCACAACCGCCGGAACAAGAAGTTACGGACGCCAAGGACCCTCCCGAGCTGTCTGGGAGGGGCTTGCCGCATTTGGCGTGTTGGTCATCGTGACGGTCGAGGCGCTCCTATTCTTATATGCCCTAGGGTGTTTACCGGGTTGGGAATTGGCGGGCACGTTGTTTACGGTCCTGGCTTCGACCGGAGGCATGATCTACACCGTACTTTGGATTTCTCAGCCGCACGGACTCGACGGCCGTTGAAGCCTCAGCAGGCTTTTGGGTGGCTAACGGGAAACGGAGGTTGCGGAATTCGGACGAGATTCGTTGCAAGGAAAGCAATTAGCTTGGGGTTTCCGCTTGGTACGAGGGGGACAGGTTTGTTCCACTCCAGTTCGAACCGTTCCAAACTCAGTTCCCCGGATCGGCCATAATCTTCTCCCGACTAAATTATCGCGCAGCGCTGTAAATTGGCAGGGTTTTGGGGATCGATCGAGGCCCAGACCCGGCCGCGCAGGACAATTGGCCCCGGGACTTGCGTGTAACACAAAAAAAATAGCATTCGCCGGCCATCCTGTGCATCGACAACTTAAACAGTGATTCGTAGCGCAAGTGGCAATTAGTTGAGAGAACGGCGCAGGGCTGTCGGTGGATGCGTAGTTCTTTTTCTGACCAGGAGAATCATCATGCTTAACGCGGAATCGTCAACGCCTATACTCTCGCTCAGCCCTTGCACAGACGATCATGAAGCTCTGTCGGGCATACTTCAACCGTATGAGTGGACGATGCACCGCGCATCGACCTTAGCCGACTCAACGCAACTTCTGCAGCGCCACTCGATCGGCGTCATTGTTTGCGATCGTGATTTGCCGCCTCACTCTTGGAAGGATCTGCTTTTAGAAGTTGCGGCGCTTCCGAAACCGCCGCTGATTATCGTCACATCCCGCCACGCCGACGATTATCTTTGGGCCGAGGCGCTGAATTTGGGAGCGTACGATGTCCTACCAAAGCCCTTCGATGCGGCAGAGGTGAGACGAACCGTGAGGATAGCAGCCCTGCACTGGCAATGGAACGGAGAACCGGCTCTGCCGCCACTGGTGAAGGTGGCTGGCGCATCGGGAGCGCATAGAGTGGAACGGAAGGCATTCACCGGCGGCCGGGCCAAAAGATCTCGAAGCTCGCACTCTGGCGCATAGCCGACTCCGCCGGCAAACTCAAGGACTGGTGTCATGGCGACACCCGCTGTGACATTCGGCACACCGATAGTACTATCCGAACTCCGGGTCGCGAGAAATCCGTTGACGCAAACATCGGTGCCGAGTTATGTCTCGTTGAAGGGTTACGCGGGAAGAGGAGAGGTTATTCTGGTGGAACATCTCCGCACGGCGCGGGCACAGGCACTGCTCAAAGCGATGCTCGAAGCGCGCGAACTGCTGGACAAGGAACACGAGAGATATCAGCAGACCTTAGCAGCCGCGATGAACGCGGATGCAAGAGCGGGGGACCTGCAGGCCGCCAGGCACGCGGGACGCGCTTACGCACAGGCGCTGACAGCGTACTCAAATGCAGCTATGACCTGGTTGACTTATGTCGACACAGGGCTGCAATCCGTACAGGCGAACCACGCGAAGTAGTCTCCGGCAGCGGCGCATTTCTTCACGGCTTCCTGGAAGATGCCCTGGATGCCGGGGAGGACTATATTTTTTGACTTCAGCGCTCCGTCAGCAGCATCAGCAGAGGATATCACCATGTCACAGATGAGGAGGCTCCCTATGCCACAATCGCAAATGGTAGAGCAACACGAACTACGAATGCTCGCGGAAATTCAGGAGGCCAAGCATCGATTCCAGACGGCAACACCCGAACAAAAGGCAGAAGCGCTTCACCACCTGCGTGATGCTGTCCAACGGTTCTCCCATCTTGTTCTAGACGACGTCGTGCCAGACTTTGCATGGGCGACGCTGGAGAGCGAGGCGGTGGATGCCGTGACAATTCCGCTAGGCACGAGCCTGAGAGAAGGCGTGCGCCTTCTCATGGAAGCCACGCTG
>DATBID010000237.1:0-4262 GCA_036557125.1 Bryobacteraceae bacterium | reverse complement strand
CGCCGCCACGGGCAAGGCGGCGGAAAGCGAAACGGAAAGCAGGATCGAGACGCGGGAAACGCTGAGGCTCATAAGTACTCCTCCAGGAACGGATCATTATATATGCGGCTTGGGAGAAAAGCATCCACGCACTACAAGTAGCGGTCCGTGTGGGCGACGGCATACGGCTAGGACTTCAACAGTCAATCCCCGATTGATCCAGCGAGGCTACTTAGCTTATTATCGACTGCCGGTGTGCTTTTGCATACGCAGCAAACGAGAGGAGAAGCGACGGTGAGAATGTTTCAGAGGGAAATGACAGCAATCGCGGGAAGCGCGGTTCTAGCTGCAGCGGTTTGGGCAGCGCCTGCTCACTTACCCGGACCTCCACAGTTTATTACCCTTCCACCGGATGCGACGGTGAACACCACGGGCAGCGGGACTGTGCCTACGTGGACGGGCAGTTTTGAATACAGGGGCAAAATGTTCACCTTTGCCATGGTGGGCACGAATCCCGCCCTCGGGTCGGCGACTACGACGGTGCCGGTGGAGGTCGTTCCGGTTATTTTCAAGTTTTCAAATGGAGTGAGCCTCGACCCTACGGCCAATTCCTGCGGAGATACAGCTTCGGCAGTGGGCCGGGTAATGAACTCGCCCGTTTTTCAAACCGCCAACTATACGCCCGGGGGAACGAACGTGGGCACCACGCAATATGAGGACGCATTTCAGCGGGCCAACTTCTGGAACTTCGTTTCCACGTCAGCGCTGAATTATCACGTGTTGCTGGCGTCCACACTCGAACCCGCCGTCACCATAAATGTGCCGGCGCTCTTAGGTCAAGCGGTGGCGGGGCCTTGCAGCGGCAGCGGGACGGTGAACAACGGGGACATCGGGCTAGTGGCTGTGAACGCGTTTCAGTTCGTTCTGAAGAACCTCCTGGCGCCGAAGTACCCTTCCAACACGTTGCCGATTTTCCTCTTTTACAACACGTTTTTCTACCAAGGGAACCCCAACAACTGCTGCATCCTGGGCTTTCATACAGCATTCGGCACAGCGCCCAACCAATTGACGGTAGCGGTGGCAGCTTTCAGCGATGCCGGTATCTTCGACGTGCCGATCGAGGACATTCATGCTTTGACCCACGAAATCGGCGAGTGGATGGACGACCCGTTTGTTAACAACGCCGTACCTGGATGGAAAGGCGGGCAGGTGGGCGCCTGCTCGTTTGTGCTGGAGGTCGGGGACCCGGTGACGGGAATCGCATCCGACGTTACGATGAACGGATTCACTTATCATCCGGAGGACCTGGTTTTTCTGCCGTGGTTTGAAAAGGCTTCGGCGCCGACAACTTCGGTGAACGGATGGTATACGTTCCTGAATTCGTTCTCGGCGCCGAAGTTCTGCTTTTAAGAAAGCTATGAGCTTTGAGCGGGAGCCGCAGCCTGGCGGAGACCCATGAGGTTTCCGCCCAGGATCAAGCGCGCATCCGAGGCACTCACTGAAAGTTTGCGCAATGCCTCGGTCTGAGCTTTGAAAATCTCGCGGTTCCAGCCTCGGGGGAAAAAGGAGGAATCGGTGCCAAAGAGGAGCCGCGCGGGGCCTACAATGTCCAGAGCGCGGCGGAAGACGGTCTCGAGGTCGAGCCCCAGGTAGCGCATCCAGTTGTTGCTGCTAGACGTATCGAGGTAGACGTTGGCGCAGAGGTCGGCCAGCATGAGTGCTTCGCGAAAGTAGCCGGCGCCAAAATGCGGCACCACGAAGCGCACGCCGGGATGGCGCAGCGCCACGCCGTGCAGATCGACCGGATTGGAGTATCGCATGTCGAAGGGCGAAGGCAGCCCGAGCTTCTTGCGGACACCCACGGTGAGCACGCCGCAGTGCACAAAGACCAGCGCGCCTTGGGCGGCTGCCTGTTCCAGGAACGGCTCGACAGAACGATCGTGAACGAAGTATCCGTGCATTGCGGGAAACAGACAGATAGCATCCAGCCCGCGGGCGGTTTCGGGCGCTTCGACGAGGGGGTTGATCATGGCGTAAACCAGGAAGCGTCCGGGACACGCGGCAGCGGCGGCCCGTACCGAATCGGCGTCTCCCGGCAGGCTGGCAATCAACGCCGCTCGCTGCACACCGTGCAGCTCCAGTTCGGCTGCCCATTGCTTCCCAACTTCCACTGGGTTGGCCGGCAGTTCCCAGCGCAGCTCGGCGGCGATGGTTTCGACATTCTTGCCGGCCTGCACGGCCAGCAGCTCGAAGAACCGCCGGGAGAAAAAGTGCACGTGTGCATCGGCGATCGCGCACTCACCCCAAGGTGTTTGCATCCGGTTTGTTCCAGTTGGTGAGGCCGGAGGCGAGGGCAAGCTGCGTGAGGCCCGCGACGTTGTTGACTCCCAGCTTCTTCATCATGGTTTTGCGGTAGCTGCGAACGGTCTGCAGGCCGAGATCGAGGAGCACGGCGATGTCTTTGCTGGTTTTGCCTTCGGCCACCAGGCGCAATACCTGCAGCTCACGCGGGGAAAGCGATTCCAGCAGGCTGTTCTCGCGAGTGTCAAGATCGCCGCGCTGGATACGCGACAGCAGGCGGTCGGAAACCTGGCCGCTCAGATACGAACCGCCGCGCGCCACAGTGCGGAGAGCATCGAGCAGCTCGCCCGACGAGGCGCGTTTGAGCACGAACGCCCGCGCGCCGGAACGGATGGCGCCCACCACGGAATTTTCATCATCAAACATGGACAGAATGACTACCTTGATGCCCGGGCAGTGGCGGCGCAGCTCGTTGGTGGTCTCGATGCCGTTCATTCCGGGCAGCCCGATATCCATCAGCACGATATCCGGGCGGATTTTCTGGCACAGGTCTACGGCCTCGGAGCCGTTTTCGGCTTCTCCCACAACGCGGAATTCCGCGCCCCGCTCGAGGATCGTGCGCACCCCGTCCCGCACGAGCTTATGATCGTCTACCAGCACTACTCCCAACGGAGCCGCCATGATCGCTTCCGGCCCGACGGTCTACCAGCCTGCGGCGCGCACCACCGTCCCGTTGCCGCCGCTGCTGGTGATGGTTAAGCGCAGCCCTGCTTGCGCCGCATAATGTTCCATGCTTAGCAAGCCCAAACCGCGGCGCACGGCCACTACATCCGCCGGATCGAACCCCCTCCCGTTATCTTTAACTTCCAAAATGGCGCCTTTACGTGTGGACTTTACCGCGATTTCGATGGCGGAGCAAGCGGCGTGGCGGATGGCATTCTCGACCGCCTCCTGCGCGATAGGGAACAGGGCGGAGGCGATTTTGGCATCGAGCTTCAGCGACGGGTCCACGTTGACTCGCAGGGCTCCGGGAAAGCGGTGGCGCATGCGGCTGACCAGGCGATCGAGCGCGGGGCGCAGGCCGGCGCGTTCCACGGTGGCGGGATTCAACTCGTAGCTGTACTCCCGCACTTCTTCCATCATGATGCCGAGCATTTGCTGAACCTCCATGACCCGAGCGCCGATTTCGGGTGAAATCGTTGCCAGATCCATGCGCACCAGGTCGAGCTGCAGGCCAAGTGCGGTGAGGTTCTGCCCGACGGAATCGTGCAAGAAGCGGGCAGCCATCTTCCGTTGGAATTCCTGGGCTTTGAGCGCACTGAGCACGGTGTTGCGCAACTCCTGTTCGGCCGAACTCCAGGGGCCGTTGTCGAAGGCGACGCCGCCGACTTCGGTAATTTTCGCGCCGCGCCGGATCGGAAATACGGAAACGTTCCAGGTGGAGTCTCCGCGGCGCTCCCGCAGCATCAGGGTTTCGCCGTCGAAAGCGCGGGAGAAGCGGCCTTGCCACTGTTCGCCTAGGCCGGGGCCAAGGACGGCCTCGGCCGTCCGCCCTTGCAATTGGCTACTACTGGCGCCGAAAAGCGCGGCGGCATCGCCGTGGATTTGGGAGAAAGCGCCATCGGGCCCGGCGATCCAAAACAGAGCGGGACAGTGTTCGAGAAACGCTTCGGCCAGGGAATCGTTGTCGATCATGCGCTTCGCGCGCGGCGTAGGAAGATTGTAGCGCGGTTTGGAAGCGCGATTTCCTAGTAAGCTAGAGTCGTATGCCGCAACTGGTCTTTGAGGTGCCGGATAAGTTATTTGCCTACGCGCGCATCGAAACTGACCAACCCGTCACCGATGACGAATTCTGGGAACTCTGCGCTGCGAATCCGGATTTGCACCTCGAACGTGAACCGAACGGAGAAGTTGTCATGGTGCCACCTCCAGGCTTCGAGACCGGATATCGGAACAATGAGCTGAGCTCTCAACTGATGGCA
>DATBID010000236.1:0-5121 GCA_036557125.1 Bryobacteraceae bacterium | reverse complement strand
TCGCACTTAGCCGGCGCCTGCTTCTCCGGCTTCGGCATCGTCAGCTTGTACTCCGGGTAAAGGGTCTTCGCCCCGCCGCGCGTGGCTTCATAGGGTAGGCCATACCAGTCGGCAACCTCATGCAAGAACGGATTCGTGCCGGGTAAGTGATTCGGCACGGCTCCCGGAGCGCCGGGCACTTCCGGCTGGTACTCGCAAAACATGCGTTGCGTTTTCTGGCCCGGGTCGAGCGTCCAATTCTGGCTGCGCACCAGCGGCTCGCTCAGTAGCACGGGATCAACCACGTGTGTCACTACAGTAAGGTAGTCTTTGTGCCGCGTCCAGTATTCGGTGACCGTGCGCTGGTCGCTGCTTTCAATTCCGTTCCGCCGGTAGTAATTCGCCTTCAGATGTGTGGTGGTGATGATGAGCGTGTTGCCGTCCCAAACGCCGGTAGAAAAGCCTTGCCAGGTGTGCTCTGCATAATCCGGCGGATGCGGGCGCCCGTCCATCCAGATCGTGCGCACGCTGCCCCAGGCCGGCATGTAGGTGTGGAAGGCCATTAGTTCCTGCGTGATCGGGTTGATCTCGCGCGTGACTCGCAAATCTCCCAGCCCGCGCATACCGTAATCTGCCGAATGCGGCCGGCACTCGTATTCGGTAACGACCGAAATGCGATCGGCATCATAACTATCGGCGCGCAGCCGCTCAGCATTGTTGATGGGCAAGCCCATGTAGTCGCCAATTTCAGGCCCCGGAATCCGCTCCGGAGCGTCTTCATGATAGGCGGGCGCCCATTCTCCTGTGAAATCCACTTGGGCCAATGCCGGAGTCGTTAGCGCAACCAAAGCTAGAACAATTCTTCCTCGCATCACTCCGAATCCCTTCAGCGCACTTCGCACGGCGTCGGATGCCAGCGCGAACCATCCGGCTCCTTCTTGAAATCGGTGCTGGTGATGAACGGCACGTTCAGATATTTGGCGTCGTGCACTACCGTCGTGACAGTGAACCACGGCGTGCGGTCGGGCGCAGTGCGGTAATCGTAAAACTCTTCGACCCTGGTGTTTTCGCTGTAAGGCACGCCGTTTTTCCGCAGGTAGCCCGCGCGCAAATGCGTGGTCACCACCTCCAGCGATTTGCCGCGCAGACCGGTGCGGGTGGAAAAAATCGGCGGCACGTCATTGCGGGGATCGCCTTCTCCGCGCACCGGCCGCTCCCAATTGGCTTCGGAGTACCCTTGCCAGCTTGCAGGCTCATTCGCAGGCGCTTTCGCGTTGAAGTGGAATAACCGGGTCTGCGTTCCTGCATCGGTTTCCACCTTCAGAGTGTTATCGTCCTGCCAGGTAATATGTACGCGCCCCGGAATCCGCATGATGGCCGGCGCGCCGTACGCTTTGCATTGCGATCCCGCGGCTTCGTCCTTTGCCGGATCCCATTGCATACCAAGGTCATACCCGGCGCGATTGATGGGAATGCTGGCGAAGTCCCCTTTGAGGGGCGTGACCATTCGCCATCTCCAGTCTTCCATCACCGGAGAAACCCAGTAGCCCGTGAAATCCACGGGCGCGGCAGCCTTGGCGGAGCGGGGAGGCTGCGGCGACCCTTGCGCACATAAACCCGATACGCCCACTAGCGCAGCCACGATGCATGCGACCTTTCCCTTCACCATTACTTAATTCCTGCCGCGTACCGGCGGATTGTGCAGGCTTTGATACACCGCCTCCACGAAAGCATCCCCCGAACCGTACTGCACATCGTAATCGAGCGTGGGCCTGGCGCCTTTCACCTGTTCGAGCGTCATGCCTTTCTTGATCATGTCCTGAATGCGGTCGCGGACAATCGTAATCATGTTGCGGTACTCCACCACCTCGGCTTCGTCGCACAGCCGCCCATGGCCGGGAATTACCCTCGTGCCGCCTTCCTGCAATCGCGCGGGAACCGTAAGATGCAAAATATCGTTCAACGCGTCGAGCATCCCCTGAACGCTGCCCCCCCGCTCGACATCGATCACGGGGTAGCGTTCCGGCGTGAAGATATCGCCCGTGCTGATGGTGTCCGAACGGCGGAACAATACGATGCTGTCGCCATCGGTGTGGGTATTCGCCTCGTGGATCACGAAGACAGGTTCGCCGTTAAAGTAAAAATCCTTCGTTGGCGTGAAGTATTCGTCATTGGGAAGGCCGGGCGTGGCTTTGGGAGTTTCCCCGGGCCGGGCCGGCTTCGCCATGCGGTTGACTACGTTTTCCTGCGCAATGATGGTGGCGCCGCCAGTATCGGTGGGCGAGGCTCCCGGCGCGCCCATTTTCGCTAGCGCCTCATTGCCGCCGATATGATCGCCATCCACGCTGGTATCGATGATGAAACGGATCGGCAACGAGGAAACCTTCTTAATCTCCGCTGCGATGCGGGGCGCGGAGGGCCCAGTCATCGTGTCCACCAGCAGGACCCCATCGCTCCCCGTTTGCACCGTGATGTTTCCTTCAGGACCCATCAGCAGATAGACGTTGCCTTGCACCGGGATCAAGTGGAGCCCGCCGCCATCCGTGCTCTGCGCCTGTAGCGGCAGCACGCTCGTAATCACAATCGTGCCGATAAGAAGTGCCCGCGAAGCCATCCCAAATCCTGCTAGTATACACCTCCCGCCCACGCACACTCTGCAGCCGCGAATCAAAGATGCGTCAAAGTGCCGCGGGCGCCGGATCGCGCTTGGACTTCCGCTGCCGGCTCATCACGGCGTATATCAAAGCGCTGCCGGCGGCTACTCCAGCGAGACCTAAGATTTCCGCACGCTCGGCCAGGGCGATCAACAACAGCATGCTTCCAATACCAGTCACCATTGCGGCACCCAGCCAGCGGAAGCCGAGCGGCGTTCCGGCCAAAGCAACATCTTGCCGGGCTAACCTCCATGCCGCGGCACAGGCGAGGATATAAATGGCGGCGATCCCCAGCGTCGAAAGCACAGCCAATTCAGCGAAGGTCCCTGTCACTGCAAGAACCATGGCGAGTGCGCTATAAACCAGGATCGCGACGTGCGGCACACGGCTGTTCGGGTGGACGCGCCCCAGAGCGCGCGGCAAAAAACCATCGCGCGCGAACGCAAACAGCAGCCGCGGAGTGCCCAGAACATCGCTCCCGAGGTAACCGAACATGGAGACCGCCGCACCGGCCAACATCAGGAGGCGGAGCGTGGGATGAATGCGCGACATCGCATCCGCCAGCGGCGAAGCGGAAGTGGGCAGCGCCGATCCCAGAATCCCCTGAGCGATGAACTGAATTCCTGCGTAGAGCAGAGTGACTGAGAGCATCGAGATAGCTAGCGCGCGAGGAATGGTGCGCGCGGCTTGCCGGATCTCGCCGCTGGCGCAGAGCGGAACCTCCATGCCGGTAAACGCAAACAGAGCCAGAATCACGGCGCGGTCGAAACCGGCTGAAGTGGGTTTTGCGGAATTCACCAAATTGGTCGGATGAATGGCGGCCGCTCCGGCCACAACGAAGATCGCGAGGGGAACGAGTTTGAAAATGGTGGCGCCATCCACCAGTCGCGTGCCGGACGCAACGCTGCCGATATTTACCAGCGTGATGACGCCGAGGACGCCCAAAATGACGGCGGCATGTACCGGCGCCATCCACATTTTAGGCGCCAGTCCGGCGCACGTATCCGCCAGAGCTGCGGCCACGCTGGCGCAGGCCAGCAGGTCGCTAACCAAATATAAGTTGCCAGCGATGTACCCGGCTGCGGGCCCGAAAGCCACCTGAATGTAGCCGTAAGGGCCTCCGCTGGTGGGTATGCGGCTTCCCCCTTCGGCAAAGCAGATGGCGACCGATCCGATCCCCACAGCGCAAAGCAGGAAGGCAAACGGTGCGTAAGCACCGATAGAAGCGGCGAGCGCCGCCGGCACTACGAAGATCCCCGAACCCACAACCGAATTGAAGATGGCTGCGGCGAGGCCCCACGAATCGACCGCGCGCTCCAACCCCGCATCGCGCCGGCTCTCAGGCATGCGGATCTTACGGTAGCACGAAAGGGATCAAGGGCCGCATTTGCCCGGTCCGATATCGGCAAATGTAAGACGTGCTTTCGTTAGAATCCAACAACTATATCTTTCGTCTATTCCTTTATACTTTTCCGTATTTTGCTGTTGACACCCTGTAGTTTCTCCGGTAAGTTGTCTATACCGTCGCAGGCAGGCGCGCAGAGCTTGCGATTTGGTTACCCGGGTTGCGCGCAGGTGAGAATTCAGCAACAAAATAGAATCAGAGGGAGTCGAAACCGGGCATGGCGCAGGACCAACCTGCAGGCGCTGAAGGCAAGGTCCAGGTGGGTGTGCCGGAAGGCGGCAAACTCTTTTTCTCGGGGCCTCCCAGCGCGGTGCGCGGCAGGATCCCCTTGGTCAATCCCACCGCCGAAAAACTGAAAATTCGCAGCCTGGGAATCAATGCCAAAGATCTCCGTGGACCCGCTCAGGCGCCGCTAACCGAATGCCCCATCTACGCCCGGCTTGCGCCCGGCGCGCAGGCTTCCGTGGCCGCTTCGCTTCACCTCGATCATCGCACCGAAGCGGGCCAATATGAGGTTGAGATCCGCATTGCCGGAAGAACCATTCCCGCCACCGCCCAAGTGACCGAGGTAGTGGACCTGGATCTCCAGCCCGCCTCGATCACCATCATCGCCGGGTCGCGCACTTCCTACACACGCCAACTCACGGCGATCAACAACGGAAACGTGCCGCTCCCCATGGGTGCCCGCTGCGAGGCGCCGCTTCGGGAGCCTGTGGATCTGGAAACCCTCATGCTTGTCGGTTTGGCCAAGGCGCCGAACGTGGAAGCCAAGAGGAAAGTGGCCGCCTGGCTCGACGAGTGGGGGCAGACAGTTGGCGGATCTCTGGTGGTGACGCGCGATCCTGTCGTGGTGCGGCCGGGACAAACCGTAACTGCGGATGTGCAATTTGAGATCCCTCCCAGCCTCAAACCTCTGCGCCATTACCGCGCAGCACTTTCGCTTTATAACGCAGCATTGACGATTGATATCTACACCACGGCAAAAGCAGGTTCGGCCGGCGAGGAAAACCATGGGTAAATCCACCAGCGCTCCTTCCATTCCCAATCCCTGGACTTTTCACATCGAGAGCGACCCGGGTACCG